>CAXTMA010000072.1:0-9376 GCA_964245015.1 uncultured Beijerinckiaceae bacterium | reverse complement strand
GCCGGTGGCAGGAACGGGGCCAAACCTCTGCCTTTATTCCAACGTGCGGCGCGCCGGCGCAGCTCATCGCTCGCGCGGCTGCGATGCGAACGTGATATCAGGGCCGGTTCCTGGAGAGATCCACGTCATGGCCGGTGCCGTCGAACAGATCATCCGCAAGGTCGTGGGCGAGGGTGCCACCAGGCTCGGCGCCTTCAACCGCCGTCGTCTGCCCCTGCCCGAAGCGCCGCATCCCTTCCTCACCGGCCTGCACGCGCCCGTGCGCGCCGAGCTGAGCCTCGACGATCTCGCCGTCACCGGCACGATCCCGCCCGAGCTCGACGGTCGCTATCTCCGCATCGGCCCCAACCCGGTCGAGGGCGATCCCAAAAGCCACCACTGGTTCCTCGGCGACGGCATGGTCCACGGCGTCCGGCTGAAGGGCGGACGGGCGCTATGGTATCGCAACCGCTGGATCCGCTCGCGCAGCGTCGGCGGTGCGCTCGGCGTGCCGCCCGCGCCGGGGCCGCGCAACGGCACGATGGATACCGTCAACACCAACGTCATCGGCCATGCCGGCTCGGCGTGGGCGCTGGTGGAGGCCGGCTCAACGCCGGTGCGCCTATCGGCCGACCTCGATGCCCAGGCCTACGACGACTTCGGCGGCACGCTGGAGGCGACCTTCACCGCCCCCCCCCACCGCGACCCCGCCACCGGCGAGCTGCACGCCATCACCTATCAGGCGACCGATCCCGACACGATCCGCCACGTCGTCGTCGGCCCCGACGGGGCGGTACGGCGCAAGCTGCGCATCCCCGTGCAGCACGGCCCGTCCATCCACGATTGCGCGGTGACCGGTCGCTACGTCGTCATCCTCGACCTGCCCGTCACCTTCTCGATGGGGGCGCTGATCGCCGGCGAAACCTTTCCCTTCCGCTGGAATCCCTCGCACGAGGCGCGGATCGGCCTGCTGCCGCGCGAGGGCGGGGTCGCCGACATCGTCTGGATCGCGGTGCCGCCCTGCTACATCTTCCACACGGCCAACGCCTTCGACGATGCGGACGGGCGCGTGGTGCTGGACGCGGTGGCCTACGACCGCATGTTCGCCGGCAACACGCAGGGGCCGGACGGGCTGCCGCGCGGCTTCGAGCGCTGGACGCTCGATCCCGTCGCCCGCACGGCCGAGCGTCGGATGATCGACCCGTCGCCGCAGGAGTTCCCCCGCCCCGACGATCGCCGCATCGGCCTGCCCTACCGATACAGCTACGCGCTCGGCTTGCCCGACGAGGTCGTGCCCGAGCTGCTCACGGCGACGCACCTTTACAAGCACGACCTCGTCGCCGGCACGCGCGAGCGCCACGACTTCGGCGCGAACCGCCATCCCGGCGAGTTCGTCTTCGTGCCGCGCCATAGCCGGGCCGGCGAGGACGAGGGCTGGCTCGTCGGCTTCGTTGTCAACGCGAGCGAGAACACGGCCGACCTCGCCATCCTCGACGCGCAACGCTTCGCGGACGCGCCGGTGGCCACCGTCCACATCCCCGCGCGCGTACCGCCCGGCTTCCACGGCAACTGGGTGGCGGCCTAGCGGTTACTTACCTTCAACGCGTGATCTCGTCCGAAGGACCTGGCGTTCCCGCGAGCGCTCTCACAGGTACGGCGACACCCCGAACAACCTGGGGTGGAACCACAGCAGGGCGGCGAACAGGGCGAGGCCGGCGAGCGGGGCCACGAGGCCGATCTCGCCGAGCGCGAGCCTGTTGCGCCCGCCGAGCACCGCCGCGAAGGGCACGATGGATGTGCGCTGCGCCAAGCCCTGCCAGCCGGCGGGGTCGCGGGCGGCGAGCTTGCGGTCGATGGACGGCATGCCGAGCAGCGCCGTGACGCCGAAGGCGCCGAAGAACAGCAGCGAGGCGAGGTCGCCGTTGCCGACGACGTGAACCGCCGCCCAGATGGTGAAGGCCCAGAGCATGGGATGACGGGTGATGCGCAGCATGCCGGCCGGCTCGCGCGCCAGCACCTTCTCGCCGCCGACCGCCGTCGGGTTCGGCGTGGTCACGGACGCCGCCAGCAGCACGAAGGCGAGCGCCATCAGGCCGACCAGCACCGGCCCGAGCCACTGCGGCGCGCTCCACAGCCGGACGGGATCGACGGCCCGCACCCGGTTGAAGCTGGCCACCAGGGCGGAGATGGCGATGACCGAGAGCAGCGAGAAGATGCCGCGGAAGGCGCCGTCGCCGATCCGCCCGGCGACCGCGCGGCGCACGGTCGTGCCGGCGATGCCGGCGTGCACGCCGATCCACAGGAAAGCCGAGGCGATGAGCAGGGCCATAGTTGCACTTCCCTAGAGCATCGGACCGAAAAGTGCGCAGCGGTTTTCGGACAAATCCGATGCGATACAACAAATTAGAGCATCGGACCGGGTCCGATTTAGGGTCCGATGCTCTAGCTTGGTCGCGATCGGGAACACGCGCCGTTCACCGCCAGCATACGCATGCCACGGCGCGGCCGGCCCGCGACAAAGCGTGCGCGTGCCGGTCGGCGGGCATGGTGCGGGAGCCTGTCGCGCGCCTTCCCGCGCTTGGCTGTGGCACCCGCCGCCGTTCGGCGGCAAGGTGCCGGCATGATCCAGCCGAGCCGCCTCAAGGTCCTCAAGGACGCGCCCCACAACGAGAAGGGCGCCTACGTCCTTTACTGGATGGGATTGTCGCAGCGCGCCCGCGTCAACCCTGCGCTGGAGCACGCCATTGACGAGGCCAACCGCCTCAAGCTGCCGGTGGTGGTGTGCTATGGCATCGCGGAGGGATTTCCCGAGGTCAACGCGCGGCACTGGACCTTTCTGCTGGAAGGGCTGACGGAGGTCGGGCCGGAGCTGGAGAGACGCGGCATCGCCTTCGTCGCCCGGCGCGAGGGCGGACCGGTGGAAACGGCGCTGCGCTACGCGGCCGATGCCGCGCTGGTGGTGTGCGACCGCAACTACCTCGCCCCGATCAGGCGCTTCTACGAGGACTTCGCCAGGCGCTCGCCGTGCCGGGTCGTGCAGGTCGAGGGCGACGTGGTCGTGCCGGTGGAAACCGCCTCGCCCAAGCACGAATACGCCGCGCGCACGATCCGCCCGAAGATCAACCGGCTGATGGACGAGTACCTCGTGCCGTTGAAGGCGAGCCCGGTGCGGCACAAGGCCGGCGAACTCCCCGCCGGCCTGCGCGACAGGCTCAAGGCGGAAAGCACCCTCGACCTCGCCGACGTGCCCCGGCTGGTGGCGGATCTGAAGTGCGATCACGGCGTGCCCGCGGTGAAGCGCTTCCGCGGCGGCACGAGCGAGGCCGAGCGCCGGCTCACGCATTTCCTCGGCGAGCCCTTCGCCGACTACGCCGCCGTGCGCGGCAAGCCGGAAGCCGGCGCCGCCTCGCACATGAGCCCCTACCTCCACTTCGGCCAGATCTCGCCGGTTGCGCTGGCGCTCGCCGTCAAGGCGGCCAAGGCCGGCACCGCCGACGACAAGACATCTTTTTTGGAGGAGGTCGTGGTGCGCCGCGAGCTGGCGATCAACCATGTCTTCTACGAGCCGCGCTACGCAGACTATGGCTGCGTGCCGGACTGGGCGCGCAAGGCGCTGGCCGAACACGCCAAGGACAAGCGGCCCTACCTCTACGACCCTGGCCAGTTCGAGCGGGGCGAAACGCACGACCGCTACTGGAACGCCGCGATGAGCGAGATGCGCGACACCGGCTACATGCACAATCACATGCGCATGTACTGGGGCAAGAAGATCGTGGAATGGTCGAAGACGCCCGAGGATGCCTGGACCACGGTGCTCGGCCTCAACAACCGCTTCTTCATCGACGGGCGCGACGCCAATTCCTTCACCAACGTCGGCTGGCTGTTCGGCCTGCACGACCGACCCTGGGGCCCGCGCCCGGTCTACGGCACCGTGCGCTCGATGGGTCTGGCGAGCCTGAAGAAGTTCGACGCCGACGCCTACGTGCGCGAAGTCGCGCGACTGGTCGCGACCGAGCGCGCGTGACGGCGGCGCTGGCGCCGACGGCGGGCGGAGGCTACACCGGGCGGCACCGGCATGGGCTATGCCCGCCGGACTCCCTCCATCGCCGGATCACTCTCGCTTGCTGAAAGCCTTCCTCGCCTATTACCGCCCGCACCGCCGCCTGTTCCTCCTCGACTTCGGCTGCGCCGTCGCGTCCGGCCTGCTGGAACTCGGCTTTCCGATGGCGGTGAAGGCCTTCGTGGACGTGCTGTTGCCGCGCCACGACTGGGAACTGATCGCCCTCGCCACCGCCGGGCTGGTGGTGATCTACGCCGCGGCGGCGGGGCTGATGGTGGTGGTGACCTACTGGGGCCACGTGCTCGGCATCAACATCGAGACGGAAATGCGCCGGCGCGCCTTCGACCACCTGCAGAAGCTGTCGTTCCGCTTCTACGACGGGCAGAAGACCGGCCACCTCGTCGCCCGCGTCACCAAGGACCTCGAGGAGATCGGCGAGGTCGCCCACCACGGCCCGGAGGACCTGTTCATCGCCGCGATGACGCTGCTCGGCGCCTTCAGCCTGATGCTGTGGGTGCATTGGCCGCTGGCCCTCATCACCGCCGCCGTGCTGCCGCTGGTGATCGCGGTGGGCGCCCGCTACGGCACGGCGATGGAGCAGAACTGGCGGGCGCAGTTCAAGCGCGTCGCCGCCTTCAACGCCCGGCTTGAGGAGAACATCGGCGGCATCCGCGCGGTGAAGGCCTTCGGCAACGAGGACCACGAGCGTCGCCTCTTCGCCGCCGACAACCGCGCCTACAAGGAGGCCAAGCTCGACGCCTACCGCATCATGGCCGGTGCGATCACCTTGAACTACCTCGGCATGCGCTTCGTGCAGATCGTGGTGATGCTGGCCGGCACATTCTTCGTGGTGCAAGGCGGCCTGAGCGTGGGCGGCTTCGTCGGCTTCCTGCTGCTGCTCGGCGTGTTCTATCGCCCGCTCGACAAGATCAACGCGGTGATCGAGAGCTACCCCAAGGGCATCGCCGGCTTCCGCCGCTACCGCGAGTTGCTGGCCACCGAGCCCGACGTCGCGGACCGTCCCGGCGCCATCGAGGCGGCGCCGCTTGCCGCCGCGATCCGTTTCGAGGGCGTGCGTTTCGGCTACACACCGGAACGCCCGGTGCTGCGCGGCTTCGACCTGACGATCCGCAAGGGCGAGACGGTGGCCTTCGTCGGGCCCTCCGGCGCCGGCAAGACCACCATCTGCTCGCTGCTGCCGCGCTTCTACGACGTCGAGGGCGGGCGCATCACGATCGATGGGCTCGACATTCGCGAGATGACGCTTCGCTCGCTGCGCCGGCAGATCGGCATCGTGCAGCAGGACGTGTTCCTGTTCGGCGGCACCATCCGCGACAACATCGCCTACGGCCGGCTCGGCGCCGGCGACGCGGCCATCGCCGCCGCCGCGAGGCGCGCCCGCCTCGACGCGATGATCGCCGGCCTACCCGATGGCATGGACACGCTGGTCGGCGAGCGCGGGGTCAAGCTGTCGGGCGGGCAGAAGCAGCGCCTCGCCATCGCCCGCATCTTCCTCAAGGATCCGCCGATCCTGATCCTGGACGAGGCCACGTCCGCCCTCGACACCGCCACCGAGCGGGAAATCCAGCGATCCTTCGCCGAGTTGAGCCAAGGCCGCACCAGCCTCGTCATCGCGCACAGGCTGGCGACGGTGCGCAAGGCCGACCGCATCGTGGTGATGACATCCGACGGCATCGCCGAGGAAGGTCGCCACGAGGAACTCCTCGAAGCCGGCGGGCTGTACCGGGCGCTTCACGACGCATGAAGGACACGCGTCCGCCGATGCCGGCGGCGGCTCACGCTTCCCGTTGCGCCAGGCGCCGATTGATCCCCAGCGCCGCAAGCGTGCAGACCGACCCGGAAATGAGGTAGACGCACACCGCCCAGTTGCCGAAGATTTCGTAGCCGCCGATCGCCACCAGCGGGGCGAAGCCGGCACCGAGCAACCAGGCGAGATCGCCGGTGAGGGCGGAGCCGGTGTAGCGGTTGTGGCCGGTGAAATTCGTCGCCAGAGCGCCGGCGGCCTGGCCGAACGACAGGCCGAGCAGGCCGAAGCCGAGCAGCACGAAGACCACTTGGCCGCCCTCCCCGCTGCCGAGCAGGAACGGGGTGATCAGGCCGAGCACCACGATGCCCACCGCGCAGGTGCCGATCAGGCTGCGACGCCCGATGCGATCGGCGATCTCGCCAGACGCCACGGTCCCCACGACCTGCAGGGCGGCACCGGCGCATTGTATGAGCAGGAACTCACCGAGGTCGCGGTGGGGATCGAGGCCGACGTACCAGATCGGGTAAAGGCTGACGAGGTGGTAGAGCGCATAGCTCGACAACGGCACGAAGGCGCCGATCAGGACGACGCGCCAGTTGTCGCGCAGCATGGCGAACACCGGCGTCGGCTGCAGCGCCCGGCTGTCGTAAAGCTCGGCGAACTCCTTGGTGGCGATCAGCCGGAGCCTCGCGAACAGCGCCACCACGTTGATCACGAAGGCGACGAAGAACATGTAGCGCCAGCCCCATTCCAGGAAGTCCGACTCGCTGATGTTGAGGAGGAAGAAGGCGAACAGGCCGGCCGCCACCATGAAGCCGAACGGCGCCCCGAGTTGCGGGATCATGGCGAAGCGTCCGCGCCGGTTCTGAGGGGCGTTGAGGGCGAGCAGCGAGGCGAGCCCGTCCCAGGCCCCGCCCAAGGCGACGCCCTGGCCGCAGCGGAACAGCATCAGGCCGAGGATCGACAGGTAGCCGATCTCGCGGTAGCCGGGGAGAAAGGCGATCGAGGCCGTCGAGCCGCCGAGCAGAACCAGGGCGATCGTCAGCTTGGTGCCGCGCCCGAACCGGCGGTCGATCTCCATGAAGACCACCGACCCGAGCGGGCGGGCGCAGAACGACAGGCTGAACACGAGGCAGGCGTACAAGATCGCCGCCGATGGCTTGGCGAATGGAAACACCACCTGCGGGAACACCAGCACCGTGGCGATGCCGTAGACGAAGAAGTTGAAGGCTTCCGACGTGCGTCCGATGACGACGCCGATCGCGACATCGGCCGGCGCGATGGCACCGCCGTGGCCGCCCGTGACCTGCAGCGCATCGCGCTCCAGGCTCCTCGACGAAGCGCCCGATGTTGAAACGGTTGCCATGTCTCAAGCCTCCCCGAACCCGGGACCCATTGCATGCAAGCCGAGGTGCCATGCAAGCCGATCTATGCAAGCCGACGTGGCGCGCCGTATCCCGTTGGCAGCATAAGGCGGGATGTCACGACGTCCAGCGCGTCTTCAAACCGATGCGTCGCGCAGGTCTACAGCAGGCAGGTCGCTCGCGGGCAAGACGCTCGCGGGCAAGACGCGCGGTGGGCGCAGGGCAGCCGAGCCCTCATTTGATGCCGTCTGGACAAAAGGCCCGATTCCGGGTTGCGTCGCCCCTGCCTACATTGGAACGTATCGAACGCGGACGAAAGGGATCGTTGATCATGAAAGTGACCCGCCTCGCCCACGTGCTGACCGCAGCCGCTCTGCCGGCGCTTCTGCTCGGCGGGTGCGAATCCGTGATGAACCCGGCGGGCGACGTCGCCCTGCGCGAGCGCAACCTCATCCTCGCCTCGACAGGGCTGATGCTTTTGATCATCGTTCCGGTGATCGTGGCGACCCTGGCGTTCGCCTGGCGGTACCGGTCGTCCAACACGACCGCCGCCTATGATCCGGACTGGCATCACTCGACCCAGCTCGAAGTGCTGATCTGGACGGCGCCACTGCTCATCATCGTCGCACTGGGTGCGCTGACCTGGATCAGCACCCACGTCCTTGATCCCTGGCACGGCCTCGGGCGGCTCGACTCGAAGCGACCGATCACCGCCGCCGTCAAGCCGCTGACGGTCGAGGTGGTCGCCCTGGATTGGAAGTGGCTGTTCTTCTATCCCGATCAGGGCATCGCCACCATCAACGACCTGACGCTGCCAACCGATGTGCCGGTCGACTTCCACATCACCTCGGCAACGGTGATGAACTCCTTCTTCATCCCGGCGCTGGCTGGTCAGATTTATGCAATGGCCGGCATGGAAACCAAGCTGTCGGTGGTGGTCAACAGGGCAGGCGATTACAATGGATTATCCTCGCACTACAGCGGCGCCGGCTTTTCGCACATGAATTTCGGGACGCACGGCGTGACGCAGCAGAGCTTCGACCAATGGGTCGCCTCCGTGAAGGCGAAGGGATCGACGCTGGACGCGAATGTCCTCAAACAGCTGCAAAAGCCCAGCGAGGGTGTCGCCCCGATCTATTACGCGTCGTTCGGGCCGGACTTGTACGACCACATCCTCAACATGTGCTCGACGCCTGGCAAGATGTGCCAGAGCGAGATGATGACCATCGATGCCAAGGGCGGCGGCGGCAAGAACAGCGAGGCGAACTACGAGCGCCTGCTCGATGACAGCGCCGGCGCGAAGGAGGGCAACGAAGCGCCGGGCGCGACCTTCCCGGCCTCCGGCCGGCCGCCCAACACCGAAGCCGTGCAGCCGCAAGGCATGAAGCCCCGCGAGGTGGCGCCGCAGATCAACTCGCAAGCGGCGCCCGACGCGGGCCAGGGTCACGACATGCCCGGCGCCCCCAACCAGTCGCCGGCTCCGGCGCAATTGAACGATCGCTGAAACGGCGGCCGCGGCTGTCGCCCCCCTCCAATTCGGACGGACGTCGATGTTTTCGCATTTGAATCTTCAACAGCTCATCTTCGGGCGCTTCACCTTGGAAGCGATCCCCTATCACGAACCGATCCTGCTCGTGACCTTCGCCGGCGTCGCCGTGATCGGCGTCGCCCTGCTGGCGGCGATCACCTATTACGGCTGGTGGGGCTATCTCTGGAGGGAGTGGTTCACCAGCGTCGATCACAAGAAGATCGGCATCATGTACATCGTACTGGCGATCGTGATGCTGCTGCGCGGCTTCTCCGACGCGCTGCTGATGCGCTCGCAGCAGGCCGTCGCCTTCGGCAGCGACAACGGCTACCTGCCGCCGCACCATTACGATCAGATCTTCACCGCCCACGGCGTGATCATGATCTTCTTCATGGCCATGCCCTTCGTCACGGGGCTGATGAACTATGTCGTGCCCCTCCAGATCGGCGCCCGCGACGTCGCCTTTCCGTTCCTCAACAACTTCTCCTTCTGGATGACGGTGTCGGGCGCGCTGATCGTGATGATGTCGCTGTTCGTGGGCGAGTTCGCGCGAACGACCTGGCTCAATTATCCCCCGCTGTCGGAGGCGTCCTTCAGCCCCGGCGTCGGCGTCGACTATTATATCTGGTCGCTGCAGATCGCCGGCATCGGCACCACGCTGTCGGGCATCAACCTGA
>CAXTMA010000071.1:0-16360 GCA_964245015.1 uncultured Beijerinckiaceae bacterium | reverse complement strand
GTGCCGGCCGACCCCGACGCCCTGCCCCCGGTGCTCGACATCGAGTGGAACCCGGATTCGCGCTCCTGCCCCAACAAGGTGGCGCGCGAGCCGGCGCTGGCCGAGATCCGGGTCGTGCTGGCGGCGATGGAGCGGGCCACCGGCGTGCGCCCGATCCTGTATGTGCCCGGCGACATGTTCCGCGACGTGGTGGATGGCGACCTCACCGATTATCCGCTCTGGGTACGCGGCCTCGCCGGCCGGCCCAACGTCGCCTACGGCGCCCGCCGCTGGCTGGTGTGGCAATATGCCGAGCACGGGCGCGTGGCGGGCATCCGCGGCGACGTCGACCTCGATTGCGAGGCGTCCACGTCCTGGGCGGATCGCCCTTTTCCGGCCGGGACGACGTTCTGACGGCGACCGGTCGCGGCTCCGGCCGCCGCATCACCGCTGCCCGGTGCTGGCGTCGGCGAACAGGTCCTTGTACTCGCGCGGCTGCGAGCGCCAGTACTGCTTGGGGGCGCTGACCCGGGCACCCAGCTTCGCGGCGGCGTGCCAGGGCCAGCGCGGGTCGTAGAGCATGGCGCGAGCGAGCGACACAGCATCGGCTTGGCCCTCCGCGAGGATCGCCTCGGCCTGATCGGGCTCGGTGATGAGCCCGACCGCGATCACCGGCACGGTGACCGCCGCCTTGACCGCGCTGGCAAAGGACACCTGATAGCCCGGTCCCGGCTTGATCACCTGCTGCGGCGACACGCCGCCGGTGGAAACGTGGATCGCCGCGCAGCCGCGCCGCTCCAGCTCGCGCGACAGGGCGACCGTGTCGGCGACGTCCCAGCCGCCGGGCACCCAGTCGGTCGCCGACAGCCGCATCCACACCGGCCGCTCGGCGGGGAAGGCCTCGCGCACCGCCTCGAAGATTTCCAGGGGATAGCGCATGCGGTTTTCCAGGCTGCCGCCGTAGCCGTCCTCGCGGCGGTTGGCGAGCGGCGACAGGAACTGGTGCAGGAGGTAGCCGTGGGCGCCGTGCACCTCGATGCCGTCGAGGCCGAGGCGGGCGGCGCGCTTGGCCGCGCGCACGAAGTCGGCGCGGATGCGCGCCATATCGGCGGTGGAAAGCGCCAGAGGCGCATCCTCGCCCGGCGCGTGCGGCAGGGCCGAGGGCGCTTCGGTCTTCCAGCCGTTCGGCGCGCCGGGCGGGATCTGCGCCCCGCCCTCCCAAGGCGGCAGGCTCGACGCCTTGCGCCCGGCATGGCTGAGCTGGATCGCGACCGGCATGGAGGCGTAGCGGCGGATCGCGGCGAGCACGCGGGCCAGCGCCGCCTCGTTGGTGTCGGAATACAGGCCGAGGTCGGCCGGGGTGATGCGCGCTTCCGGCGACACGGCGGTGGCTTCCAGGATCAGCAGGCCGGCCCCCGACAGGGCGAGGGTGCCGAGGTGGATGGCGTGCCAGTCACCGGCGCTGCCGTCGGCCTCGGCCGAATACTGGCACATCGGCGCGATGACGATGCGGTTGGGAAGCTCGATGCCGGCCAACGGCAGGGGCTGGAACAACTGGCTCATGAACACCTCGTTGCGCGCGAGTTCCTTCCGGGACGAGGGCGACCAGGGCCGCTCGCCGCTCGCCTCAGGCGGCCGTGGGGTAATCGACATACCCCTCGGGACCCTGGCTGTACCAGGTCTTCTTGTCGTCCTTGGCCAGGTCGACACCCCTCTTCAAGCGGTGCGGCAGGTCGGGGTTGGCGATGAAGGTGCGGCCGAAAGCGATGGCATCGGCGACGCCGGAGTCGAGCTGCGCCTGGGCGTCGGGGCCGACGTAGTCCGAGTTCAGCACCAGCGGGCCGGCGAACACCTTTCGCATCTGCGGCGCCACGGGCCGGGTCGCCGCCTTGCCGAAGGTGCCGTCGGGGCCGGGCTCGCGCAACTCCAGGAAGGCCAGGCCGAACGGCGACAGGGCCGCGGCCGCGGCGACGAACAGTGCTTGCGGGTCGGAATCGTCGGTGCCCTGGATGGCGCCGTTGGGCGACAGGCGCACGGCCGTGCGATCCGCCCCGACCGTGTCGGCCACCGCGCCGACGACCTCGCGCAGCAGGCGGGTGCGGTTGTCGATCGTGCCGCCGTAGCCATCCTCGCGCTTGTTGGTACCGTCGCGCAGGAATTGGTCGATGAGGTAGCCGTTGGCGGCATGCACCTGGACGCCGTCGAAGCCGGCCGCGAGTGCGTTGCGGGCGGCTGTGCGGTAGTCGTCGAGCAGGGCGGGGATCTCGTCGGCGCGCAGCGGCCGCGCCTGGGCGTAGGGCTTCTTGCCCTCGTAGGTGTGGGCGGCATCGGGCGCCGTGGTGGCGGAAGCCGACACAGGCTGCGCGCCGCCGAGGAAGTCGGGGTGCACGATGCGGCCCATGTGCCAGAGCTGGGCGACGATGCGCCCGCCGGCGCCGTGCACGGCGGCGGTGACGAGGCGCCACGCCGCGACCTGCTCGGCGCTCCACAGGCCCGGCGCATAGGGCCAGCCCAGCCCCTGCCGGCTGATGCCGGTAGCTTCCGAGATGATCAGGCCGGCGCTCGCCCGCTGCGCGTAGTATTCGGCCATCAGCGGCGTCGGCACGTGCTCCCGCGTGCCGCGCCCGCGCGTCAGCGGCGCCATCAGGATGCGGTTGGGCGCCTCGATCGCGCCGAGGCGGATGGGATCGAACAAGGATGCAGCCATGAGAAGCCTCGCTGGAGGGTGCGGCGGCCATGCAGCCGCCGCGATGCTGCGATCCAAATGGGGCGGCCTCTCCTCTCCTGCACCCCGCGAGCCGGGCCCTGATCGCAAGGCAGCCCCCGCGTCGGCGGCCGGGCGGCCGTGGACGGTGGAGGGCGGAGCGATGATGGCCGGCGTGTCCCGATGGAACCGTTGACCGCCGACTGGATGTTCTTCGACGTCCCGAACACCGCTGTGCTGACCACGCGCAGCATCGTTCACCGTCGTGCGGGGATCATGGGTGTTTGGCACGATGCCGACGATGGATGCTGGCAGTTCCACGATGGGTCGCCCGGCCCTCCGAACGAGCGGAAGGCGATGGTGGTGTCGTTGCGCAGCATGGTGCTGCTCGATCCCACGTTGAACGAGCTGGCCGATCTTCCGCTGGGCTGGCGCGCTTGGCGGGATGCGCCGACCGCCCCGTGGCAGCGCGCGCCGAGCCGATAAAGCATCCGACCGAAAAGTGCGCGGCGGTTTTCGGACCACACCCGATGCGGCATCGAGCAGGCTTGGCGCCCGAACCTGTTTCGTTGACAAGGGCTTTCCCGTTCCGGAGCCAGCGTGCCCGAAGGCCATTCCATCCACCGCCAGGCGCGCGACCAGGCGCCGATGCTGCGGCGCAAGCTCGTCAAGGTGTCCTCGCCGCAGGGCCGCTTTTTGGAGGGCGCGGCGCTGCTCGACGGGCGCCGCTGCCTGGCCGTGGAAGCCTGCGGCAAGCACCTGTTCTACCGCTTCAGCGGCGGCGACGCGCTGCACATCCACCTCGGGCTCTACGGCAAGTTCCTGTGCGTGCCCGTTCCGGCCGCCGAACCGCGCGGGTTGGTGCGGGTGCGGCTGGAAAGCCCGACCCACGTCGTCGACTGCAACGGCCCCAACTGCTGCGAAGTGCTGGACGAGGCGGCCGTCGACAGGTTGATCGCGCGCATCGGCCCCGACGTGCTGCGCGGGGACGCCGACCCCGAGCGGGCCTGGGAACGGATCGGCAGGAGCCGAGCCCCGGTGGGGCAGCTCGTGATGGACCAGTCGGTGATGGCCGGCATCGGCAACATCTACCGCACCGAAATCCTGTGGCGCCAGCGCATCCACCCCCTCACCCCTGGCCGCTCGCTGACCCGGGAAGCGTTCGACGCGTTCTGGAGCGACTCGGCCGCGCTGCTGCGGGTCGGCGTGAACGAGCGGGCGATCATCACCGTCGACGGCGTGCTGGAGGGCAAGGTGAAGCGCGGCCCCGGCCGCTACGGCGCCCGCACCAACATCTTCAAGAAGGCGAACTGCCCGCGCTGCGGCGGCCCGATCCGGCAGTTCGCCATCGCCAGCCGCAAGGTGTTCTCGTGCGACGCCTGCCAGGTCGCCGTGGATCCGGTGGCGGTGAAGGGCTCGGCGGCTGCCGTCGAGGCGGAGGCCGACGAGTCCGACGAGTGAGGCCGGCGGCGACGCTCACGCCGGCACCAGCTTGACGCCGACGTCGCGGCCCTTCTGCCACATCACCGTGGCCCAGAAGCGGCCGCGGCTCGCCGTGTCCGTCAGCAGAAAGGTGCGGGGAAGCGGGCGCTGCTTGTCGAGCTGCAGCCGCGCCCCTTCGCGCGAGCGGTCGCGGATGCGGCAGTCCACGACCGGCCGGCCCCGCTCGGCGATCACGCCCTCGTGCAGCCGCGTCGGGATGCGGCGGTCGTTCCGCTGTTCGCCGCCGGACCGGGGGGCGATCTCGACCACGGTGTAGGTGAAATCGCCCTTGTTCCCCTGCCCCGGCGCCACGCGGCGCCCCAGCACCTGCTGGGGGGCGGGCGGCGTCACGTCGCGCATGGGGGAAGCCGCGCGCTGGCCACGGCCTGGGCGAAGCGCCGCGTCGCCGTCGCTTCGTCCGACGGCGTCGAGGCGAACCAGGTCGTCTTGAGGTCGACCAGGTCCTCGTCGCAGCCAAGGTGCAGGGTGAAGAAGGCGGACACGTCCTCGTGCTGGAATTCGAGGTCGAGGCTGATGGAGAGCGGCCTCGTCCAGTCCATCGCGAAATCGGCCATGCAGGCGAACGACAGGGCTCGGTCGGTGAAGAACAGCTCGCTCGACGACTGCACGAGGTCGGCGATCTCCGCCCACCGGCCGCGGCGGATGTAGTTGATCATGTCGCCGGGATCGATCAGGCGCAGCTCGGCCACCGTGCCGGCCAGAGCCTCGGCGAGGATGGCGGCGCGCACGGCAGTTTGACCCAGAACGGCTTCGCGCATGTCAGACTTTCACGGGGGTGCGCGCATCGGGGGTGCGTGCCGCGCGCGCGTTTCGCGCCTGGATGAAGTGGATGAGTTCCGCCACCGCCTTGTAGAACTCGGCGGGAATCAACTGGGAAACGTGCACGTTGTCGTACATCGACCTTGCCAGGGCCTTGTCTTCGAACACCGGCACGTCGTGGCGTTCGGCGATCTCGCGGATCTTGAGGGCGAGCAGGTCCTGCCCCTTGGCCAGCACCACCGGCGCGCCGCCCTCCTCGCGCACGTAGCGCAGCGCGATGGCGTAGTGCGTGGGGTTGGCGATCACCATCGTCGCCTTGGGCACGGCGGCCATCATCCGCCGCCGCGAGCGCTCCAGGGCGAGCGAGCGCCGCTTGGCCTTGACGAAGGGGTCGCCCTCGGCCTGCTTCAGCTCGTCCTTCAGCTCCTGGCGGGTCATCCTGAGCTCGCGGCGCCAGCGCAGCCGCGCCCAAACGAGGTCGCCGGCGGTGAGCAGGGCATAGGCGACGAGCGAACCGGCGAGCAGGCGCGTCACGAGGGCGAGGATGAAGGAGCCGAGCGAGGCCGGATCGACGTAGAGCCTGTCCATCAGCGCCTCGCCCTGCCCGCGCAGGAGAAGCCCCACGAGGCCGGACACGATGGCGAACTTGACGAGGTTCTTGACGAATTCGACCTGGCCGTCGCGTCCGAACAGGCGCTTGAAGCCGGCCGCCGGCGACAGCTTCGAGGCCTTGGGCCGGATGCGCTCGCCAACCAGCCGCGGCAGGCCCTGCGCCAGGCCGGCCACCAGGCCGGCGACCATCAGCAGCAGCAGGATCGGCCACAGGAACGTCGCGCTGGCGCTCCCGGCCAGCCGCAGCACCGCGTTGGCGTCGGCCACCGTGGCGAAGGGATCGCGGGCGGGATTGGCGAACAGCTGCGCCAGCGTGCCGGCAAGAACCCGCGCGCTGCCGGCGAGGGTGAGCGAGCACAGGACAAGGATCGCGCCCATCGAGAGAAACACGGCCGCTTCCCGCGAGAACGGCGTGTTGCCCTCCTCCAAGGCTTCGCGGACCTTCTTCTCCGAGCCTTCCTCGGTCTTGTCCTCGTCGGATCCGTCCGCCATCGGCTAGTCGTCGCCGCGCAGTTCGGCTTCGCCGCGCTCGGCCATGCCGAGCAGCGTGTCGACGATCAGGCGCCGGGCGGCGGCGACCTCGCGCGGCGGCGGCGTGCCGATCCCGGCCAGCTCGTTCTCGACGAGACGGCGGGCGCGCGCGGTCAGCGAGGACAGGATGTTGGCGCGGAACTCTTCCGTTGCGGTCGAAAGGGCCATCACGACGCGGTCGCTGGGCACCTTCTCGAACAGGGCCTGGCGGGTCGCCGCCGGCAGAACGACGAGATCGTCGAAGGAGAACAGCTTGGCCTTGAGCGCTTCGGCGTCTTCCGGCCGGTCGGTTTCCAGCGCCTTCATGATGTCGTCGGCCTGCTCGGGCGCCATCTTGTTGATGATGTCGGCCATCCGCGCGGTGCCGGCGCTGGCGGGCGCGGGCGGGTTGAGGATCAGGTCCTGCTTGAGGCGCACCTCGATGACGCGCAGCGCCGCATCGGCCACGGGACCGAGCACGAGCAGGCGCCGGGTCACGGCGTTGCGCGCGTCGCGCGGCATGAGTTCGAGGATGCTCGCCGCCTTGGCGGTGGCGAGCTTGGAGATCGCCAGGGTCATCACCTGGGGGTGCTGGCGCACGAGGTAGGCGGTGAGGACCTCGTTGGGCAGGGCGGCGATCTTGTCCCAGGTCGAGCTGTTGGAGTTGCCGAGCACGTCCGACATGATGTCGGCGACCTGCTCGGGCGGCAGCACGCCGGCGATCAGGTTCTCGGCCTGATCGGCGGTGCCGCGCAGTTCCAGCGCCTTGGAGAACTCGCCGGCGAACTCCTCCACGAGGTCTTCCAGCAGGTCGAGGGGCACGGAGCCGAGTTCGGCGGCCGAGCGCGTGATGTCCTTGAGTTCGGCCGGCTCGAAGTGCCCGAGCAGCCGGCTGGCGAGCGGCTTGCCCATCACCAGCAGCAGCGCGGCCACCTTTTCCGGCCCGTTCAGCGAGCGGTAGGCCCGCTCGTAGGTCGCGTCCATCGTCATGCGCCGCTCCGGGCATGATCCCGAGAAGTCGCCGGCTTCTTCGAGAAGATCATGCGGTGGAATGAAATTTGAGGCCGTGTTCGGGCTCGATGCGGTTCAACCGACGTCGGGGCTGCCGACGATCTCGATCAGCTTGACCCCGATCCGCGACGGGTCGTCGTCGAGCGCGATCAACTCGCCGCGCGCGATCACGCGGCCGTTCACCACCACGTCGACGGGGTCGGACACGCGATGGTCGAGAGGGACCACCGCGCCGCGCTCCAGCCGCATCAGATCGGCCACCGGCATCGAGGCGGCGCCGAGGAACACGCGCACTTCCACGGGAATGCGCATGATCGAGAGGATGTGGGGCGAGGACGCGCCGGGTGGGGACTGCGTCGCCGAAGCCTGCGTCGCCGAGGTTTGGGCTGCCGATGCTTGTGCCGCCGGTGCCAGTGTCATGAACGGATGCCTGTCTTGACAAGGGGGCGGCTTCGCTGGCGAAGACCGTCCGATGATGCGGGGGGTGTCGCCGGCTCGGCGATGCGGACGCAGAAGCTGTTGCCGTCCAGGCCGAGTTCGCCGTGGTAAAGGATCTGGCCGTCGCACACGAGGGCGGCCCGGCTGCGCGCCATCGGCGCCAGCTCGACGACGTCGCCCGCCTTGAGCTGGGCGATGGCGCCGAGCGGCAGCCTCTGCGCCTGGAGAAAGGCGTCCACCTTCACCGGGGCGCGGCCGAGTTCGCGCTGCAGCAGGGCGCTCCATTCCGGGTCGGGCGCGCGGCGCGCCTCGTCCGGCTCGGCCGCCTCGCCCTGCGGGAAGGCATCGAGGGCGGCCGGCGGCAGAACCAGCACGGCCGTGCCGCGCAGGCCGAAGATGACGAGCGTCACGGTGATCACGCCGACGTGGGGGATGCGCGCCCCGCAAACGTCGTTGGACAGGCCGCTTTCCACGCGCTGCGCCCGGGCCGCGCCGAAGCCGTTGGCCGCCCATTCCTTCTCGATGCCCGAGGCGATCAGCGTGGCGACGAGCTGGGTGTATTGCCCGTCGATCGCCGTGACCGCCCGCGCCACCTCGGGCAGGGCCTCGCTGCCGTTGCCGCCGGTCAGCAGTTCCACCAGCGCGTAGACCAGGATGGGGTCGAGCGTGACCAGCAGGGTGCAGGGCAGGCCGGCGCAGCTGATCGTCGTCGCCACCGCTTCGGGGCGATGCGAGGCCACCACGTCGCGGATCTGCATCGCGGCGATGCCGCTGACGGTGCCCTCGACGACCGTGGTTTCGCCGGCCATGGTCTGCAGGTTCTTGACCACGGCGGCGACGAGCCGCTCGACGCCGCCGCGCAGGCCGGGGGCGCCGGACAGGACACCGTTGGCGCTCTTGTTCTGGGACGCGCGCGGCGCCGAGCCGGCGGCTGTGAAGGGAAACATCTCAGGCCGCCTTCTTCATCGGCTCGGCCTCGCTCTTGCCGCCGCCCATGGTCTCGCTCTCGACGTCGTCGATGGAGGGCCGGTCGTAGGCCGAGATGGTCTTGCGGCCGTGCTCCAATGCGATCAGCGGCATGGCGCCGTTCATGAAGGCGAGCAGCGTTTGCTTGATGATGACGTACAGCCGGCAGCGCTTCTCGCGCGTCACCTTGATCTTGGAGGCGAGCGGGCCGGCGACGCCGTAGGACATGAAGATGCCTGCGAAGGTGCCGACCAGCGCGGCGCCGATCAGCTCGCCCAGGACCTCGGGCGACTGATCGAGCGCGCCCATCGCCTTGATGATGCCGAGCACGGCGGCCACGATGCCCAGCGCCGGCAGGCCGTCCGACACGGCCTGGATCGCCTGGTAGGGCTTGAGCTTGTCGCGCTTGATGGTCTCGATCTCCTCGTCCATCAGAGCCTCGATCTCATGGGTGCGGGCGTTGCCGATCAGGATCAGGCGGACGTAGTCGCAGATGAAGGCGGTCATCTCCTTGTTGGACACGACAAGGGGGAAGCGCTTGAACAGCTCGGACTCCGCGGGATTGTCGATCTGCTCCTCCAGGGCGTTGCGGCCGTTGCCGCGCAGCTCGCGCATCAGCGTGTAAAGGAGGCCGAGCACGTCGAGGTAGTCGCGCTGCTTGGGGCCCTTGCCCTTGATGGCTTCAAGGATCGCCTTGCCCGTATCCTTGATGGTGGCGAGCGGGTTGGCCACGATGAAGGTGCCGAGCGCCGAGCCGCCGATGATGATGAATTCGTAGGGCTGCCAAAGCACGAACATGTGCCCGCCCGCCGCGGTGAAGCCGCCCAGCATGCAGCCCAGCGCGACCACCATCCCGATTGCGAAGCTCAAAGCCGATCCCCTCCGGTTCGATCCCGAGGACACCAGCGCAGACTTGCACCAAACTGGCGGGAACGGCCGGCGCCTTCGAAAAGCGGGAGTTTGGAAGGGCTCGTCCGCCAGCTTCGGGCAAGTCCGAACCGGCAGGCTGCGCCCGCACCCACCGGAGACACGGGCCCGTGCTATCGACCACCGCCGCCTATCTCGCGATCGCCAACAATTCGGCGGCTTACCAGAAGTCGACGGCGGCGCAGCCCCAGGTGCAGAGCGACACGGCCTACTACCTCGCCAACATCGGCAAGGTCACCAGCGTGTCCGACTTCGTCAACAACTACCGACTGTGCTCCTACGCGCTGAAGGCCTACGGCCTGGAGGACGAAACCAACGCCAAGGGCCTGATCACCAAGGTGCTGGAAGGCGGCGTCACCAGCTCGACGGCGCTGGCCAACACCTTGAGCGACCCGCGCTACAAAGCCTTCGCCACCGCCTTCGATTTCGCCGGCAAGGGCGCGGCCGTCACGCAAACGGCGGCGGTGACGACCGGCACCACGGCCAAGTACGTCCAGCAGACCATCGACGACAAGGCCGGCACGCAGAACGCGGGCGTGCAGCTCGCGCTGTACTTCACCCAGCACGCCTCCTCGATCACCAGCCTGTACGGCCTGCTGGCCGACACGGACCTCCTGAAGGTCGTGCAGACGGCATTCAACCTGCCGGCGTCGGCGACCGTCGATCTCGACGCGGAGGAGCGCACCCTTGCCGGCCACGTCAGCCTCGCCGACCTGCAGAACCCGGCCAAGGTGCAGCAGATTGTTGAGCGCTTCACCGCCCTCTACGACGCCACCGGCCAGAACACGAACTCCGACAGCTCCGGCATCGCGCAGATTTTCGCCGGGTCCTCGACCAGCACGGGCTTCAGCAGCGACCTGCTGCTCAGCCTCCAGGGCTTGAAGCTGGGAGGAGGCTGATGCGCGGCAACCTTTACGTCGCCATGTCCGGCCAGGTCGCGCTGGAAAAGCGCCTGGACACGGTGGCCAGCAACATCGCCAACGTCAACACGGCCGGCTACCGCGCGCAGGGCGTGGCCTTTTCCTCCGTCCTGTCCAAGGTGCAGGAACGGCCGGCCGCCTTTGTCACCACCGGCTCGGACTTCATCTCGCGGGCCAAGGGCGCGGCGACGCGCACCGACAATCCGCTCGACATCGCCGTCCAGGGCGAGGGATTCTTCGCCATCCGCACGCCCGGCGGCGTCGCCTACACCCGCGACGGCCGCCTGCAGATGGGCGCCTCGGGCGAGTTGCAGACGGTGAACGGCTATCCCGTGCTCGACGCCGGCCAGGCGACCATCCTGATCGACCCCAACGACGGCTCTCCGGCGATCTCGGCCGACGGCATGATCACCCAGAAGGGCAAGCAGGTCGGCGCCGTCGGCCTGTTCTCCATTCCCGACGACGCCAAGCTCACGCGCTACGACAATTCCGCGGTGGTTCCCGACCAGCCGGCGACCGCCGTGCTCGACTTTTCGCGCAACGGCGTGCTGCAGGGCTTCGCCGAAGGCTCCAACATCAACCCGGTCCTGGAGATCACCCGGATGATCGAGATCCAGCGCGCCTTCGACGGGCTCGCCGGGATCACCCAGGCCAGCGAGACCAGCGCCCAGGACGCCGTCAAGACGCTGGGCGCGACCTCTTGAGCGCCGGGCGCGAGCCCCTGAGCGCCAGCGACCCGCTCGCCCGCCTCGCCGCCGCGACGGCGAGGCTCGCGCAGCCCGGAGAGCTGCTGCGCATCGCCGGCACCGTGGCCGCGGTGACGCCGACAGCCTATCGCGTGCGCGGCCTGTCGGCTTTCGCCCGCCTCGGCGACTGTGTGGCGTTGGGCAACGGCGACGAAACGGTGGCCGGGCGGCGCCACGGCGAGATCGTGCGCATCGACGCCGACGACGTCACCGTCAAGCCCTTCGCCGCCGCGGCCGATGTCGGCCTGGGGTCGAGCGTGGTCAAGCTCGATCCCTTCACGGTGGCGCCGGCCGCCGGCTGGAAGGGTCGCGTGGTCGATGCGCTGTGCCGGCCGGTCGACGGGCTGGGGCCGCTGCCGGCCGGCGGGACGGCCCTGCCCATCCACGCCGACCCGCCGCCGGCGCTGGAGCGCGGGCGGGTGAAGCAGCCGCTGCGCAGCGGCGTGCGCGTCATCGACATCTTCACCCCGCTGTGCCACGGCCAGCGCATCGGCATCTTCGCCGGCTCGGGCGTCGGCAAGTCGACGCTGCTCGGCATGCTGGCCGCTTCCAAGGGCTTCGACACGGTGGTGGTCGCCCTCGTGGGCGAGCGCGGCCGCGAGGTTCGCGAGTTCATGGAAGACGCGCTGGGCGCCAACCGCCCGCTGGCGGTGACGGTGGTGGCGACCGGCGACGAAAGCGCGGCGATGCGCAAGATGGCGCCGCTCACCGCCATGACGATCGCCGAATGGTACCGCGACCGCGGCGAGCGCGTGCTCCTGATGGTGGACTCGGTGACGCGCTACGCCCATGCCGCCCGCGACGTGGCGCTGAGCACCGGCGAGCCGGCGGTGGCGAGGGGCTACGCGCCCAGCGTCTTCACCGAGCTGCCCAGGCTGCTGGAGCGCGCCGGCCCCGGCGCCGAGACGGCCGGCAAGGACGGAAAAACGATGCCGGGCGGATCCATCACCGGCATCTTCGCCGTGCTCGTCGACGGCGACGACCACAACGACCCCGTCGCCGACTGCATCCGGGGCACGCTCGACGGACACATCGTGCTCGACCGCGCCATCGCCGATGCCGCCCGCTACCCCGCCGTCAACGTGCTCGGCTCCATTTCGCGCCTCGCCCACCAGGTTTGGACGCCGGAACAGCGGACCCTCGTCGGCCGCCTGCGCGCCATGGTCGCCCGCTTCGAGGACACCCGCGACCTGCGCCTGATGGGCGGCCTGCAGAGCGGCAGCGATCCCGACCTCGACCAGGCCGTGCTGCTGACGCCTCTCATCTACGAGGCCCTGACGCAAAACCCCAACGGCCCGGCCAGCACCGACGCCTTTCGCGAACTGGCCGAGCACCTGAGCAGGAAACGAGCATGACGGACCGCAAGCTCACCCCTCGCGCCCCGGGCAAGACCGTGCGCCGCGCGGCACTCCTGAGCGGCGACGCGGCGCTGGGCCTTTTCGGCGGCACGCTGGCCGCCGCGTCCGCCACCTTCGGCATCGCCATGACCCTGCACGGCCCGGTGGTCGACCTCGGCAAGAGCGGCAACTTCACCGTCTTCGCCCAGTTCGCGCCGCGCCCCAGGGTCACGGAGGCCAAGGTGCCCGACCCCAACAGCCGGCCGGACGAGTTCGACACCACCGCGACCGCCTCCATCCCCGGACGCCCCCTCGCCGGAGGCGCGGCTTCGGCGGTGCGGCTGCAGTGGGCCGGGGCGGAATCGGCCACCATTTTGGTCAACGGGCGCAGCAGCGTGGTGCGGGTCGGCGACGAGATCCCCGGCGTCGGCAAGGTGCTGGCGATCGAGCCGGGCGAGCGGCCGATGCTGCGCACCTCCGGCGGCGTGATCGGCTTGGCGCAGGGGCTTGGCACAGGTCTTGACGCGGAAACGGTGAAGGCGAAGCCGTGACCGACCCGAGGCGCGCTCAGTCCGGCAGGCCGAACACCATCAGCGCATCCCCCACGGGATAGCCCCAGATCGTGGAGCCTCCGGCCGCCACGGCGACATACTGCCTGCCGTCGAGCGCGTAGGTGATCGGCGGGGCGTTGACCCCGGCGCCGCAGTTGAAGTGCCAAAGCAGCTTGCCGCTCTTGGCCTCGTAGGCGTCGAAGGCGCCGTTGCCCTCGCCGGTGAACACCAGCCCGCCGGCGGTGGCGACCACGCCGCCGATGAGCGGCTGCGGGGTCTTCGCCTGCCACAGGATCCTGCCCTCGTGAGCCAGGTCGAGTGCCGTCAGCGTGCCGAAACGCGGCACGTCGGCCGGCTCGGCGGTGGTGTACTCGACCGGCGCCTCGCCCCCCTTCGCCGGCAGGGTCGCCGTCTTGAAGGTGGTGGGCAGGTGCATGGCGGCGACGTAGGCGATGCCGGCCGCCGCGTCGACCGAGGCCGGCGACCAGGACGCGCCGCCGCCGACGCCGGGCGAGATGATGACGCCGGCCGGCGAGGGTGCGGCGAACAGGTTCTGCTGCGGCACGAAGGGCTCGCCCTTGAAGAGCAGCTTGCCGGTGCGGCGGTCGTTGACGAAATACCAGCCGATCTTGGACGCCTCGCCCACCGCCGGCACCTTCTCGCCGTTGACCTCCACGTCGAACAGGCTGGCCGGGCTCGCCACGTCGTATCCCCACAGGTCGTGCGGCACCTGCTGGAAGCCCCAGCGCAACTTGCCGGTCTTCACATCGACCGCGACGAGCGCCACGGTCCACAGGTTGTCGCCGGGTCGTCCGGTGCCGGTCGCCTGGGGCGAGGGGTTGCCGAGGCCGAAGTACAGCAGGCCGAGATCGGGATCGAGCGCCGGCGTGTTCCACATCGAGCCGCCGCCGTACTTCCAGGCGTCGTGGTCGTGAACGTCCTCGGCCTTCTCCTTGGCGATGTCGCGGGGCAGCGGCACGCCGTAGGCGGTCTTGGTGACGTAGTCGCCCTCCCAGCCCGGCTGCGCCGCGTCGAACTGCCAGACGCGCTTGCCGGTCTGCGCGTCGAACGCGGCAAGGAAGCCGGAGGCGCCGTACTTGCCGGCGATGCCGAACACGGTGCCCAGCGGCGCATCGGGGCGCTCGGCTTCGAGGTGCAGGCCGTAGCCGACGCCAACAACCCCGGCGAACACCTTGCCGTCGTAAACGAGCGGCGCGGAATTGGCGCCGAAGCCGCTCTGCCCCGACGCCTTGCGGGCGTCGCCGCCGCTTGGGCCGCCAAGCCCGGCCAGCACCGCCGCGGTCTCGGCCGCGCCCTCGTCGGCCGTCGCCAGCACCGTGTCCCAGGCCGGCTTGCCCGTCTTGGCGTCGAGGGCGACGAGATGGGCGTCGACGGTGGCGACGTAGACCTTGCCGTAGCCCAGGCCGACGCCGCGGTTGGCCGGGCCGCAGCACAGCTTGGTGCCCTTGGCGATCTTGTGCTCGTAATGCCAGATCCTGGCGCCGGTCCGGGCGTCCAGCGCGGTGACGCCCGACATCGGCTCCCCCAGGTACATCACGCCGTCGGCGACGAGCGGCGTCGCCTGGAACGTCGCCGGCTTGCCGGTCTGGTAGATCCATTTCGGCACCAGCTTGCCGACGTTGCCGGTGTTGATCGCATCGAGTGGCGAGAAGCGCCGGGCATCGTAGGTACGCCCGTTCATCAGCCATTCGTCCGCGCCGGAAGCGAGCAGGCGGCCGGCATCCACCTCCGCGGCCAGCGACACGGAGGCCGGCAGCAGGGCCAGCAGGACTGCGGTGCGGCGGAGCGAGGGTGCCATCGCGGGTCTCGAAGGAAGCGGTGGCGCAAGCCTTAGCCGATCCGCCCGTCCCTTCGCCAGATGCTCCCGATCAGCCGAGTGGCGATCACGCCGACATCGCCTTTGCCAATTCGTCGCGGAAGTCGAAGGCGGCGCGCTCCCATGCGTCGCGGTCCGTGGTGTAGCGGTCGATCACTTCGTGGAAGCGGCGGTGAGCGAGCCCGCAGCAGGTGTCGTGAAGTCCGGCCTGCGAGAAGAAGCGGCCGACCCGACAGTTGTGCCAATCGTGCGCCTTTTGCGTCCATTCGATCCGCATCGGATGCAGCTGCAGCATGCGGCAAGTCTCCATCACGGTGAGGTGGCTGGCATAGGCGCCGAGGAGGGTCGTCGGATTGGTTTGCCGGCGAAACGGCTGCTGGCCGGCGAGCCAGGATGTGGTCCAATGCTCGATCCAGGCTTCGATGGCGGCGGCCGGCATCGGCTTGGCGATGGCGAAGCCTTGGGCGAATTCGATGCCGAGGAGGCTCAATGCCTCCAGGGCGTCGCCCGTTTCCACCCCCTCGACGATCAAACGCCGGCCCAGGCCGCGCGCCAGGTTGGCGAGGGCGAGGATGAACAGGAGGTCGTGGGGCTTGCGGCGCAGGTCGAGGGCGAAGCTGCGGTCGAGCTTGATGATGTCGACGGGGAGCCGCTGCAGGTTGATGAGCGAGGCATAGCCGCTGCCAAGGTCGTCCAGGGCGACGGCTATGCCGAGGGCGCGCAGGCGGGTGAGAACATCGCCCATCCGCCCGTGGTCGTCGACCCGTTCGCCTTCGAGCATTTCCAGGACGATGCGCCCGGGCTCGCCGCCGGCCTTGTCGAGGAGATGCTGGAGGAGGTCGCAGAAGCCGTCGGCGAGCAGCAGCCCGGCCTCGACGTTCACCGATACGTAAGGACCGTTCACCGGGAGGGTGCGGGTCAGGGCGACGGCATGCTCGACCATCCGGCAGAACAGCGACAGGAGTTCGTCCGATTCCAGATGGTGGAGCACCGAATCCGGCGTGATGGCGATGCCCGCGACCTCGAAGCGCGCCAGGGCCTCGAAGCCGACGATCGCCCCTGTCTGCAGGTTGGCGACCGGCTGGAAGACCGGGCAGAAGACCGCCCGACGCGACGCCCTCGCCTCGCCTCGATCGTTCAGCACCGCGGAATGTTCGTTCATTCGACTACCAACCGCAACCGATCGCCGCCACCGGCGCTCAACCTGATAATTGATTTAAGTTAAGATGTTGTCGAGGGCTCTTGAAGGCGCTTTGAATTCAGGGCCTTCGCTTGAGCAACGCGGCGGCGGCCGACGTCGTGCTGTCGGACGAGGATTTCGCTGCCCTCGACCGGGCCGGGCGCCCGGCGGACCGAGACAGGGAGCCGCTGCGATCCTCGACGTGAGGCAATAATGCCCGGATCCGGTGGGAACCACGCGGGATATCGCGACTTCCGCACCGATCCGACGCCGTTCAGGTGTCCTCCCCACCCTATCCGCTTACGGAGATTCCATGCGCGCGCTCTGCTGGCACGGCAAGAACGACATCCGCTGCGACACCGTCCCCGATCCGACGATCG
>CAXTMA010000070.1:0-16683 GCA_964245015.1 uncultured Beijerinckiaceae bacterium | reverse complement strand
GATCAGCCCGGTGACCAGCGCCGCCGCGGCGGTGGGCGTGTCGACCCGACGCCAGGCGCAACCGTCGGTGAGCGTGGTATCGATGCTGTGCCCGGTGCCGCACACCACAGGCACCGGGCACAGGCACACCGCACGGGCCACCGCCTCCTCGTCCAGCGCCGCCAGTCCATCGCGCGCGCCGCCGCCGCGCACCAGCAACACGAGGTCGGGATGCAGCCTATCCGACCCCGGTGCGGCGGCCTCAGATAGCGCGCGGACCAGGGCGGCGGCGGCGCGCTCGCCTTCGAATGGGACGGCGATGGAACGTACGGCGATGACACCAGCCGTCTGCCAGCGGGTGAGGCGGGCGGTGACGTCGGCCCAGCCCGCCGCGCCGGCCGGGTGCACCACCGCGATCCGGGTCACGTCGGCGGGTGCCGGCAGCCGGCGCTGCCGATCCCACAACCCGTCGCGCTTCAGCGCCGCCATCGTCTGTTCCACCAGGCGGCGGCGTAGCGAGGCGGTGGCGCTGCGGGCGAGAGCGACGATGCGGGCGCCGAGGTGCCAGCGCGGGTCGAACGACGGCGCAATCAGCAGCACGGTCGTCATGCCGACGAGCAGCGCCGGATCAAAGCCGGTCCCCACCTCGCCCCGGATCGCCTGCAGGACCGAGGTGGGCAGGAAGGCGCGTAAGCTGGCGTTCTGTCCGGCGGCGGGGTCGACCAACTCCAGCGTGTGGCCGTAGCGCCCGGCACGCACGCCAACCACGCTCGCCTCCAGCCACAGTTGTTGCGGCAGGGCGGCGCGGAGCACGTCGGCGACGTGGGCGAGGAAGATGCCGACTGTCATCGTCGGCACGGTCGTGACTCGTGCCTCGCCGGCCGTTCTTTCCGGCTCGACCGCCTGGATCGGCTCATCGCGTCGTCCCGTCACATCTCGGGCGAGAGGCTGGGCGAGCTGTTTGTTCATCGGGGGCTCCTCTACAGGCACTACCCCTTTCCCTACGCGCTCTTTATATCGGCAGACTGTCCTTCATGTTTTCAACGAAGCTCGCCAAGGAGCTATGAGAGCGAGTCATTCGCATGATTTCTCATAGATGCCTACAATAGACTCGTCTTAAACTCTGCTTGCCAATCACCGGACCGCAACGACACAACCTGAGTTTGCCGTTCATCCCATTCAACATTCATGACCTTCTTGCCGTCTTTCCAGATATCAACACCATAACTTAGATTCTGCCCCGCATCGCTGACATCCAACACATCGGAGGATTTGACATTGGATCCAGGGAGTTTCGAAAAAGGCGTTCTATGTAGAATTTTGAAACTCCCGACAGCGGCCTCCATCAGGCGAATGTCGGGCTGTACCACTGTCCAACGCTCTTCTCTTTGTAATATCTGTAGGGCTATATCCCGCAGTTCGCACGCTTTCTCGACTTTTTTTGACATGTACATCCTCCAAGTGCGATTGGAAAAGTCAGGCATAATTGCTTACAATTAATATTAAGATTTATACGGGGATGGGCAGGTTCCTGTTATCTCGTCGGTCATCCAAGATCTCTACCTCCTCTTCTTTGTACGAATTGTTTCCTCGACCGATTGATCCTGACCTTTTTGTCTCCACTCTTAACGCTAGTGCCGTCCATCGTTTGATCAGAGATGGCTGGTTTCTGACCTCCTTGAGTTTTCCTCACCCGCTGATCCTGATGACGAGCTAGTGCCGCCGCTACGGCTCGGTCTCTTCGGCCTTCTGGAACGCCCGTGTACCAATGAGCGAATCTCCGTACCTGCAGCGCCGATCCACGCTCCAGGATGGTCCTGATGCCTTGGATAATTTCAGGTCCCAGCGCTTCTTCAGCGGCGGCAACGGTGATTTTGTCCGCCGTCGTCGATCGACCGAGCAGCTTTGCGGCATAAAATCCTGCGAGGATCCTGTCAGACTTCGGCACCTGGTCGAACGAGAACCGTGTAATCTGCTTACTTGAACGCCGACCTTCGATCACATGACGTTTATGAAGGGCCTTCACGGCCGTATCACGGGAATGCCGGTCACGCGTCCGCTCTCGCTTGACCCGGATCGACAACCGTCGAGCGTGGTGTAGGGACGGCAGTGCCCCACCTGCGAACGCGCCGGCCAGCAGAGCGGCAACGACGCCGGCGCCAGTCATCAGCACGCCTGTTGCCGCGAGGGCGAAGGCGAGCCGGTGCAGAGCTGGCGAGCCGAACAGGCGCGCGTTGCGGAAGGCGCGGTCGACACGCAGCCGACGCACCTCGTCGCGGACACGATGGAGTTCGAAAATCGCGTCACGCTGCGCCTTTAAGCTCATGCGGAACGCCTCGCGTTCCGCTTTCTCGAGATCTTCGCGTTGAGCCTTCCTCTTGGCCCGGAACGTCGCCAAAGCGATCGCATCGGCATCGGCGACGGCTTCGAAGATCCCGCGCTGCCATTCTGTGTCGAGTTCGCGCGCCGCGCCTTTGCGCGCTCGAGCGTGTCCTGTGTCGCGCTCGACCGCCTTCGGCTGCAACTGCGGGAAGGCCTGTTGCAGATGCCATTCCCGGAGCTGAAGCGGGCGGCCGTTCGCTTTGCCTTCGCGTCGTAGACAGCGCACGAGGCTGGTCTGGAAACCGCTCTCGTCCTCACCGACAAGGACGGCCTTCTCGCCGTCGCAGAGGTGATAGCCGTTCACTGCCAGCGAGCGAGCGAAGGCGTGGAAATCGCGCCCCGCCGTTTCGTAAAGATCGTAGACATGCGCCGACATGGCCGCGGGATCGCGGCCAAGGCGTCCGGCCTGCTGGCGATCGTTGCGCGACAATGCCTGCTGATCCGGACCGGCCGTCAGCAGGGCGAGTTGCTCGGCCTCTTCGGTCGCGCCCCGGGCGCGAAGCATGGCGATGTTCTCGGCCAAACGAGGCCCCGGTATGATCGCTTCACCGAAGCGGAGTTCCAGGCGACGACTGATGAGTTCGTCCTTGCCGTTGTTGTCGTGGCTCTTGATGGCACGTCCAGTGCGCAGGTCGACGATGCTGTACACCGCATGGAAGTGCGAGGGACGAGCGCCTTTGGCGTGCTGCACCACCGCGCGGGGGGCATCGGCGGCGATGCCGAACACCTCCTCGATGGTGGCCAGGGTGGTGGCGATCGCCTGATCATCGAGCGGCTTCCCCGGCGCGATCACGACGTGGACGAAGGAGCGAACGGCGTGGGCATTGCTGCGGCTGATGCCGTCCATCAGGCGCAGGGCAAGGTGGAGGTCGAGCGGTGCACCGCGGAAAAGGTCCCTGCGAACATCGACACTCTCGTTGGTGTCGTTGCGGAGCAGATGCACTTCGAGGCCTTTTGCCCGCCGGAATGTCGACTTGACGATCATGGATTGTCGTTGGCGCCAAGCGCATCGAGCACTGCCACCATGATGACCTGATTGTTCCGGCGGATCGCGTCCAACTCTCGCGCGATGGTTTGGCTGGAACCGCCTTCACCTCTGTTGAGAGCATGGGCGATCTGGTTGAGGTTGTTGCCTTGCCTGGAGAGTTCGCCCAGGAACATCCGCAGAAGATCGGCGTGCAGGACCCGCAGCCTGACGTTGCGGCGGACAAAGTCGACGGCGATGACGTCGCTCACGATCTTTCTCGCCCACTCGGCTGGCCGGTAGCCGTGCGCCTCGGCGACCTCGCGGAGGCGCACGGCGTCCTCGTCCGCGAGGCGGAAGGCGAAGCTCGCAGGGAAGCGGTTACGCCGCGGCACGACGCACCTCATTTCCGGGCCACAGCCCGGACAACTGCACCGCTCGCGCGTGCATCCGGGGGTCGACGGGGGCGAAGCCCCCTCGCAAGTCTCCGTGTATCCGTAAACACGGGACCACTTGCCCTCTTCCTGAAAGCAAATGTCCGAGACGTGACCCGCTAAGTGTACGTCGAGTATCCGCTTCGCGTTCGTGAGTCATCCGGAATTGTTCGTGATCGTGTGAGCCCGGTGCGAGGCGTTCCCGCCGCGACGGCTTGGCTGCGACGGATCGTCGACGGGTTCTGCCGCCCAAGGCGGGATCACGGCGCCCGTCGTCGCCAGCCAAGCGTGCCATCACGGCGCCGCCATCTTGCGAGTGGGCCTGCTTGGCGTTGCTTTGCCATCCAGCCTTGGCTGTGCGTCGGTCGGAGCCGCCGGCACCGTTACTTCGGCCCGATCGATGGCGGCGCGCGCCGCGTCGAGGCCGGCTTGGGTGAACGCTTCGTCGAACGCCAGGGCGGCGACACGATGGGCGATCTTAAACGCTTCGTGCGGCGGATGATCGATGAGCGTCAGCTGGACGACATGCTGGTAAACCAGCATCTGCAGCGTTTCGAGCTCGATCATCGGCAGGCCTCTGGCTTGGCGTAGCCGCAGCTCGGGTGAAGCGCCCTGACGGCTTGCCCGATAAGGGGATTTCCCACGTAGAAGGCAGTCACGAGCTTGACGAAGGACGGGTCGAGGTCCTCGATCCGCGCCAGCAGGAAGATCAGCAACTGTCGCTGGACGGAGTTGGCGTTGCTCCAGCGGACGAGGAGGTGGACGGCCGGCGGGTCGAGGGTCGGGAGCAAGCGGAGGAGGTCGGCGCGCTCGCCATCGTCCGGCAACACGCTCGCCAAAGCGGTCTGGCGCAACGTTTGCAATTTGGCGGGAGGCAAACCGGCGATCTCGGCCAGGTCGCGAGGGAGATCCGTCAGTCGTGACAGGGCGGCGAGGTCGCCGGCCGGCAGATCGGCGATCGCGCGGAGGATGAGGGCGGCGTTGGGCTCGTGCAACGCCCGGTCCAGCTCCAGGATCGAGTCGAGGTGATCGGTCCGTTGCTGGCGCGTTAAGGGACCAAGCCGGCGGGCCAACTGGCTGAGCGCTTCCAGGCGCCCCGGATCGACGAACAGACCGACTTGGCCGGCGAGGACCGCGACCATCGCGGCTTGACCCGGGACGGCAGGCCGATCCAGGTCGACCAGCGGCGCCACGAGCCGGCCGACGTCCGGCGGCACGGCGAGACGTTGCGCGAAGTCGTTCTCGCCCAAGCGCTCGGGGTACGGAAGGACGGCCCGCAGCCGGCGGGCCATCTCGATGTCGCTGACATGAGCGGGTCGCAGATTCGCTACGGCGCCGACGATGCCGAGCAGGACGAGCGTGACGATCATCCCGAGGAGCACGCCGAGGATGAGGCCGGCCCGTAAATTCCGCGTCCCTGTTTCGGTCAGGGCGCGCACATGGATGGCGGCGCTGACCTCGTCGTCGCGACGCCTTCGGGTGCGGTCCGCGCGGCGGGGATCGGCCCCGCCGCGCAGCAATTCGATGAGCTTCAGGCCGAGCTTGTCCATCGTCAAGCCTGCCGCGGCTTCGACTTGGCGGCCTTCGCGACCGCCTTGATCTCGTGATCCTCGCCCGGTTCTTCCGAACTCACCTGCGGCGCGTCGAGGGCGTCACGTTTGGCGATGGCTTCCTCGACCGCGGCGCCGAAGGCGGTGATGGTGCTGCGGAGCCACTCATTCAGGTGGGCCGCCACGTCGTCGTCGAAAAAGGCCTCCGCCTCGGCGCGATCCTCGTCGCTCAGCTTGGAGAAATCCTGCAGGGCACAGTCGGCGATCGACAGCCCGAAGCCGGTGGCCTCGTCGGCGTAGAGGACATTGGCATCCTCAAGCACGGTCTCGACGGCGCCGCGCGCGATGGCTTTGGTGCGGGTTTCGGATTGGATCCAACGTCGGAAGTATTGGTTGTGCCGTCCCTGGCCTTGATTGCGGACGAACATGACCGGCAGGTGTAGCTGTTCGGCGAGATCCATAAAGGCCGCCGCGCTCCTTTGGTTGTGAGACCCCAGCGTGATCGGCCGAACGATGACGATGCGGCCGTTCAGCCTACGGACAAGCTGCACGAGCCACGGCAGCAGGCCGCGGACCGGCTGCTCCTCCCGCGCGCCCACATCCATGACGATGTGCTGGACGAGTTTGCTTTGCACCGCCTTCAGCAGCGTGAGGAGGATGCCTTTTGCCACCTGCTCGCCGAGGTCGAGCATTTTGGTGTCTTTGACGACCTGTGCGGTCGTGCTGTTGGAAAAATCGGTGTCGATCATCCTGACGATGAACTCATCGTCGTGGCGCAGCAGGGCGCCGCAGATCTGGGCAATCAACGACTTGCCGATTCCGCCTTTGTCATCGACGACGATCAGGAAGATGAACGATAACAGAAATTTATGGCGGACGAGGGCGAGGACCGTCGAAAGGTTGTCGAGCATCGATGTCTCCAGAGATGATGGCCGATGATGTGTGTTGAGGCGCACTCGGCCGGACGCCTCCGGCACCCGAGCCGGACGAACTCGGGTGGCGGCGGCGACCAGCGTCTACTTGACCCGAGGTGCGATGCGAGCGCCGTCGCTGCGCGTCGTCGAGGACACGTCCGGCGATTTGGTGGGTGTCCTGACAACGTCCGTCGGCGGGATTGCGGGGACCTTCGCTGTGGCTGGCACGGGCGTCGCCCGCTTCGCGGCGCGGGCCGCCTTCGTGGGCATCGCCTTGCTCACGTACAGTCGGATCGTGTCGGGCTCCGGATCGAGCCCTCCGACGCGGAAGGATTCCGCAATAGCCTTCCAGCTCTTACCGCCCCGCCTCGCTGCGAGCAGATCTTGGCGCAGTTCCACGACCAACGCGCGCAACGAGATCGTCGGCGAAACCGGCGTGCTTGCCAGCTCGACCCGGATGAGGGCAGCGACCGACAGAAGCGAACGCGCTCCAGTACTGAGCGTGCCGCCATCCATGGGATCGACGACCTCGCGCAGGGCCTCAGCCTCGTTGTCGGGCGCCGACGTGTCGAGCGAGGGAGGCGACGTGGAGTTGTTCTTCGGCATGGTACTCTCGGGGGTCTTCGAGTTTGATGAGATTACGACAATCAATGTCAGGCCTGCGTCGCATCTATGCTGCGAAGCTCGCATCTATTACTTGGAGGCGACTATGAGAGCTGGAAGATTGTCAGCGACGGGCGGTCGCGATCGGCGGCACAATCGTGCGCCGCCACGTTGCCGGCGTCGATGCGCGGCAGGGCCGCCACCCTATGCGTGCCCTCGTGCCGCTGCGCGTGGAGGATCGCCGCCAAGCCGACCTGCATCAGGTCAGCCATCAGGTCCTTCGCCGCCACCCGCGCCTGCTGGAGCATCGCCCGGGGCTTCAAGCGCTCGCCAGGGTACGCGGGATCAAGGGGCACGTCGGCCTGCGTCACCGTCCTGGTCGGCAGCTGCCACGACAGACGCTGCCGGCTGAGTTGGCCGGGGCGCCCGAGGATGGCGTCGAACCGGAACCCGTCATCCAGGGGAACGGGTACGGCACGTCCGTCCTTCCTGAAAATGGTTCCGCTACGGATGAAGATTGCCTTGACCTCGAAGGCATGACCGACCGGCACGCAGCCCGTCGGGCAATCGATGCAGGTGAAGCCCGTCTTCGCGAGGTGGACGTCGAGCTCTTTCTCGGCCGCATCGTCCAACGCGCAGGCCCGCAACGTCGCGATCAGGTCGGGCTGCAGGCGCAGGATGGACGACCAGCGCCGCAGGTCGGGACGCACGAACGGCAGGAGATCGATTTCGAAGCGGTGGCCGGTTTCTGGACCAGCCCTCTGCGGGAGCTTGTCGAGGACGGCCTGCGTGATCGCGATGAAGCCGGTGTAAACGGGCTGTGGACCGCAGGCTTGCGCGACGGCGGTGTCGATCTGAGAAAGGTGCTGATGCAACCAAATCATAAAAGCCTCCGTTCATGCAAGGAGCGCCAGACGGACGCTAAGCCTCCCCACATCTTGCAGATCTGCAACATAATGGCGTGTTGCAAATTCTCAATAGGTCGGTAGAATTGCGGTTAATGCCTCGGCGCCGCTCGACGCGATGGTATGTCGAAACGAGGACCCATGCCTGACGCCAACGGCGCGTGGATCGAACCCGCGCTCGCGTTCTCCGCTCGGCTCGCCGAGGTGGCGAAGGGTGAACAGCCCCGGTTTTTCGCCGAGCAGAGCCTCGTCTTCGGCATCACGGTGCAGACCCTGCGCCGCAATACCCTCGCCGCTCGTTATTGCGCCAGCCACGCCAAGGGGGTCGGCCTCGCTGTCAAGGATGTTGTCGCGGCGGCGCTGACAGTCGAGATGCTGATTCGGCTTGAGCGACGTGATCGTGCCGCGGCCAACAAAATTCGAAAGGCCGTGTTCGAGGGTCGAGTGAGCGCCCGGGAGATGCAGGAAAGATTGAGGGCAGTGCCTGAAAGAAAGCCCAGGGGCCGTCGGATGAGCGAATGGACGTCGTTCGCCCTGGGGATCATCGAAATGTGCTACACGGAAGCACCGCAGAGCTTTGCAAAGGCCGAACATTCCGAGATCGGCAAGCTTCTTAAGGTCGACATCGAGGTGTGGCTCAAAGGGGCCAAGGTGCCGGACGCCATCTTCCTGTCACCCCTCGACGACTACTCGGAATGCGCCGGACTGACGTTCGAGGATCAGGTGCCTTTCATCCTTGCGGCTTGCGTTATGTATCCCAGGGTTAATCTGGCACTTCACGAAAGGAGCGAGGCCGACCGCATTTTCGAGGTTTTGGACAAGGCTCGCCGCAAGCTGCCCGCAACGCCTCGACTCTTCAGGTTGTATGGAGATGATGACGACGATCTCGATGTGGCGGTTCGAGCCGTCTCCGAATAGTAATGAGATTGCGACACCTGTAATATAATCCGGACATCAGGCGCCGTCTCGTCGTCGATGCTCAGGCGACACATCGGCGTTAACACATTGGATGGGTGCGGCTTCAGACAGCATTGCGAGCGCCTTCCATGTAACATGCCACGTAGAAGCATACCCGCATCAGGGTTCAAGCGGCCTGAGCGGCGGGCAAAGCGCCTCCAAGGGATTATCCAGGGCCGCCCGGCGCGGACACGAGCCGCGATCGCTGTGCAGATGCGTGACCTGGAACGGCAAGGCGATGATCGCCTCGTCGAGGAAGGCCACCGCCGAGGCGGTGGTTTCGTCGTCCTTGACCGCGAGGTGGACGTAGCGCGTGGCACGGTCGATGGCGACGTACAAGAAGCGCTTGCGAGTGATGCCGTCGCGATCTCGCAACTTGGGCAGGTGCTTCACGTCGAGGTGGATGAAGCCGACCTCGTAGGGCTGAACGCGCCATGCGGCCTGCGGGCCTGCCCGGAGGGCGGCAAGCGGTTCAGCCCGTCGGCCTTGAGGATGCGGTACACGGGCTCGCGGTTCAGGTGCGGCACGAAAATGGCTGACCACGAAGGTGAGATCGTCGAGCGGGAAGCCGGTGGCGCGGCGCAAGGCGCACACGATGGCGCTCTTCCTCGTTCGCCTTCCAAGGCAGCTTGTGGGGTCGTGCCGAGCGGTCCTGGCAGTCGGCAGGGCCGCGCTGGCGCCACTTGCGGATGGTCTCAGCCGATACGCCGTAGCGCTGGGCGAGCACGCCGGAGCGCTCGGTTGAGCGGGCAATCTCGGCGCGCACGGCTGGGGTGGTGCGGGCGTTGGGATGGATCGAGAGCATCAGCGGGCCCTCCGGGGCGACCTGCGCCGGCGCAGGCCGTCAAAGCGCCCAGCATTCTTCGTGATCGCTTAACGAACGTGATCCCAACAACGTTCCGCTACCAGACAGCTAGTCGGCCTTGAGTCGAGATTGACGGCTCCTCGATTGACTTTGCTCGAGCAGTTTCACGAAAACTGCTGCGCAAAAAGCAGCAGCGCGGGGGACCTATGAGGGCGTTCGAACTTGACCATCGTCTCATCGATTCCTACGCTCGTTTCTCTCGGTCTTTCAGCACCATTCTATCTGCGGACCTGAAGGCAGAGATCGATCGCCAATACGACGCGGGACGTTTCTGGCCCGACGCCCTGCTATCTATCAATCCCCGTTTCCTTAAGGGGCCAACTGTTGACGATCTGGTCGCCTCCGGCGATCTAGATGTAGCAACCGGAAAAATCTTCCGGTTGGGGCTGGCGCCTTTGCGGTTCCATCGCCATCAGGCGCAATCGATCGCGAAAGCCCGAGCTGGTCAGAGTTATGTGGTCACGACCGGCACCGGTTCCGGCAAGTCGCTCTGCTTTTTCGTGCCGGTCGTCGACTCGATCGTTCGCGCGCGCAAAGTCGGCAAGCCGCGCAAAACCAGCGCCATCATCGTCTATCCGATGAACGCGCTGGCCAACAGCCAGATCAAAGAGATCGAAAAGTTCATCTCTCAATCAGGCCTACCCGCAGAGATTACGCCGGTCGTGCGCCGCTACACCGGCCAGGAAAGCCAGGAGGAACGGCACAAGATAGCCGACAATCCGCCAGATATTCTCCTCACCAACTTCATGATGGCCGAACTGCTTCTAACGCGACAAGACAACATCGATACAAAGGTTATCGAGAACGCAAGCGGTCTAGACTTCATCGTCCTCGATGAACTCCACACCTATCGGGGCCGTCAGGGTGCCGACGTCGCCATACTTGTCCGCCGCCTTCGCAACCGCTGCACGCCAGACAAGGCGCCGATTTGCATTGGAACTTCGGCCACCATGGCGAGCGAAGGGTCGGATGCGAACCGCGCGCAGGCCGTGGCGGATGTCGCGTCGAGACTTTTCGGAGTTCCCATCGGGCCGGAATCGGTCATCGACGAGTCGCTCGAACGTGCAACGGACGATCGCCTGAAGCTCGACGATGTACGGGGAGAGCTTGCGCCGGTCCTGACGTCCGCGCTTCCGACGGTTCTGACCAACGAGGCTCTCAAGGAGCACCCTTTGGCTGTTTGGACAGAGTTGGCGATCGGTCTGGAGGACGGCCAAGAGCTGAAGCGTAAGAGACCGATCCAGTTCGGGGAAGCCGTCACCCTGCTGTCGCGGAACAGCGGCGTTGATGCTGAGATTTGCCGAAGCAGTCTCGAGGGCTTCCTCACTCGGGTCAGCCTACCGGAAAAAGACAGAGGCGGCTCAGGAAGCGGCGCTTTCCTGGCGTTCAAGCTTCACCAGCTCATCTCGGGCGCGGGGGAAATTTTCACCACGCTGACCGAGAAGCCGAGAAATGTGCTGTTCGAGGGGCAGCTCGAAGACCCGGATGCGCCGGGCCATCGCCTCTACCCGACCCGCTTCTGCCGGGAGTGCGGGCACGAGGTTCATGTCGTTATCAGAACCGACGATGCTCAAGGTGTCCTATTCGTTCCGAGGAACATCGACGACGCACCGCTCAATGATCAAGAGGGCGATGCTGCGGGCTATTTGACGCCCGCAGGCGATGGCGATGCCGATTACGCCTTCACGGGCGATGTCGAAACCTATCCGGAGGACTGGCGCGAGGAGCGCAACGGCGTCGAGAGGTTGCGCGCGAATACCCGAACGGGATCGTCGGCGCAGAGGTGATGCTTGACGGCGTGTGCTGGGCCGTCGTGCGGCCGCTGGGAGTCCGTCGACGCCATGTCGCGATCGCCGACGGCAACCTCGATGAGATCGCTGCGGGCGATGGAGCAACCACGAGCATCGATCCGTTGATCGAGGCGATAGAGCAAGCCATCGTGAGTCACGGTGTCGCGAGTCTGGCCCGCCTTCAGCCCGGCCAAAAGGCATGGCCGATCGCGCTCGCTTGGCTCACGCGCGATCAGGAATGCCGCTTCGACGACGTTCTCGACTGGCGCTCCCCCGCATCGGGCTCCGACGCGCCACTGCCTGCAAGTGGGCGTGAAACCGGGCCACGGCGCGAGGCGCTTCGGGCATTCCTCACGGCGATCACCGAAGAGGAGCAGCAAGCTCGGCGCGCCGAAGAAGCGATGCGAACGGATGTCGCTAATGCCGAGCGCGAAATATCCTACCTCGATTGGGATCGTGGCCGACGCCACGCGCGATTGATCGATCAGCTCGGCCTTTCCGGGCAAACGCTGCCGGAGATGCCCCTACTCTTTGAGGTGCTTCGGAAGGCTGCCGACGACCGGCTTGCGGCCGCAGTTCAGTTGCCGCCCGGCGACATGGCTGAACTCAGCCAAGCCCGGAAGGCATTGCAGAGTGCCCGAGAAGAGATGAGGCGCACCGACGAAGAGCGCAGCCGCTTAGAGGGGCAGGCTCCAGCCGAGAAAGAAGTCCTCAGGCTGCTCTATAGCGAAATACCCAGCCTATCGTTCGCTGCAGAGAACGCCGCCAATCAAGTTTGCCCGATTTGTGAAGTGCCGATCGACAAGGTGCTCGCCGAGAAATGCGGCCTGTCCCACAAGCTGCACAACGAGACGGAATGTCGAGCCCGCTTGGCCACCAAACGTCAGGAAATCGGCGATCAGAAGCAAAAGATCGACGGTTTGGAAGCTCGACTAAAGACGCTCCAACCCGCCGCCGCTCTCGGGCGTCAGCAAATCGAGCAGGCAGAGAAGCGGGTCCAGGACATCGAAAACGTGCGCGACGCGCGCGCATCCGCTTGGCAGGTGGCGACGCAACTCAAGGAAGGGGTGGAACGTGTCGCCGAGCTGTCGACCGAGCGAGATGAGGTGCGAAAGCGGCTGCGGGGCCTCGAAGACAAACTGGCCAAGGAACGGGAAAGGCTTGCGGCTTTCCGCGACAAGCAGGCTCTGACATTCGGCAGGATAACCGAAAGGTTTTCGGCCATCATTCGCCGCCTGGTCAACGAGAATGCGAAGGGAGCGGTAACGCTGAGCGGGGATAGGCTACTATTAACTGTCGATGTCGATGGGGATCGCCGCACGGCGGCCATCGAATCCCTGAAGGTTTTGGCGTTCGACTTGGCATGCGTCTGCCTGAGCATCGAAGGCGCAACCCGCGTTCCCGCATTCCTTATCCATGACAGTCCTCGTGAAGCCGATCTCGGCCTTTCCATTTACGATGAACTTTTCCGCCTGATGCGTGACTTTGAAAAGCTGACGGAAACTACGGCCTTTCAGTACATCGTGACGACGACGACCCGTCCCCCCGACGACCTTCGTCGCGATCCTTGGCTGAGGCTGACCTTGAGGGGCGCGCCTGGCTCGGAGCGATTGATGGCGCGCGATCTATAGCGAGTATCTGACCAGTGCTCGAAGCGCCCCAGTCCTTTGTCGTCCGCGAGGAATGCCAGAAGGCCGCATCTCAGAACGGCTTCCGCCGTTTTCTGGGGGAGAAGGCGGGTTGGGCGGCTTTCGGCTCGACCACAGCGAAGGGCATTATCTATCTGGCGGCCACGGGGCCTTCAGGGCCGTGGTATCTGGCCCTCGACCATCTCGGGGTCGTCCGCGAACTAAGATTGCCCTCCGCTACTATGTCCGGCCCCGGCCACGCGCGCTCTGCCTTCGGCTCTCTCGGCCCACTATATGTGGTCCTACGTCGCGTCTATGAACTGGGCGTTAGCCTGCCCGACGTACCGCTGCGGGAGTTCGAACGGCGCATCGCAGATCTGCCTCGTACAACGGAAGTTGAACGCTTGGTCGTACGGAGGATAGGGCAAGATGTTTTTCGCGATTGCCTGATGGAATACTGGCAGGGTCGCTGCCCGCTGACTGGGATCTCCGACCCGGCTCTGCTACGCGCGTCGCACATTATCCCATGGTCAGAATGCGAAAGTGACGCTGAGCGGCTTGACGTGCATAATGGCTTGTTGTTGTCGGCGCTGTGGGATGCCGCCTTTGATCGCGTACTTGTGAGCTTCGAGGATGATGGCAGCCCTGTGTTTTCCTCGGAGCTCAGCGAGAAAGCGCGCTCTGAACTCCGTTGGAGTGCTACCGCTCATCTTACAGAGCAACATCGCCAGCGGCTTGCACGCCATCGTCAACTGATGAGAGAAGCGCAGCTATGTACGCGGTGAGCTGAGCTTCTATCCAGGAGCAGATACTCCAGAATTCTGCTGTGGGCCAATTCCTGCTATCGCTGTTCACTACGGGCCACCGCGTCGCAGCTCGAAATGATCACCCACGGGTGGTCAGCGATCCGCAGCGCTGTGGTAGCTGGACCCAGTAGTAGAAGGAGTTTACAACAAGTACGGTGGTAGGTTGTCCAAGCCTGCCTTCATCTCGGCAATCGTCGCGGTGAAGTAGCCGTCAGCCACGTCCCGTTTCTCGTTGTGACCACAGATGGCATGCTGGATGCGCTCTTCCATGCGGCCCGTCGCTCTGGTGATGAACGAGTGTCGCCAGCCGTGGTTCGGATCGACGCCCTCGCTCAACTCAATATGATGCTGGATCCATTCCGCGATCTGGCTCGCCCGCTGTTCCTGGATCGTGCGCTCGACATTGATGACCTTGCGCGGCCGGTCGCCTACGAAGAGCAGCCCGTCCGGTGCAGATCGTACAAAGTCGAGGAAACCCTCGTCGATCAGCGCAGCGTGGAGCGGTACGATGCGGGCGTTCCCCGTCTTGGTCTGCCGGAAGGTCATGATCCAGATGCCGGTCTCTGCATCCTGCTCGACATCAGCTTTGGCGAGCCAGAGCGGTTCCTGAATGCGGCTGCCGGAGTACGCGCAGATCCATGGTGCCCAGCGTCTCGAAGCAGCCGCCTTCGGGTAAGCGCCACCGATCGTCACGCTTCGCGCGAGATTGAGGATCGCCGCCACTTCCTTCGGTCGGAAGAAGGGCGGCCGTTCGCGCTTGATCTTGGGAAGGTCGAGTCGCACCCCTGCAACGGGGTTGTCGGACCGCAACCGCCGGCCGTCCCGTGTCGTGGCGAAGGTGAACACCGAGGCTGCGGCGACAAGATCGTTGCGGTTCACCGTCCCCGCGGCGATCCGGTCGACATCGCGACGGTGCTCCGCCCAGGCCCAGATGTCGTCCTGTTCGACGCTGCGGACGTCCTTGTCCTTGAGGAACGCGGCGAGGCTCACCAGCGATGGCGTGTAGCGGCGGATCGTGCTCGCCTCCACCTTGTCGGTCTTGCTGGCGCGCCAACGCTCGAACAGCGTGGCGACCGAGACCCTCGCCTCGGCTTCGAACTTCGGGAACCGGTTGGCGTGAACATCCGGCGAGAAGTCGCCGCTGGCCGTCTGTTTGAGGCGCGCGGTTCCGAACAGCGTGGCCCGACCGATCTGGTCCAGAAGCTTCTTCCGGGTCGCGGCATCCAGGCGCAACCGGTGCCGCGAGCAGATGGCGTCCGCTCGGGTACCAAACAGGTCTTCCATCGCCTGATCATGGGTGATGGACACGTAGGCGTTGGAGAGATCGGTGCCGTTTCGCCAAGCCATCAACTGCGGGCCGTATGGCAGCTGCAAGTCGGCGAAGAAGCGCGCATCATCTTCCGCAAGGGCGACCGCGTCGGTGGGATCGCCTGGATCGCAGGTTCGCCAAGACTCGATTTCCTGCGCATGCTCCCGCGACGCTTCTTCGAAGTCCGGCGGCGTATCCTCGCGCCCGTTGCCGACCATATCGCGGTAGGCTTTGCCCGCGAGGGCAACGATCTGCTTGAGGGTCAGCGATGGTGCGTCATTGCCGTTCGGTGGATTCGTTGTCAGTGAAGCGATTGTCACGTCCGGGTCGCCGGGGCGGTCGCCGTTGACCGGCAGCGGGGAACCGAGCCGGACGCTGTCCCAGAGCGCATCGAGGACGGCTGACGCGAGCTTGCCGCGCTTGTGCGCGGTCTTCGTGTCCTTGGTCCGCAGCGAGATGCTGACCTTATCGGTGATCTTGGTGTCGACGTTCCGGCCATCGACGGGGAGCTTGATGCGTGTGCCGCGGACGCGAGCCGCGATGTCGGTTGGCACGCGGACGTTGAGGTAGGCAGTGCCGTCGAGGAAGATGACGCCGGGCATTCGGAGGGCCATTGTGTGGGACCGCTGTGTGGGAGCGGCCGCTCAAGACCCTAGCAAATCAGCAACTTATTGAGACATCGTAGAGAAGGGATGGTGCCCAGGAGAGGACTCGACCCTCCAAGGAACTGCGAAAAACGCCATAGCTACACGGCGTTAGGCTGACTGAAGTTCGCAGAAGTGTGCATGCGAGGTGTACATGGCCGACTGACGGCAGCCAACCCTGCAGCACCGTTTATCCAAAGCTTGAGTCCTGCGGCTGACCCACCATCCCCACGTGCACATGATCGTGCCGGGCGGCGGCCTGTCACCAGACGGAAGCCGCTGGATCGCCTGCCGCCCCGGCTTCTTCCTGCCCGTGCGGGTGTTGTCGCGCCTGTTCCGGCGGCTGTTCCTCGACAGGCTCATCGCCCTGCACGAGACCGGGCGGCTCGTCTTTTTCGGCGAGCAGGCCCACCTCGCCGATCGCACCGTTCTTACGACCCACCTCGCGCCCCTGCGCAAGGCCGAGTGCCGAGTAGATGGGGACGTTGCCGTCCCCATCCCTCACAGACCCGGACGTGCGGATTTCCCGCATCCGGTTCCTCACGAGAGAGGTTCGCCCGCGGTGGCGTAGCCGTGGATGATCCTGACCGAAGGCAGCGGATGGCGCCGCAGCATCTCGTTCAGACGCGTCCACCGGACGACGCCCTCCCGATCTCGCCGCGATAGCCATTTCCGCCAGACCCTCACGACCTGATTGGCGAACCAGCGCAACCGTCGATTGTTGCCGCCCACACCATAGTAGGCGAAGTGACCTCGCATCATGGACGACAGGCGCCGGTGCTGGTGCTGGTGCTGGTCGTGGATGGACCAGTGTCGATGGTGACGACACCAGTCACTTACCGCGGCCACGGCACGGGCAAAGCGGCTTTTGGCCGTGACTTGCCGAACCATGTCCTTCCCGTTCCGCGACCGGCCCCAGACATGGGTCAGGCCGAGGAAGTCGAAGGTGGTCC
>CAXTMA010000069.1:0-16827 GCA_964245015.1 uncultured Beijerinckiaceae bacterium | reverse complement strand
GCTGACGCGTCAGCGGAGATCGATCAGCAAACATCATCGAGAATGAGTCAGACCCGGTATTGCAGGCTGATTGACAGTCATCCGGTCAGCCTGCTCGCGGTGGCGTCCCGGCTCGCATCGCGGCCGCTTGCCAATGCCGACTTCGCCAGGCGCCATCCCGGCCGAAGTGCGGAGGCGATCGATCGGCTCGCCGGCATCGCGACGCGCTGGTCCGTCGGCCCGGACAAGGACGCGGTGACGCTTGGCGCCGATGCCGCTCGCATCGCGCTGGAACGGGCCGGGCTGGCGGTCGCCGACATCACGGCCGTGATCTGCGCGACCGGCACACCGGGCTTGGCGACGTCGTCATTGGCAAGCCGTATCCTGCATGCGCTCGCGGGTTCCGGCTTCCGGTGCCAGGCGCATGACCTGTCGGCCGCCTGCACCGGCTTCCTCTACGGTCTGCAGACCGCTTATGACCTCCTCCGCTCCGATCCGGCCGCCCGTGTGCTGCTGGTGACGTCGGAGGTGCTGACGCCCTTGGTCGACCCGGACGACTTCGAAACCGGTCTCCTGTTTTCCGATGGAGCTTCGGCCACGGTGCTCGGAGCTGTCGAGGTCGGAACTGCCACACGCTTGCTGCTATCGCCCGGTTCTGTCTGGCGAGGGCGAGTCTGGAGCGCTTTCTTTCGGTTCCGGTATCGCGAACCGAGGGCAAGGTCGCGATGAACGGCGCCAAGGTCTCACCGGCGCGGTGCGGGCGATGTCCAACATGCTGGCTCGCGCGTGCGCCGCGGAGGGTTGCGCCGTCAGCGACCTCGACCTGATCGTACCGCACCAAGCCAATCGCCGGATCCTTGACGCTGTCGCTGCTCAACTGGGCCTCTCCACCGAGCGCGTGGTGTCGAACGTCCGCACGCACGGCAATACTTCATCGTCGACCATACCGATCTGCCTGGCCGAACTCTGGCCCAAGCACCAAACCGGACAAACGCTTGAGCTGACCGCTTTCGGCGGCGGTTTCACATACGGGGCCGCTCTGCTGGGGGTGCCGTAGAGGTGGGAACGGACAGCACGGGACAACCAAGCCGAACGGATCTTGCGTCACCCTCGTCAGCATCCTGAGGAAGCAGCCATCGCGACCTCGCTCATGGGAGCCTGGAGACCTTGCCCTCGTTGCGCCATGACGATCATGTGCCATCACGATCATGCACCGGCAACAGGAGCGCGCTTAAGCCTGGACCCGCGATTGGCCTCGTCGCATTTTCCCTGACGTTGGCGCCTTCGCGGCTTGCTCGATGTGCTTCGCTTCTGCCGCTCCCGGCACTCGACGTCGAGGTTGGACCCGCATGCCAAGCCTTCGTCGACCTTGTCTCCGTCAACTTTGTCTCTGTTGACCTTGCCAAGCGTTACCTTGGCAAGGTCGGCGCGAAAATGCACGGACGATGGCCGTTGTGTCAGAAATGCAGCTTGAAGCCGACCTCGCCGCCCGTCCCCACCGCATCGCCGTTGTAGTTCTGCACCCGCGTTTTCTCGGCGTCGTCGTTCGCGGCGTTCCACTTGCCGCCGAACTCGATGGGGTCGACCGGCTTCCTGTGCGACTCGACGCTGCTTGGTGCTGCCTGGGTCGGGCCTGCGCCGTTGACGGGCTGAGCCGCTCGCGCGGGATCAACGACCTGCCACGGGTCGGGCCCCTTCGGCGCCGGCTTCGCGGCGGTTCTGGCGTGAGCTTTGGTCCGCGTTGGTTTTGCCGGCGAAGCGAGGCTCGGCTGCGCCGCGTTTTGCGCCTGCGCGGACATCGGGCCAGCGAAGAAGAGCATCGTCACAGCAACGAACCGCAGCAACATGCCTCAACCTCCAGCTACTCCCGAAATGCTGGATAAAGCGGGATAGCGCCGGTTCGAAGGCGGGGCCGCCGGCGGGACGGGCGACCCACCATCGCTGCCGTTGGTGATGTCGTCGCTGCTCGCTGAGCGTACAGAACTCTGAAGAGCAGCAGCTCCGGCCATGGTGGATCGCAGCTGCACCAGCGCTTGAGCGCCCATCACGGCCGATCATGAGAGAATGCGGCATTCCCGACAGCGGACGTTCGGCGCGCGTCAGGCGCGCTCATCTGCCTTGTTGATGATGCGGAGGAACAGGCTGGGGCTGAGGCGAGATCCCGCGGCAGTCGCTTCGCCAAGCCGATGGCGACTTCGGGATGTCCAGTATCAAGGCCGGCCATGGCGATGGCAACGAAAGCGTCGAGCGGCATGCCGAGCGGTTGCTTGCTGGTATGGCCGCGATGGAGCACGGTCTCCACCGCTGGCGGGATGATCTCAACAACACCGATCGAAGTGCCGGCGAGCTGGTGGCGTAGCGACACGGTGAAGGAGTGCACCGCCGGCTTGGTCGCGCAATAGACCAGCAACTGGCGGATCTTCCACAAGCTCAACATCTTTCCCATCGGCATTGCAAGTTGCAGCGTTCGCCCGACGACATCCTCGCCAGCCCAGCTGCGTGCAAATTGGTCGGAGCACGACTTGAGCATCGTTAAGTGTGCCCACTTAACAACGACCAGTCTTGAGGATAGACATTCATGTTCCGCGCAGGAGCGGGACGCGCTATGACCCTGAGCGTAAAGAGTGACCCATCTAGAATTGGCGGCGGCTACGCCGTCCTGACAGGCGAGCGGCTTGTAGGTGTTTCCGCGCTTTCAGTGCAAAACTGCTTTTCAGGCCTGTTTCTCGATCTGCATGGACGCTGGAGCAAAACACCCCTCGCTTTTCCGGTTGAGGCCATCATCGGACAGCCACAGTCAATCTTACTAGGACCAGAGATTGTTGACCATATCGCGACTGACCTGCAGGTTGCTTTTGGTAGTGAAGCCGGCGAAGGCCTTGGATTTGTCTCCTGGGAAGACATTCTGCCAAGACGTAAGATCACAATCGGGGGATCAGGACTCAAGCAGCAATCAAAACCAGAGCCAACACCGAAAGAAAAGTTAGTATCAGAACAAGAATCAGAGCTAAGGCTGGAACCGAAGCAATACCATCTCAAGCTGTGGGCTATCGCGTTAGGCGTTCTCGCTGCGGCTGGTATTGCTTTCGTTGTTTTTCGATCAAGGCCCCAAATTATTGGGCCGCGTGTTCAGGACAAAATTGAATCCTCAACAGTGCATGTGATCTCGGAAAAGCCTATTACAGCGAAGCCGCCGATTCCTCCTCCGGTCCAAGGAAAAGCAGTTCCTAACGGATGTTCCACGAACGCCTCCGACGACCTGGATCGCGGTTTGCAAAAATATGCTGGCGACGATCGAGACGAACTCGTAGATGCCAAGCTGCTACTGAAATGCGCGCTTGCCTCCGGAAAGACCGAGGCGAAATTCACCTTAGGTCGACTTTACATCAAAATGGCGAATGTTATAGCCGGATCCTATATGGAAAAGCTCGGTTTCTACGAGAAAGCATGCGAAATCGGAGACCAGGAAGGTTGCCAATTGAAAGACTTTCAGTTGCATTGAGGCAAATCTGGTCAACCATCGCAGGAATTAGTTGTGCAAAGACCTAGGTGCGAGGCTTTCAGGAAGGTGAAAGCATCATCATGATAACTACAGCCAAATTGTGCTTCAGGGCTTCCGTCGCGTTATGTGTCGCTTGGTTCGGCGCTGTGTCGAACGCGTGCGCCACGGAAGAACCGTCGAAGACGGCCCAACGCTACGGCGTCATCGAAATCGGCGCTAAAGGTGTGAAAGCCTACTTGTTCGACCTAGATCGCGCCGAAGGCGAGCCAGCCTGCAGCGAATAGGATGACACATTTTTAAAGTGCCTCGATGTTAAGATACTTCCCCAAGCTAACGTAAACTGCTTCGAAGAGCAGTCCATCGGTCGATGTGCTTCAGCCGTGAAAGAGCTCTGTGACAAGCTTGACGTAAATGAGTACGTCCTGCCCGAAAGAGCTTTTATCGTCGGCAGCAGCAGTATGGCAAAAAGTACCCATAAGGACGTTATTGTCGCCACCGTCAAAGGAAAGCTAGCACGCATCATACATCCAGTCGACTTTGTGACGGCTAATCAAGAGGCAACGTTTGGTTTTCAAGGGGTGCTTGGCATGCTTCCGCACCGTTGGCGCAAACTTCGCCAAACCCAAGCTGCCGTGATCGATATAGGTAGCGGCAATATAAAGGCTGCGTTCATGACCGGACAGGGAAGTGAAGGCGGTATCGTTACGCTTGGGATCGATGAAGGAACGAAGCGCGCGACTGACGAGATAAATCAGCTTCGTGGCGAGCTCGAATTTCGGCAGGCAGCCGATAAGTGGCGCAAGACGGCCTTTGTTCCAGCTCTGCGCGCGCAGCTCGACAGCAATCCTGGCCTTGGAAATCGTAATCGCATTTATCTAATCGGTGGAATTGTATGGGCAATGGTCAATTTGGAGCACCCCGACGATAGGTCAAAGTTTCCACAAATCCGTCCGTCAAATATCGACAGCTTTCTGAAATCCATTTCTGCCCCGGATGGGACAGCAAAGCTCTGTTCCGATGAAAACAAGGCGAAATACCTTGACGTGAGCAAAGCGTGTGACACGTTTTCCTCGGACAATCTCGTTGCCGGCACCGAATTGCTCAAAGGACTTTCCGACGAGCTCGGCTTCGTTAAGAGCCGTAAAAACCTTTCCTTTTTCGCGAATCTCTCTACGCGTGGCCACTCGGATACCTTCGTGACAAAGTTTATGGATCCGCTAATCCATAGATTCCGCTTCGATTGTATTCGGCAAAGTTATTGATATTTTGCGAACGCTCGCTTCGCTCGGCCAAGCGCCGCATCAACATCTGCATCGTGAGGTTCAGCAGCGCGCTCGCATGCCGTCTGTTGGAACCGACGATCTGCGCCCCTGTCCCCGTCGTATAACCCTCCGCTGCAAAGCTCTAACTAAGATCCGTAGTTGCCCACTCCCCTGCGGTTAGCGTGGGTCGCTGATTCGATGAGCAACGGGCTTCAGTCTTGGAGCGGCCCATCGAGGCGTCCGCGCTTGGGCGCGAGCGAGCGCGAGGCGATGGTAGTCGCCGACGCGATCCGCGTTGTCGCGGCGCAAGGCTTCGACCTTTCGGTGCCCGAGCTGGGCAAGCAGATCGGCGCGCCCCATTCCGTGCTGTTTCCCTTCTTCCCCTCCAAGGATGCGCTGCTGAAGCGCTTGTATGAGGAGGTTTTCGTGGCGCGCCTGCACCCGAAGTATTGCTTCGGCATCCATTAGCCCGACTTATTCACAGGGGCGGATTGAGCGCGGTGGCGAGCTTAGCTGAAAGCATCGAAGCAGCGCAGGATCCGGGTGCTGACGCCAACCCCGATCCACCTCACGCTCTGCCACGCCCGCCATGATCCAGAATACGATTCACGCGTTCGGCTTTCCAGCCGTGGAACGGAAGGAAGTCACGGCCGCCTTTGACGGCGGTCGCCTCACCTCGGACAGCGGCGTGGTGCTGCTGTCTCTGGCCGAGCGCCGTCTCGGGATCACCGAGCGGCTGGCGCGGCTGATCCCGGACCGGCGCGATCCGCATCACCCACATCTTCGCCGACACGATCGGGGCCCGCCGTTTCGCGATTTGCTGCGGCTATGAGGATGCCGACGACCTCGACGCCCTGCGCAGCGACCCCGCCTTCAAGCTCGCCTGCGGCCGGCTGCCCGACGGCGGCGTCGACCTGTGCCCGCAGCCGACCCTGTCGCGGCTGGAAAACGCGCCGCGCCCGCGCGACGTGATCCGGCTGAAGGCGCCGAACTCCGGCGCCGATCCACAGCGTGGGTTTTGTCCGCCCCACATTCGCGCTCGACATGACCACTGCTGTCACTCAACTGCAGGCGAGCGATCACATCTCCAGCCGCCATGGGTCCAGCTCGGCCAAGTGGTTCAGATCATCCCCAGGGAACGTGATACGTTGGACCGCGTCGTTGAGGTCAGCAAGCTCGTGCAGGTAGCCTTCCACGCGGCCGTAGCCGGGGTCACGTCCGTTTGCGCGTGTCCGAGCAGCTCCTTCATGACGCTGGCCGGGCACTTCAGCCGCCGCAGCTCCGCGGTGAAGCTGTGCCGGAAGGAGTGGAACGCCAAGCTCGGGTCGGTCATCCCGAGCTTGCCGAGCCAGCGGCCCCACCAGCGCGACCAGTTCTTGGTGTACCGGCCGCGGTTCTCGTCGAGCTGCGGGAACAGCCGCGTCGCCCCGCTCGCCCGCAGAAAGGCGACGTAGTCGAGGAAGCCGAGGCGGATCAGGGTCGCATGCAGCGGCAGGCGGCGCCGGGCGGCGGGGCTCTTCAGCCTCTTCGCGTGGCTCTCGGTCCCGCTGTCCTCGTCCTCGACCGTCGTGACCTCGATGGTGTCGATGCCGTGCTTCAGCCGGACGTCGCCGACCAGCGCCTGCCCGAGCTCCTCCACGCGCACCCCGGTGAACAGGCTGAACAGCGGCAGCCACCATGCCGCCCACATCTTGCCGCCCGCCGGGATGCGGAACGGCGATGCGTAGACGCTGGTGCGGAAGATGCGGTTCAGCACCTCCACCCTGAACGGTCGGCGCGGCTGCCGGTCGCCGTCCTTGATCCGCAGCGCCTGTCCCTCGACCGGATTGGACCGGACGTGCTCGTTGCGGCGCGCCTGCACCAGCAGCGTGCTGATCGCGCTCAGCGCCTTGTCGTTGATGGTGCCGCGCCCGAGCTTGGGCGCGTCCGGGTTGGCGGCGGCCCAGGCGGCCAGCTCCGGGATGGACGCCTTGGCGAGCCGCTGCGGAGCGTTGCGCGGGCAGTCCAGCAGGCCGTCGCGGAACGCCCGGACGTGGACGCCCGTGATGCGGTCGACCGGCAGGTGGCCGTGCAGGGCGGTGAAGAGCCGGAGGCAGCGCGCGTTGTCGTCGATCTGCTTCGGCAGCGGCCGCAGCGCCTGACCCAGGGCCCGTGCATCTCGGACAGGCGGGGGGACGCTCGGCGGCGGACTCGCCTCGGGCGGGGAGGAGACGCCGGGCGCGCCGGCATCTCGATCGGCACGCCTTTATCGCGCTCCACCACGTCGTTGAGGGCGCGCAGCTTGGCGCGGGTGATCGCCAGCGCCACGGCGGTCGACGTGGTCGGGCGGCAGGTCGATGCCATTCTCCTTGAGACGCTCTTCCACCTCGCTCGCGATCTCGCCCAGGCGGATCCCACTGGCGAGCGCCTCGACCTGCTCGGGCGCCAGCCGATCGCCGGCCTTCAGGGCCGCCGGTAGTGTGCCGAGCGGGGCGGGATCGAGCTCGCTTTCCTCGGTCGCCGTGTCGAGCATGTACGTGTCGCGATGGATCAGGTGATCCTTGAGCATGCCCTGTTCGATCGAACGCGCCTTCAACTCCGCCTTGGTTGCGAGGTCGCGATGGTCAATCCCTTGTCTGCGAGCCAGCCGCAGCAGGATTTCGGCGACCTGCGTGGTGAAGCCCGGCTCGCTCTGGCAGCGGTCGTCGCAGGCGAGCACGTCGTGATAGGCCTGTTGCGCCATCGTGCGGATGCGGGCGGGTTCGAGGCGCGGCACCTCGGGCTGCTTCTCGTGCTGATCGCGGTGGCGGCTCAGCACCTCGGCCAAGGGCACCAGCGCGTCGACCTGTGGGTGGACCTCGGTCCAGCGCTGCTGCGCAGTCTTCTTCTCGCGCGTGCCGAACGAGATCTTGACAACCTCCTTGCCGGCAAGCGTGCGAACGCGTCCCGACCACAGCAGCAGCACGTCGCCGACGACGATGGGCGCGAGGTCGCGATGGTAGGTGTACTGCCCGTCCCTGCGCAGGATGAGGAAGGGATAGCCGGTGCTGTTGGGGCGTGCCACGACGCGACCTTTTCCGAGGCGGTTCTGACCGGAATTCCGCCCGGAACGGCGCGTCTTGGCGGGAGGCTCGGAGGAGGTCTAACGGGATGAAGGAGTTATGGCGAACATGGAGCGGGTGAAGGGAATCGAACCCTCGTATTCAGCTTGGAAGGCTGCTGCTCTACCATTGAGCTACACCCGCACGCGGTTCAGTATGCCGGAATTTCGCGAAGCCGCATAGAGGCCGAAGAGTTGCGAGCAGGGCGTCGAACGCCGTCTCGGGCGGATCGCGCGGGAGGACGGCTAGGTCGGCTTGCTGGCAGAAGCGGCGCAGCGTCCGCTCCGTGGCGTCGAGGGGCACGGTGCTGCCGGCCGTTTCGTTCACCACGACGAGGCAGGGCGCGACACCGCGACCGGCGAGGGCGGCGATGGCGGTGAGGCAGTGGCTGAGCGCGCCCAGCCCGCTGCCGGTCACCAGCAGCACGGGCAGGGCGAGCGGCGCGATCACGTCGAGCACGGTGCGGCTGGCCTCGAGCGGCACCATCACGCCGCCGACGCCCTCGATCAGCACCACGTTCCTCGCGCCGGCGGCTGAGCGGCAGGCGGCGATCACCGCATCGACGTCGAGGCTGCGCCCTTCGGCTTCGGCGGCCATGTCGGGCGAAAGCGGCGCGGCGAAGCGATACGGCGCCAGATCCGCCACCGCCGCCGCCGTCGCCGGGCGACCAAGCGCGGCGAGCAGGACTCCGGCATCGCTCGATGCCGGATCGGCGGGATCATAGCCGCTCATCACCGGCTTCAGCGCCGCCATCGGCAGGCCGGCCCGGCGCCCGGCCCGCAGCAGGCCGGCGGTCACGAAGGTCTTGCCGACCTCCGTGCCGGTCGCGGTCACGAAAACGCCGGGCACGGCGGTCTGGCCAGCAGCGAGCGAGCGAGCGAGGAAGCGGGCAGGGCTCGCAACGCCGCCGCCAGCGCCTCGATGTCGGCATCGGCATGGCCGGCGCTGAAGGCGAAGCGCAGGCGCGCCGTGCCGGCCGGGACCGTGGGCGGCCGGATCGCCGCCACAAGGAAGCCGGCCTCGGCCAGCGCCGCGGATGCGGCCAGGGCCGCGGCAGGCTCGCCCAGGATCAGCGGCACGATCGGGCTCTGCGCCGGCGGCAGGCCGAGCAGGGTGGTGAAGAGCCGCGCCTTGCGCAGCGGCGCGGCGCGAAGCAGCGGCTCGGCTGCGATGATCTCCAACGATGCCAGCGCCGCCGCCACCGTCGCCGGCGGCAAAGCGGTGGAATAGACCAGCGGGCGGGCTCGGTTCTTAAGCAGCGCCACGACGGCTTGCGAAGCGCAGCAGTAGCCGCCGTATCCGCCGACCGCCTTGGACAACGTGCCCATCTGCAGCGGAACGGCGACCGTTTCGGCGGCGGGGACGACGCCGAAGCCGTGCGCGTCGTCGCTCATCAGCCAGGCGTCGGAACGCGCCGCCAGCTCGGCCAGGGCGGCAAGGGGCGCGCGGTCGCCGTCCATCGAGAACACGGTTTCGGTGACGAGCAGGGCGTGGCGGTGCCGCTCGCGCAGTTCGTCGAGCAACTCGGCCGCATGAGCGGCATCGTTGTGACGATAGCGGACGACGTGGGCTCGCGACAGATCGGCGCCGGCGTTGAGGCAGGCGTGCGCCAGCTCGTCGATCACGATCAGGTCGGAGGGACCGGCCAACGCGCCCAGCACACCCAGGTTGGCGAGGTAACCCGAGCCGAACACGGCCGCCGCCTCGCTGCCCTTCATCGCCGCGAGCTTGGCTTCCAGCGCGGCGTAGAGCGGGTGATTGCCGGTGACCAGCCGCGACGCGCCGGCGCCGACGCCGAAGGTCGCTAGGGCCCCGACCGCCGCCGCCTTGACCCTCGGGTCGAGGCTGAGGCCGAGATAATCGTTGCAGGCGAAGGACAGCAGTCGCCGGCGGTCCCGCACGATTTCGGGAAAGCCGGCTCGCCCGGTGTCGGCGAGGGTGCGGCGCAGATTGCGCGCGTCGAGCGAACGCAGCTTGGCCTCGGCATAAGCGTCGAGCGATCCCATCCCTGCCGTTCTGGCGCGCCGCCGGGCAAAATGCAAAAGGGTCTGATGACGTCTCCTTTGCCAGCTGAATTGCCGCTGTCGGACTCGCCGGTGCCAGACCTGCCGCCGACCTCATCCTCCGCCGGCAGGACGGCGTTCGGCCGGGCCCATCTGTGGCGCCCGTATTGCCAGATGCGGACGGCCGCGCCGGCGCTGCCGGTGGTAGCGACGCGGGGCTCGCGCCTCCGGCTCGCCGACGGGCGAGAGCTGATCGACGGCATCGCCAGCTGGTGGACGGCGTGCCACGGCTACAATCATCCCCATATCGCGCGGGCCGTGCGCCGGCAGCTCGACGTGATGCCCCACGTGATGTTCGGCGGCCTCACCCACGAGCCGGCGGCGCGCCTCGCCGCGCGCCTCGCCGCCCGGCTACCGGGCGACCTCGACCACGTCTTCTTCTCCGACTCCGGCTCGGTCGCCGTGGAGGTCGCGATGAAGATGGCGATCCAATACTTCCTCAACGCCGGCCAGGGCGGACGCAGCCGCATCCTATCGTTTCGCGGCGGCTATCACGGTGACACCCTTGCCACGATGGCGGTGTGCGACCCGGAGGAGGGCATGCACGCCCGTTTCAAAGGCGTGCTGAGCGAGCAGATCATCGCCGACCTGCCGCGCGACGAGGCGGGCGTGGCCGCGCTCGACGCGCTGCTCGCCCGCGACGGGCACCGGATCGCCGCGATCCTGGTGGAGCCGCTGGTGCAAGGGGCCGGCGGCATGCTGTTCCACGGGTCCGACGTGCTCGCCCGGCTGCGCGCGGCGGCCGACCGCCACGGCTGCCTCCTCATCTTCGATGAGATCTTCACCGGATTCGGGCGCACCGGCGACATGTTCGCCTGCGGGGGTGAGGGCGGCACGGTGCCGGACATCATCACCCTGTCCAAGGCGCTCACCGGCGGCACGATGGCGCTCGCCGCCACCGTGGCTTCCGCTCGCGTCTTCGCCGGCTTCCTGTCGGAGGATCCCGGTCACGCGCTGATGCACGGGCCGACGTTCATGGCCAATCCGCTCGCCTGCGCCGCCGCCAACGCTTCGCTGGACCTGTTCGACGCCGAGCCTCGCCTCGCCCAGGCGCGCGCGGTCGGCGAGCGGCTGCGCGAGGGTTTGAGGCCGCTCGCCGGACGTCGGGGCATCCGCGACGTCCGCACCGCCGGCGCCATCGGTGTGGTGGAATTCGACGCACTCGCCGATCTTGATGCGGCGAGAGCCCGCTTCGTGGCCGCCGGCGTCTGGGTCCGGCCGTTCCGCAACATCGTTTATCTCACGCCGGCCCTGACGGTGCCCGACGACGATCTGACGAGGCTGATCGCCGCCGTGGTCACGGTTTCGAGCGAGCTTGCGGGTCAGATCGAGCTGGCGCCCACGAGTTCGCCGCGCTTGCCGACGGAGCATGCCACCGACGCCTGGCGAACCTCGACGCCGCTGTCCTTGGGATCGGAATAGAAGATGCGGAAGAAGACCTGCTGGCTCCGGCCCTTGACCGTTCTGCGCTCCGGGCCGGCTGCGGCGGCCTCGATCGAGTAGGCGCCTTGGGCGCGCGCTTGCGAGTCGAAGGCCTGCTTGCAGGCGGTCACGATCGGGCCGTTCTTTGCGTAGGGCACGATCTTCTCGTCGAGCTGGGTCAGCGCCGTTCGCGTCCCGCGAATGCGGCCGAGGCCGGGACGCTCCACCACCTCGGTTGTTTCCCCCTTCGCAGCCGATGCGGCCGAGGCCGGCATCAGCTGCCAGGGCATCGCATCGGGTCCGGCAAGGTTGGCCGGCGTCACAGCCCGCTTTGTCGCCGCGACCTGGACGGCGGTCTGGTCTGTCGCAATCGGCGATGATGTATTGGCCAGCGAGGTTTGCACGCCGTTGGCGATGTCGTCGAGAACGCAGCCGCCGAGTCCCGCTGTTGACAGCACGAGCATCGCCAGCACCGGCTTCCCTGGTTTCATCACGCAATACTCCCCGCACACACGCTCGCGATCATCCACAGGGAATCACAGTTGACAAGCTGGCAGTGTCGATCGATCCCTTGCAACTTGAACGAACGGTAAAAGTTATCGTTTGGCGCAACGCAGGCATGATTGCGAACCGGTCTTCTCAAACCTTTGGGGCGGCGAATTGGTGAGGCTGAAATCAATGGCTCCGTGCCTTCAAGCGTGCCGTTTACCACGATTGCTCTTCTTCGGCGGTTGCCTTCTCCTTGCGGTCCCCGTGGCTCAGGTGTCCGCGCAAGGGATCGGAGGCGGAGCGGAACGGCCGGCGGAACCGGCCCCGACCGAGTCCGCCCAGCCCACCGGAGGCAGCAAGTCCGCGAAAGGCACCGGCCGGAGCATCGCCTCGCAAGCCGATCCCTATGGTTCGCTGGTCCCCGTGCATGTGATGCCGAAAGTCCACCTTGAGGAAACGCCGCCCGTGACCGGCGCCTTCCTCGGGTCCGATGCCTCCACCGATCAAACCCCGATGGGTTTCAGCCATTCGGCGCTGATGTTTCCGCGCAGCTTCGAGCCCCGTTCCATGCCCGCCCCCGACATCGCTCCGCAAGTCGCCAAGCCGGGAGCCGTGGAGCCGGATCCGATCCCTCCGCCCGCTGCGCCACAAGCCGCCTTGCCGCAACCCGAACAGCTCCGGCCTCCCGCGTCGCGGGCGATCGTGCCCCAGCCCGCCGTCCTGCCGGCGGTGCCGCGGCGGGCGATACCTCGGTCGGTAAGACCCGATCTGCCGCTTGCCGCCAAGCCGAGACGCGGCAGCGTCCGGCCTCAGCAGGCCGTCGCCGTTCCGCAACCGGCGCGTCGGCCGCCGCCGGCGAGGCCGACCGCCCGCGTTTCCGCGTCCCCGCGCATCGAGAAGGTGCGAACGGGGCCGGTACGCGCCGCGTCCGGGCAACCCCGCCGGCAGCCGCGGGAACACTACGGCGACCTGCCCGAACTCGTGCCTCTGCCCCCGGCTCTGCAACCCACCGCGCCGCGTTGAAGCAACGCCGCGAAGATGCGCAGCGGTTTTCGAACAACCCGATGCGGCACAAGAGGATGGGCATCGAGCGGACCCGATCCAGGGTCCGATGCTCTCGCGATCCGGCCGTCTGAGGGCGGAAGCGGGTCGGCTCAGGCCGCGAGGAGTTCGGCTGCGCGCCGCAACGTCGCGACGAGGCCGGGCGCGATCTCCGGGGCGGTGTTGACGTAGACCGGGCTGGGATGCGCCGTGGTGAGCAGGTGGACATCGGGCCGGACCCGCTGGAGGACCGGCCCGGCGCCCCTGGCTGAGCGGCCTGCGAGCACCGCGACGCGGAGCCGTGGCAGCAGGTCCAACAGGTCCGGCAGCAAGGCGAGGCCGGTGGCGATCTCTCGCGGGCGCGGCGCCCGGTTGCGGGCTCCAACCGCGTGGATCACCCAGGGCACCGCATTCCAGATCACCATTCCTCGGCGATCGAGGCCGGCTGCCGAGCAGAAGCGGGTGATGTTGCGCGCCGTCGCGGTTGGATTGTCGCGTGAAACGAAGCGCACGGCGTCGGCGCGGGGGCCCGGTGTTTCCAGCAGCAGGAGGCACCCGGCATCCGCGCCGCCATCGAAGGGATCGAAGTGAGGCACGTCGCCGAAGCGCGACGCGAGGCTCGCCCGGTAGGCTTCGAGCATGTCCATGTGCGGCGCCGCAAGGGCCGCGACCCGCCTTGCCGTTAGATCCTGCGCAGGCTCGTTCACCCCGCGAGCATGGTCACCGGGCCGCCCCATCGCAAGCCGCTGTTCAAGCCTTTGTTGACGTCGGCACGGTGCCTGCGGCAAGGGAGCCGATGGCAATTCATCAGCCGCCCACCCCCGATCTGCCGAACCGCAGCCGCACGATCCTCGTCACCGGCTTCGGCGCCTTTCCCGGTTCGCCTCGCAATCCCACCGAAGGCATCGTGGCACATCTGCGCCGGCAGGCGCCGCGCCTGGCCCGGCTCGGCATCGATCTTCGCTGCGTCGCCCTGCCGGTGCGCTACGACGAACTGCAGGGCCGGCTGGAAAAGCTGGCCTGCGGCCTTCGCCCCGACGCGGTTCTTCACCTCGGCGTCGCCGGGCGACGTCGCCGCATCTGCGTCGAAACGCACGCGCGCAACCGGGCCGGCCCGCTCCGCCCCGATGCCGCCGGGCGATGCCCGGCGGCGGTGCTGGTCGACCAAGGGACGCTTGTCCTGCGGTCGACCTTTCCGAGCCGGCGCATCCTGCCGGCGTTGCGGGCCGGGGGCCTCCGGGCGCAGATGTCGCGCGATGCCGGCGACTACGTGTGCAACGCGACGCTGTACAGGTCGCTCGCGATGGCGCTCGCGCCGGAGGTCGGCTTCATCCATGTCCCCAGCCTCCGTCCGGGACACGTGCGATCCGCCGCGATGCTGCCGGGCGGGAAAGGCCACGCACGGGTATCGCAGGCCGAGGTGACCAGGGCCGCCCTGCTGGCCGTGCTGGTTTTGGCGCCCAAGCGATGGACGGCGTCAGCTCTGGCTTAACGATAAGCCGTCGAGGCTGCCCATCGGCGGGACCTAAAGCGATCGGGCCGCATTGGCCGCTCGCAGTCTGGACGGGCGGCCCTCGCCCGTCGCCATGACTGCCGTTCACCGGGTCAGCCCGGATTTGGGAGAAGACTTGATGCGATTGTTGCAACTTTCCCTCGCCGCTACCGCTTCGCTGCTGCTCGGCGGCGCGGGCCTCGGCTCGACGGCGCAGGCGATGCCGGGGCATGTCGTCTCCTCGGAAGCACCGGCCGCCGTTACGCTCGTCTCGGAGGGCTGCGGCCCGCGCTTCCATCGCGGTCCGCGCGGCGGCTGCCGCCCCAACGGCTTCTTCGTCCGCCACGGCTTCGGCGGTCGGCCGACCTTCGACCACGGCTATCACCGTAACTTCTGATCGGGCCGACTTCCCCACGGGCGGCGGGATCGGCGTGCCATCCCGTCGCTCGGCGGCACTCGTGTCGTTTGAGCAACAGTCGATCCCGCTTGCCATCCAACTGCTTGCGCCGTGCCACACTAAGGCCATAGTGTCGCGGCGGCGACCACCTCCTTCCGGGGTGCGCCGGCAATATCTTGTCCTGCACGGGACAGTGAAGGGGAAGTGATGTTCCGTAAGCCACCACGCTTGGCCATTGCGCTTGCCGCAACGGCAGCGGCCTGTTGTCTGGCCGCGACCACCGCCGATGCCGCTCTGCACCGGCGGATACTGCGCGTGCGCATGACGGGGGCGGTTCTCGTCCCGGCTCACGTGAAGGCGGGTTACGTCGGCGCCGCCGGCTATCCTTATGGACCGCCCGGCCCGATCCGGCCCATGCTCGTCGACATCCCGTCCAGCGGCTTCTTCACGCCGACCGGCGTCATCGGCTACGGGCAGGCAGTCGTCGTCGGAACCGTCGGTGGCGTTCCCACACTCGTCCCCAACGTCGTCGGCCTGGGTACCGGGTTCGCGACCGATGTGGTTGGCGCCGGAACCAGCGTCGTCGGCGGGGGCGCCGGGTATATTCTTTCGCCGCTGCGCTGAAACCGATCGGAACCCACGATCCCGGCCGTTCGGTTCGGGATCGTGGAGAGGATCACCGGCGCAGGTCGGAACCCGTATCTTGAGAGCGATCCCACGTCGTGGCTGCGATCGAGTCCTTTAAAACGGTCTTCAGCCAAATCTTCGCGTCTTTACGGTGCACGCAATCGCCAAAGATCCGCGCAACTGCTGACCCTCGGGAACATCTGATCGGCCTCAGCCTACCTGACTTCTGCGACCGGCAGGCCCTTGGCCGGTTTCAGCCGACCAGGGCTTCCTTGCTGCGTTCCATTCGCTTGCGCTCGTTTGGATCAAGATACATCTTGCGCAGCCGGATCGATTTCGGCGTCACTTCGACCAACTCGTCGTCCTCGATATAGGCGAGCGCCTTCTCCAGTGTCAGGCGGATCGGCGGCGTCAGGCGCACGGCCTCGTCCTTGCCTGCGGCGCGGATGTTGGTTAGCTGCTTGCCCTTGAGCACGTTGATCTCGAGGTCGTTCTCGCGGGTGTGCTCGCCGATGATCATGCCGCGGTAGACCTTGATGCCGGGGTCGATCATCATCGGCCCGCGATCTTCCAGCTTCCACATCGCATAGGCGACGCTCTCGCCCTGGTCGTTGGAGATGAGCACGCCGTTGCGCCGGCCGGCGATTTCGCCCTTGAAGGGCGCGTATTCGTGGAACAGCCGGTTCATGATGGCCGTGCCCTTGGTGTCGGTCAGAAGTTCGCCCTGGTAGCCGATCAGCCCGCGCGTGGGCGCATAGAAAACGAGGCGCTGGCGGTTGCCGCCCGAAGGACGCATCTCCACCATCTCGGCCTTGCGCTCGCTCATCTTCTGCACGACGACGCCGGAGTGCTCCTCGTCGACGTCGATCACCACCTCCTCGACCGGCTCCAGCAGGGTGCCGTCCTCGGCCTTCTTGAAGACCACCTTGGGGCGCGACACGCCGAGCTCGAAGCCCTCGCGTCGCATCACCTCGATGAGGATGGAAAGCTGCAACTCGCCGCGACCCGAGACAATGTAGCCGTCCGAATTGGTGTCGTCGGCGATCTTCAAGGCGACGTTGCCCTCCGCCTCCTTCATCAGGCGGGCGCGGATGACGCGGGTGGTGACCTTGTCGCCTTCCGTGCCGGCGAGGGGAGAATCGTTGACGAGGAAGGTCATCGACAGCGTCGGCGGGTCGATCGGCTGAGCCTGCAGCGGCTCGCTGACATCGGTCGCGCAGAGCGTGTCGGCGACGTTGTACTTCTCGAGGCCCGCGATGGCGACGATATCGCCGGCCTCGGCCTCCTCGATGGGCGCGCGCTCGATGCCGCGAAACGCCAGGATCTTCGACACGCGGCCCTGCTCGACCACCTTGCCCTCGCGATCGAGCACCTTCACCGCCTGGTTCGGCTTGACGCTGCCGGCGAAGACGCGGCCGGTGACGATGCGGCCGAGGTAGGGGTTGGCCTCCAGGAGCGTGCCGAGCATGCGGA
>CAXTMA010000068.1:0-16979 GCA_964245015.1 uncultured Beijerinckiaceae bacterium | reverse complement strand
CCCGACGAACTGGACGCAGCTATCCACGACGCGGTCGGCAAGCTGAATGCCGAGCGCAGTGGACATGCGTTGGGCACTCCGCCAAAGGCTGCTTAAGTCCACGGCGCCGGCCTGTCCGAAGGGCACCGATGCGGACCGCCGCGGCGCCGGACTGGGCGGCGGCTCGGAAGCGTCCTCGGCCGCTGCGAGCTTGCACTATGAAGCGCGTCGCGCGAAGCTCACGAGCGGTTTCCTTCACCGCGCAATCGGGGATCGTCGCGACGCCCAATCATGATGATTGTTCCGCTCGCGGCCGCCGTTCTCCTGTGGTTCCTCCTGGTGCGCACGAGCACGGCCAGACGCTGGTTGGCAGCGGTGCTGCCGCAGTTGCCCGCGAAGGCGCTGGCCGTCGCCCTTGCGATGGCAGCCATGCTGGTTGCGGTTCGCGGTAATGTCTGGGCGGCGCTTTGCCTCTTCGGCCTGAGCCTTTGGACGCTCGGGCGAGCGGGCCGCGGAGCGGGAGGAGTTGGAGGACCCCCGCCTTCGCCGCCGCCGGCGTCCGCCCTGATCGAGATGGCGGCCGACCCGTCGAGTGGGCGGCTGCGCGGTCGCGTGCTGGCGGGGGCTTTCGCCGGCCGGGATCTCGACGCGCTGGACCAAGCGTGCTGCAAGGAACTCTACGCCACCTGCGTGCGCTTCGACCCGGCCGGGGCGCGCCTACTCGAACCGTATCTCCACGGCCGCTTTGCCGGCTGGCGTGCGACAGCACAGGCTGACGCCGATTTTGGCGGTCGCCGCGCCCGCTTCACGAGCCGGATGACCGAAGAACAAGCCTATCAGGTGCTGGGCCTTGGACGCGGCGCGTCGCGCGCCGATGTCGTGAGGTCGCACCGCTCGGCGATGAAGAAATGGCACCCCGACCAGGGCGGGACGGCCGATCTTGCCGCGCTGGCCAACGAAGCCAAAGAGGTGCTGCTGCGCCGCCATAACTGAACTCCTGAACGCGAACGCCGAACAAACGGGGGTCGGGGCGGTAACGGCGGGCTCGGCGGACGGCACGATCCCGGTCTGTCTCCGTCGGTCGTCTTTTGGCGATGGAAGCGGCCGCTCCGGTTTGGCGCCGGGCGTCAGTTCCGGCTGGTGAAGCAGGACAGGCCGGCATGCTTCAAACCACGGCAGACGGTCTCGGCCTTGTCGCCTTCGAGACCGGAAAAGCGAGCGCGGAAGAGCGTTTCGCGGCCTTTCTGCACCTTCTCGGTAAAGGGGTGCGCGGCAGCAAGGGCGCCGTGGCTCTGCCCCTTGGCGCGGGCCAGGAGCGCGTTGGCCTCGGCAAGCGTCGGCGTCGCGCCGATCTGGATGACCCAGCCGCCACGCGGACCGGACTGCGCGTCCCCGTTCGCCGGCCTCGACGAACCCGCCGCGACCTCCGGCTTGGCACCGTGCCTCAGCGTCGAAGGCGTGGCCGTTGGTGTGCCGCTGTAGTGCGAGGTGGTGCCATCGAAACGGCCGGCGATCCGCTCGCGACCGGGATGGATCGACCCTGTCGCCGTCATGTCGCGTTCACCCGACCTCGGCAGGCCGGATACGAAGGCCGGGCGGGGCCGCGGCTGCGCGATCTCGGCGGCCACCTTGACGACCGGCACCGGCTTGGCCGCTTGCGGCCTGGACGCGGTTTGGCGGACGCGGTGCACCGGCTCGGGTACGGGATCGGCGTCCGGCTCCTCCCTGCCCTGCGGCGGGTCGCCGGCGGCTTCGTCGGCCTTGTCTCCGGAGCTGGCCGGCTCGACGGCGGGCGCGCCCTCCTCAACGGCCGCCGCCACCCGTTCGCGCGGGGGTGGTGCCTTGGCCTCGACCGCGTCCTCGTCGACGTTCTCCACCGGCGGCGCGCTCTCGCCCTCGTGCTGGATGACCGGGATCGCTTCGGCGACATGCTCCAGCGCCGGGTTCTCCGCGATCATCGGCGCGGTTCGGGTGGTCGAGCACTTGTCGATCTGGGCGGCGATGATGTCGGCCATGATGCGGTCGCGGCCGAGGCGGGTCTTGCCGCCGAGCACCACCGAGATCAGCCAATGGCCGTCGCGGCTGACCGAACTCAGCAGGTTGAAGCCGGAAGATCGGGTATATCCGGTCTTGATGCCGTCCATCCCGTCCACCTGCTCCATGAGGTGGTTGTGGTTGGGCATGAACTGGCCGGCGTAGCGGAACGAGGGTGTCGAGAAGAAGCGGAAGTAGCGGGGATAGCGGTCGTGGATGGCGCGGCCGAGAATGGCGAGATCGTGGGCGGTGGTCAGCTGCATGTCGTCGGGCAGGCCGGACGCGTTGACGAAATTCGAACGCGACATGCCCAGCGAATGGGCCTTGCGGGTCATCATCTGCGCGAAGGTGTGCTCGTCGCCGCCGATCTTCTCGGCGACCGCCACCGCCATGTCATTGGCCGATTTGGTGACGATCGACTTGATCGCGTCCTCGATGCGGATGGTCGAGCCCGGACGCAGGCCGAGCTTGGTCGGAGCCTGTGCGGCGGCATGCTCCGACACGTCGAGGCGGTCGTCGAGCGAGAGCTGGCCGTGTTCCAGCCGCTCGAAAAGCAGGTACAGGGTCATCACCTTCGTGATGGAGGCGGGATGCCGCGGCGCGTTCTCGTCCTGGGCGTAAAGGACGCGGCCCGAATTGCCGTCAACCGCATAGGCGGCGAAGGGCGGTGTGTAGGAGCCCGGACGAACGTGGACGGAGAAAAGGCGAGGCGGGCGGCCATGACCGATGGCGCGCGCCAACAGGACGCGCCCGCGGTGGGCATGGTGGTGGCGCGCGAGCGCCGGCTGGCTGCCGGCAGAAGCGAGGATCAACCCGACAAGGGCGGTCCGGCGAAGGAGGCGATGCGCTGCCGCTTGCAACTCGACCATACTCTGCGATCCCCGACACGCCGGCCCGCCGCCCTTGTGCCTCGCCGATCACACTACGTCGGCGCCGTTACTTCACGGTTAAGCCGTTGAGGATGGCCAAACTACGCCGTCCGCCGCAGGGCACGGGGCGGCGGATTCGTCAAAATCAGGATTGGTTTTGTTGCAGCGCACAAAACGCGCTTGCGTGCCTTTGTGCGCCGCACTATATCGAGCCTGCGCAGCGGCAACGCGCATGGCGCCACCCGACGGTTCGCTCGCGCGCAGCTTTCTTCGGTAAGGAACACCCCCATGGCCACGCAGTTCGACGACGTCCAGAAGTACGGCAAGGATCAGATGGAGCAGTTCTCCTCCAGCGCGGCCGCAGTGGCTCGCGGCTTCCAGGCCATCGCCAGCGAAACCACCGATTATTCCAAGCGCTCGATGGAGAGCACCTCCTCGTTCATGGAGAAGCTGCTCAGCGTGAAGTCGATGGAAACGGCGATCCAGCTGCAGTCGGAGTTCGCCAAGTCGCAGTTCGAGGGCTTCATCGCGCAGGCCAGCAAGGTCGGCGAGATCTACAAGGACATCGCCAAGGAGGCGTTCCGCCCGATGGAGATGGCGATCAACAAGGGCAAGGACGTCGTTCACGAGCACTAAGCGAGAGCTTCGCTGACTCGTCGGGGCGCCCCGCGCCCGGCAGGTTTGCGTGATAAGGACAGCCGCCCTGCGGCAGCAACAAGGCTCGACCATCCGGTCGGGCCTTTTCGTTTGTCCAGCTGGTCATCCGGCCGGGTTCTCTTCTTGCATGGCAGGTCGGCGCGGGCTGAGGTGGGAACGTGTCGCGCATGCGGCAGGCCCGAAAGGCAGAGAGGGCCCTAGCAAAGCCAGGATTGCTGCCGCATATTTCGGGTGTGGGACGAGGACAAGTCGAGTTGGCGAGCGATTTTCCCGAAAAACGAGCAGGATGCGGCCTTGGCTGGCCGCTCGACGGCTCCGTGCCCGGTGTCGTGCGGCGATGCGGGTCAGGAGCGGCCCTGCCGCCCGCCGAGGGAGCAGCGGCTGATTCGGTGGCGGTCGTCACGGCGATCCGCATGGAGTCCCTCACGGCGGCCAAGGAACCTCGCAAGGAGGGTGGCAACGACGACGGCCGCGGGTCCGGCACCGCCGTCATCACGCGAACGCGCACGCAAACGCGCCGTCCCGGCATGTACCGGGTCCTGCTCCTCAACGACGACTACACACCGATGGAGTTCGTCGTCGCCGTCCTGCGAAAATACTTCAGCAAGGGACCGGAGGAAGCCACCCGCATCATGCTGCACGTGCACCAGCACGGCGTCGGCGAGTGCGGGGTGTTTACCTACGAGGTCGCCGAAACGAAGGTCACCCAGGTGATGGATTACGCGCGCAAGCACCAGCACCCGCTCCAATGCATCATGGAAAAGAAATAGAGGCCCGCCGATGCCCTCCTTCTCCCGGAACCTTGAACAATCGCTGCATCGGGCGCTCGCCATCGCCAATGAGCGCAACCACGAATATGCGACGCTGGAGCACCTGCTGCTCTCGTTGACCGACGACGCCGAAGCCTCGGCCGTGCTGCGGGCCTGCTCCATCGACCTCGACCTCCTGAAGAAAAACCTGCGCGACTACATCGATCGCGAGCTGGAAAACCTCGTCAGCGACGGGCGTGAAGACGCCAAGCCGACAACCGGCTTCAACCGGGTGATCCAGCGCGCCGTGATCCACGTGCAATCGTCGGGGCGTGAAGAGGTGACCGGCGCCAACGTGCTGGTCGCCATCTTCGCCGAGCGGGAAAGCCACGCCGCTTATTTCCTGCAGGAACAGGACATGACCCGCTACGATGCGGTGAACTACATCAGCCACGGCATCGCCAAGCGGCCGGGCCTGACCGACACATCCAAGGGCCCGCGCGGCGCCGACGACGAGCACGAGAACGAGAAGACCAGCAAGGAGAACGTCGACCCCAAGAAGAAGGAGGGCGCGCTCGACGCCTATTGCGTCAACCTCAACAAGAAGGCGCGCGACGGGCGCATCGATCCGCTGATCGGCCGGGAGAAGGAGGTGCAGCGCACCATCCAGGTGCTGTGCCGCCGCCACAAGAACAACCCGTTGCTCGTCGGCGATCCCGGCGTCGGCAAGACAGCGATCGCGGAGGGCCTCGCTCGCAAGATCGTCGGCAACGAAGTGCCCGAAGTGCTCGCCGAGGCGACCGTCTTCGCCCTCGACATGGGCACGCTGCTCGCCGGCACCCGCTACCGCGGCGATTTCGAAGAGCGCCTGAAGCAGGTGATGAAGGAGATCGAGAACCACAAGAAGGCGATCCTCTTCATCGACGAGATCCACACGGTGATCGGCGCCGGCGCCACCTCGGGCGGCGCGATGGACGCCTCCAACCTGCTGAAGCCGGCGCTGGCGCAGGGCACGCTGCGCTGCATCGGCTCGACCACCTACAAGGAATATCGCCAGTACTTCGAGAAGGATCGGGCGCTGGTCCGACGCTTTCAGAAGATCGACGTCAACGAGCCGTCGATTCCCGACGCGATCGAGATCATGAAGGGCCTCAAGCCGTATTTCGAAGACTTCCACAAGGTGAAGTACACGAACGAGGCGGTGAAGGCGGCGGTGGAGCTCAGCGCTCGCTACATCCACGACCGCAAGCTGCCGGACAAGGCGATCGACGTGATCGACGAAACGGGCGCGAGCCAGATGCTGCTGCCCGAGCCCAAGCGCAAGAAGACGATCGGCATCAAGGAGATCGAGACGACCATCGCGACGATGGCGCGCATCCCGCCCAAGACCGTGTCGAAGGACGACGCCGAGGTGCTGCAGCATCTCACCGAAACGCTGGAGCGCGTGGTCTACGGGCAGAACTCGGCGATCGAGGCGCTCACTTCGGCGATCAAGCTGGCCCGCGCCGGTCTGCGCGACGGCGAAAAGCCGATCGGCTCCTACCTGTTCTCCGGCCCGACCGGCGTCGGCAAGACCGAGGTCGCGCGCCAGCTCGCGGTGTCGCTCGGCGTCGAACTCGTGCGCTTCGACATGTCGGAATACATGGAGCGCCACACGGTGAGCCGGTTGATCGGCGCTCCTCCGGGTTACGTCGGCTTCGACCAGGGCGGCCTGCTCACGGACTCGATCGATCAGCATCCGCACTGCGTGCTGCTGCTCGACGAGATCGAGAAGGCGCATCCCGAGTTGTACAACATCCTTCTGCAGGTGATGGATCACGGCAAGCTGACCGATCACAACAACAAGCAGATCGACTTCCGCAACGTCATCCTGATCATGACGACGAACGCCGGTGCCGCCGACATGGCGCGCTCGGCCTTCGGCTTCACCCGCAACAAGCGGGTCGGCGAGGACGTGGAGGCGATCAACAAGCTGTTCACGCCGGAATTCCGCAACCGGCTCGACGCCATCGTCTCCTTCGGCCACCTGCCGCCGGAGGTGATCGTGAAGGTCGTCGACAAGTTCATCATGCAGCTCGAAGCGCAGCTCGCCGACCGCAACGTGACGATCGAGCTGACCGACGAGGCGCGCCGCTGGCTGGTCGAGAACGGCTATGACGAGCAGATGGGCGCCCGCCCGATGGCGCGCGTGATCCAGACGCACATCAAGACACCGCTCGCCGATGAAGTGCTTTTCGGCCGGTTGAAGAACGGCGGCACCGTGCGCGTGATGGTGACGGCCGGCGAGGACGGCGAAAAGAAGCTCGGCTTCGTCTACCCCGAAGGTCCGGTGCTGCCGCGGCCCGAGCGCGACATCGTGGAAGCCGGCAAGAAGCGGGTTCGGGCCGAGCCGGAAGTGCGGCGCGCCAAGGCCCGCAAGGCCGGCGGTGACGACGAGGGCCTAGACGATGACATGGAGTCGGTCGACGAGGAAGACGACACTTCCGACGAGCCGCATTCCGAGGCGGAGGACAGCAAGGCTGGCCGCAGCGTACCCAACATCCCGCTTAAGAATTGAGCTTGGCCGTTCCATGGCATGATGTCCGGCCAAGTGTCGGATGCTAGCTTTCCAAATCCGTGACACTCGGGCCGGAGCGCCCGAGTGTCGGGTCAATCGGTGTCATCAACGGCGGGAACAACAGGCCTTGCCGCCGCTAATCGTATCTCCACGAGAGTGCCGCCGACGGTGATCGGCGACGCCGCGCTGGCAACCTCGGTCAACCGGTCGATGCGTGCGCTCGCCAGACCCTCATGGCCTGCGAGCGACGTGAGTTGGCCGAGACGCACCTCGCCGGCCAACAACTCGGTGCCCACTGCCTGCGGTTCGCCCAGGAACTTGACGTGAACGATCCGCTTGCGCGCGGAAGCGCGATGGTGGACGCGCGATACGACCTCCTGGCCGACGTAGCACCCCTTGTCGAAGTCGACCCCGTGCAGCAGGTCGAAGTTGGCGTCATGAAGGAAGGTGTCACCGTAAACCCAATCCGTACCGCCTTCGGGAACGCCGAGCCCGATCCGGTGCGCGCAGTAATCGCTGGCCGATTGGTCGAAGAATGCGAGCTTGCTGACCGAAGCGACGATGCGGATACCAAGATTGTTATGGCGGGGGTCGCGGAAGCAGATGCCGGGCGCTTCGAGAAGTCGCCCGCCCCAGTCCGCCGCGACGGCGAGGTCGGGTTTCACCGCGATCACCGCCTTGGCGCGAAGCCGGTACATGGTGAGCTTGCGAACAAGATCGGCGGCCTGATCGCGCCGGCAATCAAGCCAGAGCGCGTCGCGACCGCGGCACACCAGGAAGTCGAACAGGATCTTGCCTTGCGGCGAGAGCAGCGCGGCGTAGCGCGCGGAATCGTACCCCCGTACGGCCGAAACAGAACTGGTGATGAGGCGGTTCAGCAATGTCTCGGCGTCCTCGCCCGATACGGCGACGATGGCGCGATCGGAAAGGAGTGCACTGCCCACGTCTGGCCTCCGCTATGCTATCGCTGAACAGGGCGCCCCGCGCCTCGGCGAGCAAGGAGCGCGCAGGTGGCCCACGGCTTCGATCTTGTCGTCAAAGGCGGAACGCTCGTCAATCACGACGGGATCGGTCCCTGCGACATCGGCATCGCGCGGGGCCGGATCCAGCGCCTCGGCGACCTCGCTGGCGCCAGTGCCGGCGAAACCATCGATGCCACCGGCCTGCATGTCCTGCCAGGCGTCATCGACACGCAGGTGCACTTCCGCGAACCCGGCCTGACCCACAAGGAGGATCTGGAGACGGGCTCGCGGGCGGCGGTGATGGGCGGCGTCACCGCCGTCTTCGAGATGCCCAACACCGACCCGCTCACGACCGGCGAGGCCGAGCTCGCCGACAAGGTCGCCCGGGCGCATCACCGTATGCACTGCGACTTCGCCTTTTGGGTCGGCGGCACGCGGGAGAACGCGCGGGATGTGGCCAGCCTCGAGCGCCTACCCGGCGCCGCCGGCATCAAGGTGTTCATGGGCTCATCCACCGGCTCGCTGCTGGTCGCCGACGACGAGGGCGTGGCCTCCATTCTGCGCAATGCGCGTCGGCGGGCCGCCTTCCATTCGGAGGACGAAGCCCGCCTCGACGAGCGCAAGGGCCTTCGCATCGCCGGCGATCCGGCAAGCCATCCTGTCTGGCGCGACGCGACCGCGGCCTTGCGCTGCACGGAGCGCCTCGTGCGTCTGGCGACGGCGGCGCGGGCCCGCGTCCACGTTCTGCACATCTCCACCGGCGACGAGATGGACCTGTTGGCCCGTCACAAGGATCTCGTCAGTTGCGAGGTGACGCCTCACCATCTCACTTTGTCGGCCGAAGACTATCACCGGCTCGGGACGCGGCTGCAGATGAACCCGCCTGTGCGTGACGCATCCCATCGCGAACGGATCTGGGACGGGCTGCGGCAGGGGATCGCCGATGTCCTCGGGTCGGACCACGCGCCTCATGCGCTCGCTGAAAAGGCCCGGCCCTATCCGCTTTCCCCTTCAGGCATGACGGGGGTGCAGACCTTGGTGCCGATCATGCTCGATCACGTCGCGCACGGCCGGCTCAGCCTGCTGCGCTTCGTGGACATGACGAGCGCCGGGCCGGCGCGCTTGTTCGGCATCGCCGGCAAGGGCCGGATCGCCGTCGGCTACGACGCCGACCTGACGGTGGTGGACCTCAAGCGCGCGGCAAGGATCAGCGATGGCTGGATCGCCTCACGCTCGCAGTGGACGCCCTATGACGGCAAGCAGGTCACCGGCTGGCCGGTCGGCACGGTGATCCGCGGACGGCGCGTGATGTGGGATGGCGAACTGGCTGTACCCGGCTGCGGCGAGGCCGTGCGCTTCGCGGACACCTTCGCGCGATGAGCTACTCCTCCAAAGCCAAATCGCGTAAGGAGCCGAGGAGCGTGCGCAACCGTTCGGGACCCAGGGTTCCGGCGAGAGCGTAGGTACGATTGCCGGCGTGCCAAACAAGAGCGTCTCCGACCGGCATGGCCTTGCCCGGGATTGACCGACCGGCGCCGAGGGTCCTCTGTCCCGCCCCCGCGTTTGTCCGGGCCACGCCGATGGCGACCTGCTCGGCGGCAGCATTGCGGTAGCGAAACACCAGCGACACCGGTTCGCCGATCTGGGCCTCGGCGCCGGTCAGGGTGAAGCCGAGCGGCGTCAGGTCGGGAATGGCGGCGGTCGGCATCGCCGTCGGCTCGATGTTGACGCCCTCGTCGCTGGTCGTGAGCACGCCGCTCGTCCTATGCGCGACCACGTCTTCGAAGGAGGCCGGCACGGCCTGCGGCACCCCGGCGGAGAAACCACCGGCGAACCACGTCGCCGCCACACCGCACGCGGCCACCAGCACCGTCAGCGAGGGGGCCAGCAGGCGAACGCGCTTGCGATCGGGCTCGCTCGCGATCGGCATCTGCTCGGAGGCCACCGTAGGCCGACCAAGCGGCAAGGCGTGCAAGCGGGCCGGCGCCCGCAGATCGAGTGCGGAAGGCAGCGGCTCCCGTTCGACTCCTTGGAAGGCGTCGCGGATCAGGTCGCCCTGACCCTGCCAAGCAGCGATCCGCTCACGGTCGGCGACCGACCCGGCCGCGCGCCGAAGGATGTCGGCGCGACGATGAACCTCAATCTGGCCATCGACGAGGCCGTGCAGTTCGGCGTCGGAAAGGGATGAGATCATCGATCCCGCCGCTTCAGGTCACGAGACGCAGGTGAGGGACGTTGCGGACCGGCTTGCGCACGGTCGATCGCGCCTCAAGGAACTGTTCCAAGGAAGAGCGGGCCTGAGTCAGTCGGCCGATCAGCACGCTTCGCGACACGCGAAGGATCCGGGCGGCATCACCGTGTTCAAAACCTTCCAACGTGACGAGAAGCAGCGCTTCGCGATTTTCGAGCGGCAGGCTGAGCAGGCCGGCGGCAAGCTTGCCATGTCCGGCACCTGACGGCACGCCAGACGGACCGGACACCAGCGCCGGACGCCCCGCTCCTGCAGCTGCGAGCGAGCGCCCGACCGCAGACGTTTCACGGTGCAGCTGGGTGATCGTCGCGTAGAGCCTGATGGCGAGATCGCCGCTGCCGCCGAGGCTGCGGGCGCCGAGCGCCCGCATCAGCGTCGCTTGGACGAGATCATCGGCCACCTCGCAGGGGACGGGGCTTCCTGTGGCCAGGGCGCGTGCGTAGCGTCGCAGCCTCGGCGTCAGTGCGTTCATCTCTTCGCGCAAAGTCACCCCGCTTCTCCCGCATCGTTCCGAACACGCCGACCCAACGCACCGTTAACGAAAAAGTAACCATCTCCCGCGCGCGACGCCATGGCAAACTTCGCCCGGCCGTCACTGCCGAATGGCTGCGGATGGAGCGTCGCGGCACCCGCCCCGAGCGCACGATCGCGAGCCCGCCTGCGCTGCCCTCGGGACGCAGCTTCGCTTTCGCGTCGAAAAAGCGACCTGAATGGATGCGCAAACCATGCTCGTTCGCTGGAGCCGGCTGAAGATCGGGTCGACGCGGCTGTTGATGTCCGCCGCGGAGGCGCTTGCCGAGTCAGCGAGGACGGGCGGCCGGGGACGCCGACCTTGCGCTCGCTCGGGCGGTGGGGTTTAACCCCGGTAACCCACGCGGGGGCAAGGCCTTGCAGATGGGCATCCCGCGGCGCATCCTGACGGCTGCGAACCTGCCAGGATCGGAACCGGACGCAGAATGAATCAACCGGGCATCACCACAGCGCAGCCCTCGCGCGCGGGTCACCTGACGGGCAAGCGTGGTCTCGTTCTGGGCGTCGCCAACAACCGATCCATCGCCTGGGGCATCGCCAAGCAGGCGGCCGAAGCCGGCGCCTCGCTGGCCTTCACCTATCAGGGTGAAGCCTTGGGCAAGCGCGTGCGTCCGCTCGCCGCCGAACTCGGCGCCAAGGTCGTCGGACACTGCGACGTCACCGACACCGCCTCGCTCGACGCGGTCTTCAAGGTCGTGGAAGAGGAATGGGGCGAGCTCGACTTCGTCGTGCATTGCGTCGCCTTTTCCGACCGCGAACAGCTCACCGGCCGCTACGTCGACACCACGGCCGACAACTTCGCGATGACGATGCTGATCTCCTGCTATTCCTTCACGGCGGTGGCGCAGCGCGCCGAGAAGCTGATGAAGAACGGCGGAGCGATGCTGACGCTGACGTACTACGGCGCCGAGAAGTGGATGCCGCACTATAATGTGATGGGCGTCGCCAAGGCGGCGCTGGAGGCCAGCGTGCGCTACCTCGCCGCCGATCTCGGCGAGAAGAACATCCGCGTCAACGCCATCTCGGCCGGGCCGATCAAGACGCTTGCCGCTTCGGGCATCGGCGACTTTCGCTACATCCTGAAGTGGAACGAGCACAACGCTCCGCTACGACGCACGGTGACCACCGACGAGGTCGGGGAAACGGCGGCGTTTCTCGTTTCCGATCACGCCAGGGGCATCACCGGCGAGATCCTCCACGTCGATGCCGGCTACCACGTCGTCGGCATGAAGAACCCGAACGCACCCGACATCGCCGCCCTGATCCGCGAAGGGCACTAGGCCTTCGGAGAGGCGGCCGGTGTCGCACAACACCTTCGGGCACCTGTTCCGCGTCACAACCTTCGGCGAAAGCCATGGGCCGGCGATCGGCTGCGTGGTCGACGGCTGCCCGCCCCTGATCCCGCTCGTCGAGGCCGACATCCAGGGCTTCCTCGACAAGCGCCGGCCGGGACAATCCCGTTTCACCACCCAGCGCCGCGAGTCCGATACGGTCCGCATCCTGTCGGGCACGGTACCAGACCGCGACGGCACCCCCGTGACCACCGGGACGCCGATCACCCTCCTGATCGAGAACGAGGACCAGCGGTCCAAGGATTACGAGGCGATCCGCGACACCTTCCGTCCCGGCCACGCCGATTGGGCCTACGAAGCGAAGTACGGCATCCGCGACCACCGCGGCGGCGGCCGCTCGTCGGCGCGGGAAACGGCGGCGCGGGTCGCGGCCGGCGCGGTGGCGCGCAAGGTGCTGCACGGCGTGAGCGTGCGCGGCGCGCTGGTGCAGATGGGCACGCGCTGCGTCGACCGCGCGCGCTGGGATTGGGCGGAGGTGGGGCGCAACCCCTTCTTCTGCCCGGATGCCGTTGCGGCGGTCGAGTTCGAGCGCGACCTCGACGCGGTGCGCAAGCGCGGCTCCTCGGTGGGCGCGGTGCTGGAGATCGTGGCCGAAGGCGTGCCGCCCGGCTGGGGATCGCCGATCTACGGCAAGCTCGATGCGGAGCTGGCCGGCGCGCTGATGTCGATCAACGCGGTCAAGGGCGTCGAGATCGGAGACGGCTTCGCCGCCGCTTCGCTGGCCGGGGAGAACAACGCCGACGGCATGCGGCTGGGGCCGGACGGAAAGCCGGCGTTCCTATCGAACCATGCCGGCGGCGTGCTCGGCGGCATCTCCACCGGGCAACCGGTTGTCGCCCGCTTCGCCGTCAAGCCGACCTCGTCCATCCTGACGCCGCAGCCCAGCCTGACACGCGACGGCGACGAGCGCGACGTCGTCACCAAGGGCCGCCACGACCCTTGCGTCGGCCTCCGCGCCGTGCCGGTCGGGGAAGCGATGATGGCCTGCGTGCTCGCCGACCAGTTCCTCCGCCATCGCGCCCAGACCGGGCGAGCTTAAGGTCTCCGCTTCAGCCGGCGGATCGCGAGGTCCAGCGCCGACAGGAAGGCCGACCGATCGCGCGGCGCGAAGGGTCGCGGCCCGCCCGTCGTCTCGCCGGCCGAGCGCAGGTCCGCCATCAGGTTCCGTGTGGCCAGGGCCGACGCCACGGAGGCTTCGGTGAAGAGTCGGCCGTTGGGCGCCACCACGGTGGCCCCGGCCTTGACGCAGCGGCTGGCCAGCGGGATGTCCGCCGTCACCACGATGCGGCCGGCCCCGGCGCGCTCGGCGATCCAATCGTCGGCGACGTCCGGGCCCTGGGCGACGTGGACACGGATGATCCAATCGACCCTGGGCACGGCCACCGCAGCGTTGGCGACGATCGCGACCCGGAGGCCGTGGCGCTCGGCCACGCGGTAGACCTCGTCCTTGACCGGACAGGCGTCGGCATCGACCAGGATGGTGGCTTGCACCGCGATGGGGGCTTCGGCATCGTCCATCGCAGTCTTTCCGGTTCGCTGACCCGCCGTTTGCGCCGGCACCGGGAATCTGGCACCACACGCCGCTCGCCGTTGGAGACCATCCGCCTTGGACAAGACCGAGATGCGCAAGCTGCAGGAATTCCTGCGCCACTCCTTCGGCAACATCGACATCAAGGTGTCACCGGCCCGAAAGAACGCGGACGGCGCCGACGTTCATCTCGGCGAACGCGCGATCGGCTCCATCGTGATCGATGACGAGGACGGCGATCGGTCCTTCGCCTTCGCCATGAAGTTGCCGGTGGAGCGTCCGGTTCTCCAGGACTACCTGCGCCGGCTCTTCGAGAACGACAAGCTCAAGATCGTGGCGCGCATGAAGAAGACCGACTCGGTCGAGCTGAACCGCGGCGAGGACTTCCTCGGCGTCATCTCCGCCGATGATCCCAAAGGCCGCAGCTTCACGCTGCAGATGGCGATCCTCGACTTCGACCTCGAAGATCTCTGACGCGTTCGCGGTCAGGACGATTGGCGCCCGCCCTCGATGAGGCGCAGACTCGGGCGACCCTGTGCCAGCCTGCCGATCTCGGCCGCCTCGCCCGCCCCTCCAACCTGCGGAACGAGCGGAACGCCGAACAATCGACACGCTCCCGCCGCCAGCGCCCGACCGGGACGGGTGACGCACGACTGGACCCCGATCGGCTGAAACGGCACCGGCTGGTGCCCGCTGTCTTCCCGCGCGTCGATGATGCGCAGGGATCGCAGGCCGAGCGGCTGGATCGGCATCAAACCCAGCCAGGACGGCTGCGTCGTCGCCGTCACGATCCCCAGGATACGCGCATGCGTCTTGCCGAAGTGACGCAGCGGCAGGAACAGCAGCTCGAACGTGCATTCGCCGTAGCCGCGCGGCGCGGCGGCAGCCCCCGCCACGACCGGGTTGGCGCCGTCGGCGACGGCGAGCATCACGGCGGCGACGTTGTGGCGCTCCTCGGCGCGCCACAGGTCGAGAAAGGAGCAGCCCTTCTTCTCGGCGTCGAAAAGGGCGTTGACCCGCGTGCCGGCCAGTCGGAGCGGAAAACGCGCCCCGACGTCGAGCATGAACGTATCGGCCAAGATGGTGCGGATCGCGGCCGGGTCTATGTCGCTGCGCTCGGGCGCCGTGCGAGCCCCGCGCAACCCGTTCCAATAGGCGAAGAGCTCCCGCGACGCCTGATGTTTCATCGTTTCATTCCCCACGCACTCGAACACGAACACTTCGTCTCGCAACATCGACGGCTTGGCCTGAAATGGCACAGTGTTTGGCCATCTCCTGCCGCAGCAACAACAGGCAGCAGCCGGCATGCCACGGCGTGCGGCAGGCGATGCCCCTAAAGCAGCGGGGCTCACCGCATCCGTCGGTCGCGACTGCCGGCCAACCCCTCGCGTGGCGCAGGAGATGACCGGACGACGCTATATCGGCGATGGCCGAGGCAGCTGATCCCGGGCGAGCCGCGGCGCAGCGACGGTTGCACGCTGGGTCCAGCCGGACGGCGGTATTTGCCGAGCGCGGTCTGCCGCCCCACATGACGAACGTCCAACACGGCTGCGCCGCCGGGAGATCGCCGATGCGAACCGTCAAGCTTTTGCGCCCGTCCGCCTTTCTCGCGAGCACGGCCCTGATCGCCGCGTTCGCGACGGAGCCGGCCTTGCGGCTTCAGGCGGCCACGCCGCATCTTTGCACGACGGCGAAGGGCGCCGGCGGCCCGACCGGCTACGGCACCGTTCACTTCGCCAACAGCTGCACGGCCGCCGTGCAACCGGCTCTGCAGCTCGCGATCGCCAAGCTGCACTCCTTCGAGGCGGATCCCGGCGAGTTCACCGCTGTCAGCAAGCGCGATCCCGTCTGCGCCATCGCCTGGTGGGGCGCCGCGATGAGCGCGCGCGGCAATCCGCTCGGCGGCTCGCTCGGGCCGGCGAACTTCGAGGCGGGCCGCGTCGACGTGCGCCGGGCCAAGGCTGCCCTTGCCAACGCTTCGACGCGAGCCACCCAGCGCGAGCGCGACCTCGTGGCGGCGATCGACACCTATTATCAAAACTATCCCGACCAGATCGCCCGCGGCCGGGCCTACGCCGTCAAGATGGACGCGGCCCACGCCGCTTATCCCGACGATCCCGACATCGCCGCCCTGGACGGCCTCGCGATCATCGAAGGCGTCGACCTCAACGACAAGACGTTCAGCCGTCAGAAGCGCGCCGGCGCCATCCTCGCCAAGGTGATGGCGTCGAACCCCGAGAACCCGGGCGCGCCACACTACATGATCCACGCTTACGACTACACCGCCCTGGCGCCCGAGGCGATCCACGCGGCCGAGGTGGAGTCGCAGATCTCGCCGGCGTCGAGCCACGCCCAGCACATGCCCTCGCACATCTGGAGCATGGTGGGAGCCTGGGACAAGTCGATCGCCGCCAACCGGCGCTCCGACGTTCTCGCCGATCCTTCCGCCGGCAGCGATCCGGTGAAGGACGACATCGTCTACGGTCACGCCTTCGATTTCATCGCCTACGCCCGCCTGCAGAAGGGTGAGGACACCCACGTCGGTGCCGATCTTGCCGCCGCGCGCACCACCGGGGACGGCATGCCCACCGTGATCCTCGCCCGCTACGCGCTGGAGCGCGACGACTGGCACGATGCGACCAAGGTGCCGGTGCCGACCAACGACGCCTTCGATGCGGCGCTCGCCCGCTTCGCCCGCGCCTACGGGGCGGCCCGCGCCGGCGACGTCGCCAGCGCGCGCAACGAGTTGGACGCCTTGCGGGCCCTGCGGCCCAAGGTGGTGGCCGGGGCCGGCGCGTACTGGGGGCAGTACGTCGGCATCTACGGCAAGGCCGCCGAAGCCTGGATCCTGAAGGACGAGGGCCATGCCGATGCCGCGCTCGCCGCGATGCGCGACGCCGCCGACCGCGACGACAACCACGAGAAGCACATCTACCTCGAAAACAAGATCCTGCCGATGCGGGAGTCGCTGGGCGACATGGAACTGGCGCTGGGCCACCCGCGCGATGCGCTCGTCGCGTACGAAGGATCGCTGCAACTGGCGCCGAACCGATACCGCTCGTTCCTCGGTGCGGCCGAAGCGGCGAGGGCTTGCGGCGACATGACGGCGGCGAAGAACTGGAGCGGGAAGCTGGTTGCCTTGGCCAAGGACGGCGACAAGGCCCGGCCGGGCTGGCGCACGGCGGAGGCCATCCTCGGCGCCCGCGTCGACTGAACGCCTTGCGGCGAGAGGACGAGACCTACGGCCTTCGCGTCGTTTCCGCTCCGGCACACAGAAACGCGCGCCGTTCAGTTCCTCTAGACCCTCACCGTCTTGACTGGCATCGCAAGCTCTTGCGCAGCGGGTGGTGGATGTGATTCGCCGATTGCCGGCTTTGGCTGGAGGCGGTGATGGCGTGGCGTCGAGGGCAGCCCTACGGGCAGGATCTGCGGGATCGCGTGCTGGCGTGTCCGGAGATGACCCTGGCGCAGGCTGCGGCGCGCTTTGACGTCAGCCCATCCTACGTGTCA
>CAXTMA010000067.1:1876-16988 GCA_964245015.1 uncultured Beijerinckiaceae bacterium | reverse complement strand
TCGCGGCGGCGAGCGCCTTCGTCAACGACCTCGTCGACCGCATCGACGGCGGCCACTCGCTGCGCGAGCCGATCCGCGCCTTCGCCGAGGCGCAAGGGGTGCCGCTGGGATGACGGACCCTCGTTGACGCAACGCCTGCTCGGCGCAGCTCCGGGCGCGCTCGTTGGTCCAGCAGGCGCGGTGCCGCGTCACCGTGCCGAGGGGTCGGCCCGCCCACGCGGTCCCGGCAGGCGGGCTGCGGACTTTGGGCTTTGTGGGCTACGAGGCGCGACCCGACGCCTTCTCCAGCGCCCCGGTGACGTCGCCCGGCGTCAGCAGCTCGGGCAGCACGATGCCGCCGGGCGCCCCGGGGCCGTAGACGACGTTGAACGGGATGCCGTAGCGCCCGTAGCTCGCGAGATAGGCGCCGATCGCCGCGTCTGGCCTCGTCCAGTCGGCCTCCATCGGCACGGTCCGGTCGTTGATCGCCTTGGCGATCGCATCCTGCGACAGCACGAAGCGCTTGTTGGCCTGGCAGGTCAGGCACCAGTCGGCGGTGACGTCGACGAAGACCGTCTTGCCCTGCGAGACGAGCGAACGGATGCGGTCGCGGTCGAAGCTGGTCCAGGCGACGGCGCCGTTCTCCCCGCCGCCGTGCCCCGACACCCGCGCGGCGATGATATCGGGCAGCACCACCGCGGCGAGGCCGGCGACGGCCACGGCCGGCAGCACCAGCCCGCGCCGTGCCTCGGGAAAGCGGTCGCGGACGATCAACAGCCCGGCCACGGCGAAGAGCAGCGCGGCGACGCCGAAGGCGGCGGCGGGGCCGACCTGCGCGGCCAGGATGACGACCAGCCACACGGCGGTCAGCACGAGGGGGATCGCCATCGCCTGCTTCAGCCACAGCATCCAGCGGCCGGGCCGCGGCATCCCGGCGGCGAGCTTCGGCACGGCAGCGATCAGCAGGTAGGGCGAGGCGAGCCCGACCCCGAGCGCCGCGAAGACGCCGAGCATCACCGCGACGTTGCCGGCGAGCGCGAAGCCGACGGCCGTGCCGAGGAAGGGCGCCGAGCACGGAGTCGCCAGCAGGGTGGCGAAGGCGCCGGTCACGAAATGGCCGGCGAGGCTCTCGTCGGGTCCGGTGCGGGCGGAGGCGACGTTTGCGATGAAGCGCGGCAGCGGCACCTCGAAGAGGCCGGCGAGGTGGCAGGCGAACACCGTGACCAGCAGCGCCATCGCGGCGATGAAGGCCGGCTCCTGGAATTGCAGGCCCCAGCCGATCGAGCGTCCGGCCGCCTTCACCGCGATCAACGCCAGGGCGATGACGAGAAACGACACGATGATGCCGGCCGCCGTCGCCAGGAAGCCGGCGCGCACCGCCGCCGGGGCGCGGCCGCCCTGGCTCACCACCGAGATGAACTTGAGGCTGAGCACCGGGAGCACGCAGGGCATCAGGTTGAGGATCAGGCCGCCGATGAGGGCGATGCCGAGCATGGCCGGGAACGAGGGGCCGGCGTCCTCGGCCAGCGCCGAGGCGCCCTGCCCGATCCGGGCCGGCTGCTCGAAGGATCGACCGCCGTCGACAAGGGTCAGCACGGCGTCGCGTCCGGCCAGCCGGGCGCCGACCGGCAGGGCTCGCGAGAGCGCCACGTCGATGGTCGCCTCGCGGCCGCCGGCCGCAAGCTTGACGCGCGGCGTGCCGAGGTTCACCTCGGGCTTGACCTCGGCGATGAGGTCAGGCGCGGCGAAGGGCTGGTCGGCCCGTGCCCGGACCTGCAACGCCGGCCGGCCGTGATCGGAGACTTCCTGCGCCTCGACGATCCGCATGCCGACCGCGCGACCCTCGCCAGGCACGGCTGCACGGGCCTTGGCCAGAACTTGCGCATCTTCATCGGGAGTCGCGGGCCCGGCCGGCACGGCGAGCGCGAGGTCGAGGCTCTTGGGGATGCACTGTTCGGCGCAGATCAGGATATCGAGGTGGAGCTTGAGGTCGAGCGGCGCGCCCTTGTCGGCGAGCTTGATCTCGATGGGAAACACGACCTCGTGCTTGTAGCCGAAGGTTTGGATGCCGAGAACCGTGACGCGTTGGGGCGCGGGGTAGAGCAGCGTCGCCGAGGCGAGGTTGGCCGAGCCGGCCCAGTCCAGCGCCGGCGGCAGGCCGGCATCGCCGGGCGAGCGCCAATAAGTCTTCCAATCGTCGTCCAGACTGATGGCGACGCCGGCCGGCACGGTGGCGAGGTCGCCGGTGCCGTCCACCGCCGAGAGCAGCCTCGCCGCGACGTGGTCGGAGCGGGCCCAGTCGCCGGCTTTCGCCCACGCCGGCGCACCCGCCCACAGGCCGAGACAAGCGACAAGGAGGGCAGCGGAGAGAGGCCGGCGGACCGATCCGGCCTGTGCCCGATGCCGCATCCCGGACCACGCCCAGCACGACCTTGAAAGCATGGGGACGGCGTCTCCAGTCACCGTTTCATTTCACGCATCATCGCTAGCGCAGCCGTCGCCGGGGCACAATGTCTCGGAGGAAGGATGCCGCCGGGCGCGACGCGCGACAAACGGCGCCTCGTGCACGGGGCCGACATCTGCGACATAAGGGGACCTCGTTGGAGATCGCCCGGTGCCGATCACCTTTCTGCCTCGTTTGAGCCTCCTGACGAGCCTTGTCGTCGCGACCTCCGTCGCGAGCGGCCTCGCCGTGGGTGTTCTGGCAGGGGGCGTGCTGGTCGCCGTCGCGGCGGCGCGGCGTCGATGATCCTGCTTTATCTCCCGTTTCTCGGCGCGATCCATTTCCTGTCGGCCGCCGCGCTGGGCTTGACAACGGTGCTGTCCGGCCGAGCGCTGCGGGATATGGCGAAGCGCAGGCGCGGATCGTGATGCGACGCCGCGGAGTTCGCCGCACCCGGCACGGCGTGTTCGCCCATGCGGCTGCCCATGCGGCTGCCTTGGCGGCGATCCTGGCTGGCCCCTACCCCGCCATGGCCGGAGACGACGAATCTGAGCGCGCCCTGCTGCAGAAGTCCTGGTCGCAGGCTTGCGAACCCTATCGCAGGGTCAAGAACTGGTCGGCGCTGGAGGCGTGCAACCTTTCCTGGTTCCGTGCCCACGAGAAGGCCGTGTGGCACCTCAACCTGAACCCGCACGGAGCCGCTGCGGCGTCGCCATCGTCGTGATCTCCGGTCCCGCAGGGATGCGGCGGCCCCGGCGATCCTTCAGAAACGGAACAGGCCGAGCGCATAATCGGCGGCGCCGGGGTTGTTGGGCTGGTCGAGCTTGGTGGGAAAGGTCTGGCGCGAGCGCGTGAAGGTCTTGTTGTCCTTGCGCACCAGCGTGATCTCAAGAACGGTCGGCACGGGCATGCCGCCCACGATCGCATAAGCGGCGCAGTTGTTGCCGTGAACGTGGACGACGCGGTGGTCCGTCGTCAAGGATTCGAAGACCTTGCCGGCGAAGGCGACGAAGTCGGGCTTGTGAAGGTCGCGCAGGCCGTGGACCTCGACCACGATCTGACGGAACAGGCGAAGCTGATCCGGCGCGAGCGTGCCCAGAACGGCCCATTCCGATCCTTCGATGTCGCATTTCAAGATGAGGTCGCCGCCGGCGTCGAGATGGCCGTTCTCACGTAGAAGCGTGGGCAGCGTCTTGAAGGGCCCGTGCTTGCGGTTCCTGTCGGATACGCCGACCCGATGAAAATGGAAGCGCTCGTTGGGTTCGGGCGGCGCGGCGACCGTGTGGTCGTATTGGAAGATGTCGATGCCGCGGCGCGCCATGTCGGCATCCCACGACACGTCCGTGTCGATGCCGAGAGAATAGGCGGCGCGGATGCCGTCGAAGTCGTCGAGCATGACGTAGCCGCCATCCCCCTGACGGCCGAGCCTGACCTTGCGGAAGCCTTTCACGTCGGCGGGTTCGAGCCGTCTCAGGATCGCCCGCGCAGCTTGGTGCCCGGCAAGGCTGTTGTCGTAGCTGAAAGCGCCGAGGTCGCCGAAATCATACACCATCGCGCGGGTTCCCGGATGCGGATAATGCGCGCCCGACGGCGCTTGCCAATCAACGGCTGGGTCGAGCAAAAAGGCAAGGGCGTTCGCGCACTTATGCCACGATGGGAAAGCGCTTCCGGCTTCGCAGCATCGGCTGCGGCGATTAGGCCATCGTCCCGGCTGCCAGTGGCTCCATTGCGCGGTGCGTCAACGCCGGGTGTCCGCGCGATTGCGCCGCCCACCGATGCTGTCCGGCAGCGGAGGTCGTTTCCGGCGCGGGAAGCTATGGCAGAACCGACCCGCCGCCCTCGGTGTCGCCGTACGTTGCCTTTCTGCGACACCCCTGCGTTTCGAAGCGACCTCGAAGCATCTGCCGCTTTTACGACTTGTTAACCATTCATGTGCTCCCTTATCACGGTTCGGTGAAGGGGATCCGATGGACTTTGCCGCCGAAGAGGAACTCTGCCAGCAGGCCTACGAGGTATGGCTCCACTACGCCTGCCGGCCTGCGATCGAGGAGGATGGAGCGGGTCCACCCGCCCGGCGCGAAGGTCTCGCCCATGCCCCATCGGAGGCGAGACCGGACGGCCCTTGCAGCGTGCTTCCCCTGGTGTTCTTGAAAAGCGGCGTCTGCATGCTCGGCGTAAAGACCTCGTCGGAACACGGGTCCGCCCGACGCGCTACGAAGCGCCAAACCCAATAACATCACCCTCCGATGGCAGGACGGCCGCCTCGACGCAGTCGCCGGTTGCCGACCGAGTCCCCTGCGATTCCAAGCGCTGCACCCACGCTTTCGCTGGTTCCCCACCAAGTCGCCAGCGATCACCGCATCCGGCGTACGCCGAGGCTCATCGCTGCAGCGGCAGCCACGAGGCCCAGAGGGGCGGCGCCACAAGGATGCGGTATCCGCAAAACAGCGGGCGGCCCGTTCCCCACGAAGCTCCCGGCCCTGCACGCTCCTCGGACACCGCCGGAGCCGCCTTCTTCCGTCAAGTGCTTCGTGCAGGGGGCCGCGCGACCCAAGCTCCAGCAGGGTGGGATCGCGGACACCTCGGCCGCAACTCCTGCTGCGGCCGAGCAACGCCGCATCTGCGGAAGGCGGGAGACGGTAGCTGCAAGGGCTGCAAGGATTGATCGGAGGGTCGATTAAGACCGCGTTTACCATGCTTCTTCATGTTTCGCGCGACGAGCTGTTTGCCGAAAGCGCCCTCATGACGATCGATTTCCGACACCCCGCACGCGTGATGCCGTGGTCTCGCGCAAATCTCTCCCAGCTCGATGCGCCCGCCCGCTTCGCCCACAACGACGATCGCCCGAATCTCCCGGAGTCCGAGAAGCGCGTTCCCTTCGAACCCGACCGGCTGCTGGTGCTCAAGGACGACATCACCCGAGCCGTTTTCACCGATGAGCGGGCGACCGATCGCGTCGAGGCCGTGCGCGACGACACCGTTTACCTCCGTTTATTGGCCGGAAACCTTCGCATGGAGCTGGAAATGGAGCGGTCGCAAGCCGGCCGGCGGCTCCTCGCCCAGGGTCGCTCCATGTCGAAGCAGCAGCGACGGACCGCGGCGGTGGAGACGTGCGCCGACAATCTCGCCGGCATGCTGCTCGACCTGGAACAGCAGCTCACGAGTGACCGGACGCAAACCGAGCGCCTCGTCGAGGCGGTAGACCATTTCGTGACGACCGACGCCGATCCTTACCGGCTGCACGGCTGATCCCAGATAGCGAGGCTGGCCGCGGTGGGCGGCACGATCCGCCCGTCTTCATGTTTCTTCACATTCACCCGGATTTCCCGACATACGAGGCCGCTAAGGTTCAACCATTGCAACACCGGCAAGTGGAGACGACCTTGACGAACCTCGACGCGACGAACTCGAACACGCCCGCAAACAACAGCCGCCGAACGGGCGGGCAGACCGGCCGGCGGCTTGGCCGGCTGGCGGCGGCAAGCGGCATCTTCGCCGGCGGCATGCTGGCCGGCGGCCTTCTGCTGGGCGCCGGCGCCTTCGCGGCGGCCGGCGGCGGAGCCGGCTTCGGCGGTCATGGCTTTGCCGGTCATGGCGCGCGCATCGGCATGATCCAGCACGTCGTCCGCAGCGCACTCGACTCGGTCGGCGCCACCACCGCCCAGGAAGACAAGATCCACGACATCTTCGCCAAGACCTTCACCGATCTCGACGCGAGCCGCGAGGGGGCGGCCGAAATGCGCAAGAAGACGCTCGACCTCCTGCGCGCGCCCACCATCGACAAGGCCGCCGTGGAGAAGCTGCGCGTCGACGAGGTCGCCGGGATCGATGCCAAGTCGAAGACGATCGTCGGCGCCCTGCTCGACGCCGCCGACCAGCTCACGCCCGACCAGCGCGCCAAGCTCGTGCAGCGCATGGAAGACCGGATGGCGGCGCGGCGCGGCTGGGGCGGACACCGCGACGGGATGCCCGATCGCGGCTTCGGCCCCGATGGCGCGCCGGGCGGTGACAGGACCCCCAGCGACCACGGCTGACCGGACACCGGCATGGCGGCAGACCGCATCCTCATCATCGACGACGATGCGCGCCTCGCTGCCATGGTGGCGGAGTATCTCGCGGCGGCGGCCTTCACGGTGGAGCGCCGCACCACCGCCGCGGCCGGACTCGACGCGCTGGCACTCGGAACGTCCAGGCCCGCGACCGGCGGCCCGTTCGGCGCGGTGATCCTCGACCTGATGCTGCCCGACCTCGACGGCTTCGAGGTGTGCCGGCGCATCAGGGCTCGCTCGGACGTGCCCATCCTGATGCTCACCGCCCGCGGCGAGGACACCGACCGCATCGTCGGGCTGGAGATCGGCGCCGACGACTACCTGCCCAAGCCCTTCAACCCGCGCGAACTGCTGGCCCGCCTGCGCGCCATCCTGCGGCGCAGGGCCGGCCCGCGGCAGGACGACGGGCTCGTGCTGCGCTTCGGCCGTTTGCAGATCGACCGCGGCTCGCGCAGCGTGCGCGTGGACGGCGAGGCGAAGGCGCTGACGAGCTACCAGTTCGACCTGCTCGCCGTGCTCGCCGACCACGCCGGCCGCGTGCTGAACCGCGACCGGCTGCTCGACCTCGTGCAGGGCCACGAGGCCTTCGACCGCTCGATCGACGTTCACGTCTCGCGCATCCGCGCGGCCATCGAGGACGATCCGCGCCATCCCCGCCGGATCCTCACCGTGCGCGGCACCGGCTACGTCTTCGCCAAGTCGCAGGACGCCGACCCGCGGGAGGCCGCGCCGTGACGCGAGGCGGCCTACTCGGCCGGCAGATCGTCCGCCGGCGCTTGTTCTGGAAGATCTACGTCACGCTGCTGCTCAGCCTGTTCGCCGCGACGGTCGCGATGGGCACGTTCTGGTGGCTGTTAGGGGAGGCGCAGCGCCCGTCCGTCGTCCAGCCGTCGTCGCGTGCCGGCGATCCCCGATCCGGGGGCGGCGACGTTTCGCTGTTCGACGGCGAAGGACACCGCCTCGCCGTGCGCGGCGAGCCGATCTCGCTGGCGGACTATCACACGGGCGCGCGGCACGGGCCGGGGCGCATCCTGCGCATCGAGCTGCCCGACGACCGCTTCATCCTGACCCGCTTCGGTCCCTCGACCGGCGAGCGCGCGCTGCGCATCCTTACCGCGATGCTGAGCGTGCTGGGCGCCGTCGGGCTCGCCGCCTACCCCGTGACGGCTCTGCTGACCCGCCGTCTCGAAGCGTTGCGCGCCGGGGTCGCCCGCTGGGGCCTGGGCGGCGCGCCGCTCGACCTCGACACGAGCGGCAGCGACGAGGTGGCCTCGCTGGCCGGCACCTTCAAGGCCGCCGCCCGCAGCCTCGACGGGCTCGTCGCCTCGCAAAAGGCGCTGCTGGCCAACGCCAGCCACGAGTTGCGCTCGCCGCTGGCCCGCCTGCGCGTCGCGGTGGAAATCTGGCGCGGCCAGCCGGACGCGGCTGCCGGGGCGGCGACCGAGGCCGAGATCATCCGCAACCTCGCCGAAATGGACGGCCTCGTCGAGGAGCTGCTGCTGTCGAGCCGCCTCGACCATGCCCCGACCCGGCGCGAAGGCTCCGACAGGGTGGACCTCCTCGGCCTCGCGGCGGAGGAAGCCGCCCGCTACGAGGCGGTCGTCAGCGGCGAGCCGGTGGAGATCACCGGCGATGCGGTGCTGCTGCGCCGCCTCATCCGCAACCTGCTGGACAATGGGGCCAGGCACGGCCGTCCACCCCTCGACGTCGCCGTATCGCTCTGCGAGGGCCAGGCGCGCATCAGCGTGTGCGACGGCGGGCCGGGCATTGCCGCTGCCGAGCGCGAGCGCATCTTCGATCCCTTCTACAGGCCGAGGCACCGCGGCGAGGACGCCGGCGGCTGGGGTCTCGGATTGGCCCTCGTCCGCCAGATCGCGGAGCGCCACGGCGGCCATGTCGCCTGCCGCGAAGTGCCGACGGGCGGCTCGCGCTTCGATGTCACGCTGTCGACCGGCGGGGCGGCGAGCGCCTGACGCCGCCGGCCCATGCCGCGAAAAGCCGGCCATCATACGAAGCCCTCGGGGATGGCGGCGGGGTGACGAGCGGTTGGAGAAGATGCGCTGGCGCACGCTCGCCCAGCCTGCATCGCCATCATGTTGTCGATGGACGCCCTTCCTCTCGGCCACCGCGATCACGCCCGGCCTGGGTGCTCTGCAACACCTCGCGCCGGGGTAGACGGCTTGGCTGACCGATGCGATGCAGGTCGGCTTCCCGTGGGCGCGCCCAACGAGCCGAGAGTGCGGCCAAGGGCTGCTACCGCCCGCGCAGCAAACCATAGGGTCCCGCGGCGGGTCCGTCATCGCCGGGGACGTCGTTGCCCGGCGAATCGTTGGCGCGTGCCCCGTTGTCGGCGGCGGCCGGACCGCCAGTGGCGTCCCGGGCGATGCGGCGCAGGGCGTCGGCGAGCGGATCGGCGCTGCCAGCCCGGGTGACGAAGTCGTTGTGCACGGCGCCGAGGCGGGCGGCGAAGGCGAGGGTTCCCGGACCGATGTGGGGCGGCAGCCTTTCTTCGGCGGGAAGACCGGCCGCTCTGAGCCGGTCGGCGAGGGCGATGTTGGGGGCGCTCGACGCCTTGGAATACAGGCTGACGAAATACGCCCTCTCGTGAGCGCTCAGGATCCAGTTTTCGAACTTGCCACTCTCGCCGAACAGGGCATCGAGGAGCACGACCCCCTCGATGCGATGGCGGTGGCCGCCGCCCTGGCCGGCGTAGAGCAGCGAGAAGGCCGTGGGCAGGTAGCCGCCGCTGTAGGCGACGACGATGACCGGCAGGCGGTCGATCGCTGCGGCATCGAAGCGGCCATTTGCGCGCTGCGCGAGATGATCGGCCGCTTCATCGAGGTAATCATCGAGAAAGCCGGGATCCCAGAAACGACCGGCGCTCGAATCGAGCGCGTCCTTCGCCATCTGCGGCGCGACCAGGGCGGCGTTGAGATGCGAAGCGGCGAGTTGCGCCGGCACACGCTGCCGGGCGGCGACGTCGCGCGTCAGGTTGGCGAGGTTGCCGTGGAAGAAGAGCACCAGCTTGGCATCGGGGCGCCGGGGATCGAAGTCCGGCGGCATGGAAAGCAGCGAGCGGGTGTCCTCGTAGGTTTCCTTGCGCAGCTTGCCGGCGCGTGGCGCGAGATGGAACTCGCCATCCGCGTCCTTGCCGAGGAACGGCGTGTTCTGGTCGGGGATGTTGCCGTTGTAGGGAAACGGCGAGTGGGTGAAGCGAACCAAGGCGAAGTCAATCAAGGGGCTCTTCCTTGCCGGCCGCGCCGCATTTTCATGCGGTCTGCCGGGCTGGGTGTGCGCCTTGGCGACCACCTTGGGAGCGTCTTGACCGACCGCCGGTTCGCCATCGTCGGGGGCGGCCTGCTGCGCGGCGGACAGCGAGCCGGTCAGGGCCGCCAGCACGACGCCAACCGCCGCCGTCCGCAAGCGGGATCGTTTCCATCCCAAGATCGTCCCGCCTTTCGCGCCCGGCCCTGCCGCACTCCCTTGCACCAGGCGGCCGGCCGCGGGAAGGGGCAGATCACGCCCTCAGTCGGCGGCGGGCCCGCTCTCGACGAGACCGATCGCGTCGGCGGCCAAAATCAGGGCGAGGTGGCTCAGCGCCTGCGGCATGTTTCCGAGCATCCGGCGCGGGCCGGCCATCTGCTCGGTGAACAGGCCGAGATTGATGTTGGCGGCGGCCAGCAGGCCGTCGAGCTGGCGCACGGCCGTTTCCGTATCGCCGAGCAGCGCGTAGGCTTCCGCCAGCCAGAAGCCGCAGGCGAGAAAGGTGCCCTCCTCCCCGGCCATGCCGGAATACCGGTACAGGCCGCCTCCTTCCGCGCCGAGCTCGCGATGCACGGCGTCGCGCGTGGCGGCGAGCCGGTCGCGGCGATCGAAGCCGAAGGGGATCGCCAGCAGCAGCGCGGCATCCAGCCTGTCGGTGCCGGCGTGCAGCGTGTAGCTTCGCTTGGCCTCACACCAGCATTCGGCGTCGATCCAATCGCGGATGCGGTCGCGCTCGCGCCGCCAGCGCGCGCTCTGGTTCGACTGGATCTGCCCGGCATCGGCGAGCTGGACGGCGCGGTTGAGCGCGGTCCAGCAGCCGATCTTGGACATGGTGTAGTGCTGCAGGTCTTCCAGCTCCCAAAGGCCGGAGTCCTTCTTGCGCCACAGGTCGGCGCAGCGGTCGGCCAGCGCGGCCAGCAGCTTGCGCGTGGTGAGGTCGAGCACGTGCCCCTGCTCGACGAACAAAGCGGCGGTTTGCATGACGTCGCCGTAGGTCGAAAGCTGGAGCTGGTCGCGCGCCCGGTTGCCGCTGCGCACAGGCCGGCTGCCGCCATAGCCCGGCAGGTCGAGCTCCTCCTCGGCCGGGGCCAGCGAGCCATCGAGCGCGTACATGGTGCGAAGTTCGCCGCCGTGGCGCGCGATCGTCGCGGTGAGCCAGGAGAATGCCGCCTTGGCCTCCTCCGTCGCGCCCACGCGCAGGAACGCCTTGATGGTGAAGGCGACGTCGCGCACCCAGGCGAAGCGGTAGTCGTAGGTCTTCGCATCTTGGCTCTTCGCATCCCGGCCTCCGGGACCACCGACGCGTTCGGGCAACGAGGTGGTGGCGGCGGCTGCGATGGCCCCCGTCGGCGAGAACAGCAGCAGCTTGAGGGCAAGCGCGCTGCGGCGCACGTCGGCGGCATAGCGGCCGAAGGTTCGCAGCCCGCCGCACCATTCGCGCCAGGACTGGTCGGAGCGGTCGATGCGCCGATCGATGGCTTCGAGCGGCGGCAGGATGAGCGGCTCGTCCGCCGAGGCGAGCACGGCGATCACCGTGCGCGAGCCGGGCGCGGTGGCGAGCCGCGCCAGCGTGCGGAAATCGTCGCGCACCAGCGGCTCGACGCTGGCATCGTGCCGCACCGCGGCGATGATGCCTTCGACGTGGAGCACGTCGCCCTGCGGCGTCTCCTCCCGCCACGGCGAGGCCCCGTCGAGGCGGCGACCGGGATGAACCTCGACCGAGAGGGTGACGTGCCCGTCCAACCCTTCGACGCGGCGGGCGAGCTCGCACCAAGGCAGCCGACCGGAGATGCCCGAGTTGAGCGAATCGGTGATGCGCGCCCGGCCGCCGGCGGTGGTGAAGGTCTGCTCCAGCACGTTGCTGTCGGGCCGGTACCGCCGCTCCACCGTGAAGGGCTCGTCGGGCGTGATCGAGAAGCGGCCGCCGCGCGCGGGGTCGAGTAGCCGGTCGAACAGGGGCTGGCTGTCCATCCCCGGCACGCCCCACCAGTCGATCGAGCCGTCCGCGCCGACGATCGCGACGCTACGGCCGTCGCCCAGCGCGGCGTAGAGTTCGAGCGGCAGCGTGCCGTCGGCATCGCGCAGCGGCGATGCGGCGGGGACGGCCATTATTCCATCGTCGGCGCGAGGTGCTGCACGCTGGCGACGTCGTCGCCCAGCCATGCCGGGTTCTTCGCCGTGCCGTCGAAGGTCGCGCTGGTCTTGAACAGCTCGTACTTGCCGTCCAGCGCGAAGGGACGGCTGCGCTCCAACAGCGCCGCCACGTCCGGCTTGGCCATCGGCTGGAAGCTCTTCATCGCCGCGAAGGCCTGATCGAGGTCGCGCTGGTTCTCCATGCCGGTGATCACCACCGATGTCGGCAGGTTGAGCGAATAGTGCAGCATCTCGATGGGCGTCAGCGCGGCGTTGCTTTTCAACAGGACGCCGTCGCCGAAGGTCTTCATGCCGAGCACGGCGATGCCGTTGGCGACGAGGTAGGGCAGCACGAGGTGGGCGAAGGAGCGGAAGTGCGCGTCCATCACGTTGAGCGGCATCTGGCAGGAATCGAAATGGAAGCCGCGCTCTTCCGCGACGTGCAGCATCTGAAGGTGGATGCGCGGGTCCTTGTGGCCGGTGAAGCCGATGAAGCGCAGCTTGCCGACCTTTTTGGCATCAAGGAAGGCCTCCATCGCCCCGCCCTCGGCGAAGACGCGGTCGGGATCGTCGAAGCGCAGGATCTCGTGGTGCTGCACGAGGTCGATGTGGTCGGTGCGCAGGCGCCGCAGCGACTCGTCGATCTGCTCGGCCGCGGCCTTCTTCGTGCGCCCGTCCATCTTGGACATCAGGAACACCTTGGCGCGGTAACCACCCTCGCTCAGCGCGGCGCCGACGCGCATCTCCGAGCGGCCGTGATTGTAGTCCCAGCAGTTGTCCATGAAGGTGATACCGCGGTCGATCCCCTCGTGGACGAGGCGGGTCGCTTCCGCATCCGTGACCGCCGACTTGCCGAGATGGAAGCCGCCCATGCCGATGGCGGAGATCATCTCGCCGGTGCGGCCGAAGCGGCGGTACAACATCTCGCCGCGCTTCTCACCGGGATCGGTCACGAAGGGCAGATCGGCCGGATCGCCGGGGCGCGTCACAGGCAGGGCGGAAGCGTCGGTCATTGTTGCACTCCCGGTGACGGCGTCGGCGGGGCCGCCGGCGGCCATTGTTCCCATTGCGGCGCCGGCGGCGCCTTGGATGAAGCGGCGACGTTCCATGGCAGGCTCTCCTCGTGTATCGGCCGGGCGGTCGATCCCGGTTGCGGCCTCAAGCTCACGCCGCCGGACAACTTGCGCCCTCCCCGGCCGCTTGCGCCAGCCGGTCGGCGGCGTTGAGCAGGCGCAGGGCCGCGCAGGCGGCTCCGTAGCCGTTGTCGATGTTGACCACGGTGAGCCCCGGCGCGCAGGACGACAGCAGCGCGTCGAGCGCCGCCCGGCCGCCGGCGGCGACGCCGTAGCCCACGGAGGTCGGCACGGCGATGATCGCGCCGCCGACCAAGCCGCCGAGCACGCTGGGCAGGGCCGCGTCCATGCCGGCGGCGAGGATGAGGATCGGGTGCGAGCGGATCTCGTCGAGCCGCCGGGTCAGCCGCCACAGGCCTGCGACGCCGACATCCGCGATCAGCGTGGCCGTTTCGCCGGCATAGGCGAGGGTGCGCAGGGCTTCGCGGGCGACGGGCACGTCGGAGGTGCCGGCGCAGACCACGGCGACGTGCCGCGATCCCGTGCTTGGGCGCGCGACGCCGAACACGGCCGTGCGCGAGGCCGAACAGTAGTCCAGGCGATCGCGGTGGCGCGGAGCCAAGGCGGCGAACTTGTCGCCGTCGAGCCGGGTCAGCAGCAGCGAAGCCATGCCGCGCTCGATCGCGTCGGCAAGGATGGCGTCGAGCTGCGCCGGCGATTTGCCGGCGGCGAAGACAGCCTCTTCCAGGCCGATGCGCCCGGCGCGGTCGATGTCCGGCACGAACTCGTCCGCCAAGCTCATGCCCTGCCCTCCGCCCTGCCCCGCGAGGTCGGCGCGGGACGATGGGTCGCGGTGAGGAAGGCGCTTCCCGTCCGATAGGGCGCGAAGGACACGCCGGCGGTGGCAAGCTCGGGCGGTGCGACCGCGCGCAGCGCGGCGGCAAGGGCGGCGCGCTCCGCTCCGTCGAGCGCGACGAGGCTGGCCGCGTCGAGTTCGACCACGATGCCGGCCGCGCGCACGCGGCAGCGCACGGTTGAGAGGGTGGCGAGACGGTCCCTGACGAGCGTTTCGACGGCATGGATGAAATGCAGCGTATCCGCGGCGATCGGCAGGCCGGTCTCGACCCGGCTCGACAGGCACGGGGCGGCCGGCAGCTCGGCGATCGCTCCCAGACCGAGGCGGCGGGCCAGCGCGCGCACGGCCGCCTTGCTCAGTCCCGCTTCGACGTAGGGGTGACGCACCCCGTGTTCGCGCGCGGCGTCGAGGCCCGGCCGGTACTCGCCGAGGTCGTCGGTGTTGGCGCCCGACACGACCTGCCGGTCGGTGATGGTGGCCAGGGCGCCGTACAGGTTGGTCTTGCAGAAGAAGCAGCGGTTGACCGGGTTGGCGAGGTAGCGCGGGTCGGCGAACTCGTTCGCCTCGATCAGCCGCAGGGCCCAGCCGGCGCGCGCGGCCTGTTCCTCGACGCGGCGCGTCGCCTCGGCCGGCACGGCGGGGGAAACGGCGTGCACCGCGAGCACGGCGGCGGCGCCCAACCGGCGGTGGGCCGCGCTCATCAGGGTCATGCTGTCGACGCCGCCGCTGACCGCCACGGCGAGCGGTGCCATCGCGGCGAGCACCCGGTCGAGGTCATGGTGGCCGAGGACGTCCTCGTTCATGCCTCGCCATCGCTTTCAAGCGCCAAGCGTTCCGCCTCGCGACGTATTGCGGCACGCGCGGCATGGGTCGTCGCGTGGGTCGTCGCGGCGCCGGCGGCGCGGGGCTGGAACACGTCGTCGGCCTCGGCCTTGGCCGTGCGCCCGCCCGGCCGCTCCACCGTCTTGACCCGCACGGGGCGCCCGGCCACCTCCACCATCAGCGAGCGGCGGGGCAGCGCCGAGCCCGACACGAGATGGTGGCGCAGGCCGATGGTGGTGGTTTCGCGGAAGCACGCGGCGACAGCCCCCGCCTGCGCCTCGGCCCGCACCAGGGCGCGGACATGGGTCATCATCCGGCCTTTCTTGCCGAACACCGGCATCTGCACGACGTCGAAGACGTCGGGGTCGGCGCGCAGCCGGTCGAGGCCCATCGCGAGGTCTTCCGCCGACTGGTCGTCGACCTCGAACTCGATCACCAGAAGTTCGCGGTGGGGCGCCCGGGCAGCCATTGGGGCCCCCGGCCCCTACGCCCC
>CAXTMA010000067.1:0-1866 GCA_964245015.1 uncultured Beijerinckiaceae bacterium | reverse complement strand
CCCGAGGGGTGGGGGGCGGGCGGGTGTTGGTGGGGCCCCCGGCGGCGCATCTGGGGCCCGCGCCGCCGGGCTCATCGAAGGCAAGAACGCGCAGGCAGTTCGACAGGCCGGGCAGCGTACGGGTGCCGAAGCCGATGCCCGAGCGCCCGAGCACGCGCGGCCGGCGCGGCGCCTCGGCCGCACAACCGCAAAGGTGGCGCAGGATCGCCGCGCCGGTCGGCGTGATGCGCTCGCCGCCGACGCCGTCGTCAAGGGTCGGCAGGCCGCGCAGCAGCAGGGCTGTGGCCGGCGCGGGGACCGGCAGCAGCCCATGGGCGGTCCGCACCCAGCCGGAGCCGAGCGGCAGCGGGCCGACGCTCCAGCTCACCGGCTCGCCCTCGCCGCGGAGGGCGGCGATGAGAAAGGCGGCGGCAACGATGTCGGCGATCGAGTCGGCGGCACCCACCTCGTGAAAGGTGACATCGGCGACGTCGATGCCGTGCACGGCCGCCTCGGCTTCGGCAAGATGGCCGAAGATCGCCACCGCGCCCTGCCTGACGGCGGGATCGAGGGACGAGCGGTCGAGGTCGGCGCGGATCTGCGACCAGTGCCGGTGGGCATGGGTGGCATGGGCGTGGTCATGGGCGTGAGCGTGAGCGTGAGCGTGGTCATGGGCGTGGCCATGCGAATGATCCTGCCCGATGCTCCCGGCCGATCCGTCCAGCGGCTCGACGAGGAAGCGCCGGCCCTGCAGCACGCCGTCGTTGTGCGCGAGGAGGCGGCAGCGCACGGGGGCGACCGATTCCACGGCGGCGACGAGGCCCGCCTCGAAGCAGGGAAAGGCATCGAGCAGGGCGGCGGCGAACATGTCGCCGGCGATGCCGCCCACCGGATCGAGCTGGAGATGCATGGGGTGCGAGGATGGCCTTCGTTGCCGCTATTGACGCGGTGCTTACCACGCGACCTCCCGTTGTCGCAGGCGGAAAGCTGCGAAGCTTGATCGCGCGGGCCGCCGGAGCGGTCAGGCCACGCCGTTGGCCTTGAAGTGCGCGAGCATGCGTGCCCAGCCGTCCTTGGCGTCGGCCTCGTTGTAGCTCGATCGATAGTCGGCGTGGAAGCCGTGCTTGGCGTCGGGGTAGAGGTGCAGGCTCGATCCGGTCTTGCCGTCCTTGGCGAGCGCGTCCCCCATCGCTTTGACGTCGTCGGGCGAGATGCCCTGGTCGAGGCCGGCGTAAAGGCCGAGCACCGGGGCGCGGACCTCGCCGGCGCGCGTGATCAGCGGCTTGATCTGCCCGTACCAGGCGACGCCGGCGCGGATGTCGGGATCGGCCATCGCCGCCCGCCACACCACCGCTCCGCCCCAGCAGAAGCCGGTGATGCCCATGCGCTTGGGATCCACGAAGGGCTGCGCCGTCAACCAGCCGGAGGTGGCACGCTCGTCGCCGTCGACCTGGGGCACACCGGCCTGGGCAACCACCGCGCGGATCGCGACGATGTCGGTCATCGCCGGCAGATCGGCGTCCGAGCGGTAGAAGAAGGCCGGCGCCACGGCGACGTAGCCGAGCTTGGCCAAGCGGCGGCAGACGTCCTTGATGTAATCGTGGATGCCGAAGATCTCGTTGACCACGATGATCGCGGGAAAGGGCCCGGCACCTTGCGGCCGGGCGAGGTAGGCCGGCAGCGGCTTGGGCGCGCCGTTGGGGATCATCACCTCGTCGATCGTGAGGCCATCGCCGGGCGTGGTGATCGGCGCCGCCTCCGCCGACAGCGCCGCCAGCGCGTAGCCGGCGAAGAACAGACTGGCGGTGGTGCGGCGGGTGAGGTGGAAATCCCGGGGCAGCGAGCCTTCGGGGCGGGTCAGTGCGGGCATGCTCGAACTCCTTGGCC
>CAXTMA010000066.1:0-17038 GCA_964245015.1 uncultured Beijerinckiaceae bacterium | reverse complement strand
GGCTCGACCCGACCGTGATCGCCGGCAAGGCGCGGCCGTTCGCCGTGGAAACGCAGATGGACCGCTTGTTCGACGCCCATCTGGCGTTGGCGTCGGGAGACTGAGCAAGCTCCGCATCCCCGCCGGTGACGAGCCGGGCTGGGGCTGCGTCAGCCGCGATGCCGCAGCGGCGATGCTTGATCCCGCACGCAACGCCGGCGCCCGGTCGCCGGCGACGGTTCCCGCCGGTCAGGGTTCGGCCGTAACGCCGGGCCGGTTCATCCCAGGCCGTCGATCAGCGCGGCATAAGCGGCCCGGGCTGCATCCGGCGAGAAAGTCGCGGCCCTCGCGCGGCGCGGAGCGGGATCGCCGGGGTCGGCGAGGGTTTCGGCCAGGGCGCGGGCGAGGGCCTCGACGTCGCCGACCGGCACGACCCGTCCGCAGGATCCAAGGATCTCCGGCGGACCGCCGCACGCGGTCGTCACCACCGCGACACCATGGCTCAGGGCTTCGGCGGCGGTCAGGCCGAAGCTTTCGCTTCGCGAAGCGATGGCGACGCAGGCAGCGCGGCGATACCAGGACGACGGGTCGGCGACGAAGCCCGGCAGGTCGACGCGCTCGCCGAGCCCGAGCCGGGCGACGGTGGCCTCGATGACGGCCCGTTCGGGACCTTCGCCGAGGATGGCGAGGCGCAGATCCGCTTCCGCGAGGCGGGCGAAGGCGGCGACGAGGTCGGGGAAGCGCTTGATCGGCTCGAAACGCCCGAGAGCCAGCACCAGCCGGCCGCCGGCCGGCGCCACCTGAGCGGGCACGGGCGCGGGCAAGGGCACGGGGTTGTAGATGCGGGTGAGGCGGCGACCGCTCCATCGCCCGGCGATGTCGGCCAGCAGAACGTCCGACACGCAGATGGTTCGGGCGGCGATCCGCGTCACCAGCGGGCAGAGATGGTAGAAAAGCCGCGCAAGCCGGCCGGGCTCGGCTTCCGCGAAGCCGTGAATGCCGAGGACGCAGCGCCCGAGCCGCCCGGCGAGCGCCGCCGCCGCGACATGCTTGAGATTTTGGGCGCCGAGGGCGGAGAAGGAGGCGTCGGGGCGCTCGCGGCGCAGCACGCCGGCGAGGCGGAGCGTGGCGAGGGCGTGATTGCGGCCGAGCACCCGCCGGCGCAAGCCGGGCGCGTCGGCCGTGGAGGCGCCGCGATCCCCGGCGAAGATCACCCGGTCGCCGTTGGCGACGAAGGCGCGGGCGAGCCGGTCGAAAGTGATCTCGGCGCCGCCGCCACCGTGGGCGTGGGTGTAGAACAGCACCGTGCGGCGCATCCCTGCGGTCCGGCGTCAAGCCTTGTTGGGCGTCGGCAACTCGTCGCGCACCGGCGCATGGTTGAGGATCGCCACCATCGAAACGCCGCCCAGCGTATTGCCGATCAGCGTCGGCGCGAGGAAGCGGGTGACATAGCCGATCGCCGTCATCTGGCCGGTGAAGACGTTGAAGGCCGCTTCCACCGAGCCGGCGATGATGTGCGAGAAATGGGCGATGGCGACGACGTAGGTGAGGATCAGGATCAGCCACAACCGGGCCGGCCCGGCGCCGGGGATCAGCCAGACCATCAGGGCGATCAGCCAGCCGGCGAGCACGGCCTTGACCAGCATCGGCCAGAACGCGTCGGTGACCGCGGCGGCGGCGAGGGTCCGCAGCGCCCGGTTGATGTCCTCGTCGAACAAGGACTCGTGACTAACCATCCACGCGAAGGCGAAGGTGCCGAGAAGGTTGAACACCAGCACCACCGCCCACAGGCGCCCGGTTCGCAGCGCCGTGTACCAGTCCTTGCGGGTGAGCAGCGGCAGCACGGCGGTCAGCGTCGACTCGGTGAAGAGCTGCTGGCGTCCCAGCACCACGATGAGGAAGCCGATCGTATAGCCGAATCCGGTGACGAGCTTGCTCCACGGCGCCTCGGGCAGGCCGCTCTTCAGGATCGCCATGGTGAGAAAGGAGAAGCCCATCGACAGGCCGGCGCCGGTGGCCGACCAGACCAGCGCCTTGACGCTGCGTTCCAGCTCTTCCTCGCCGTCCTCGCGGATGATCTCGTGGATGATCCGCGCCGATGGCGGTGTCGGTCCGTTGCCGGCGTGGAGTCGATCATTGTCTTCGAGGTCGGGCTCGCTGTCGTCTTTCGACGCCTGCCCCCGCTCGACGTCCTGATCGTCCCGCTCGGATCCGTCGTGCTGCTGGCGATCCATGGCCGTCTCCACCAAGCTGGCCGGCGCGTGGCGACCGGCCGATTGCAGCCCCCATCGCGAGCGCTCCGCAATCTGTGAGCGCAGCGCCGTTCACCAGTGCATGGTTCCCGGTGCGCCCTTGAAAGGTCCGCGCAGGTTGTCGGTGATCCAGCCGCCGTAGAAGCCGCCGGGTTGCGGCGTCACCGTTTCGCCCTCGACCGTGCAGCGATCCATCGCGGCGGGGTAGACGGCGAGGTGATCGCGCAGGGCCGCGAAGGGCGCGGTGGGATCGGGATAGCTCCAGGCGCAGTCGATGGCCGTGCGGCCGTTGGCGGCGAGCGACCAATAGGCGGCGCTGCCCTTCCATTCGCAAAAGGAGCGGCGGCGCCCGCTCGGCAGGACCGCGCAGGTGAAGGCATCGCGCGGCAGGTAGTACACCGGCGGGTGGCTCGTTTCCAGAACGCGCAGCCCGGCCCGCGTCACGGCCACCGTTTCGCCGGCGAGGACGATGCGCAGCTCCTGGACGACCGCTTCGAGGCGGGGCGGGCGGGGGTAGTCCCAGACGCTTTCGACCGGCATCGTCATGGTGCGAGGCTCCGAAGCGGGCTTTCGCAAGCCTCGCAGGGCCGCTGGGGGGGGGCAGTCCGCTCAACGCCGCCACAGCCGGCTGGCCGGGTCCCGCCGCGCGTCCCAGCCGGCGCGCTCGAGGGCTGGCCGATCGTCGACGGCGGCGGGATAACCGAGGCAGAGGTAACCGACGAAGCGCCAGCGCGCGGGCACGTCGAGCAGGGCCGGCAGCGGACCGGGGTCGAGGATCGACACCCAGCCCAGCCCGATGCCTTCCGCGCGGGCGGCGAGCCAAAGCGTGTGCACGGCGATGGCGACGCTGAGCTCGGTCATCCCCGGCATGGTCCGCCGCCCGAGCCCGTGACCCTGCGCGTCGTCGGGATCGGCGAAGGCGGCCAGATGCACCGGCGCCTCGTCGAGCCCGGCGAGCTTGAGCCGGGCGTAGGCCTGCTGCCGCTCGGCACCCTGAGCCTGCAGGGCGGCGGCGTTGGCCGCCTCGAAGTTGGCGCGCACCGCCGCGCGGCGGCCGGGATCATCGACCAGCACGAAGCGCCAGGGTTCGCTCAAGCCGACGGACGGCGCGAGGCAGGCGGTGCCGACGAGGCGCTCCACCAAGCCGGCCGGCAGCGGCTCGCGGCGGAAGGCGCGCACGTCGCGGCGCCACCTCAGCAGGTCGAGCAGTTCGTCGCGCAGGGCGGGGGAGAAGGAGGGTGGCTGCAAGGATCGATGTTCGAACAGGGGCGGATGTTGTGAGGCCATTTCACCGACGCGGCAAATCAGGCCGGCGCCGCAGCGGCCGGCGGGACCGTCGCGGGTACCGGCCGGGCGTCGTCACCTGGACAGTTCCGACGCAGATCACATATGTCGAGGAACCAAACGGCGGACCGGCCGAAGCTCGGGCGCGGTTCAACACGGATCCAACCGAACAGCCCGGCGATGCACGACTATCCCAAGATGATCCTGTCGGCGCGCGTCTACGACGTCGCCATCGAGTCGCCGCTCGACCCGATGGTGCGGATGTCGCAGCGGCTGGGTGCGCCCGTCTTCCTCAAGCGGGAAGACCTGCAGCCCGTGCATTCCTTCAAGCTCCGCGGTGCCTACAACAAGATCGTCGGCCTGTCCCCGCAGGTGCGCGCGCGCGGCATCGTCACCGCCTCGGCCGGCAACCACGCGCAGGGCGTCGCCCTCGCCGCCGGCAAGCTCGGCCTCACGGCCATCGTGGTGATGCCGCGCACAACCCCTTCCATCAAGGTCGACGCGGTGCGCCGGCTCGGCGGCGAGGTGGTGCTGCACGGCGACGCCTTCGACGAGGCGCTGACCCATGCCCGGCAATTGGAGGCCGAGCGCGGCCTGACCTTCGTGCCGCCCTACGACGATCCCGACGTGATCGCCGGGCAGGGCACGGTGGGCATGGAGATCCTGCGCCAGCATCCCGATCCCATCGAGGCGATCTTCGTGCCCGTCGGCGGCGGCGGGCTCGCCGCCGGCATCGCCTCCTTCACGAAGTATCTGCGCCCCGACATCAAGGTGATCGGGGTCGAACCGGACGACGCGCCCTCCATGGCGGAAGCGATCCGGCTCGGCGAGCGGATCGAGCTGGCCCAGGTCGGGCTGTTCGCCGACGGCGTCGCCGTGCGTCAGGTCGGGGTGGAAACCTTCCGGATCTGCCGCGAGCTCCTCGACGACGTCATCACCGTGTCCACCGACGAGATCTGCGCCGCGGTGAAGGACATCTTTGACGACACCCGCGGATCGGCCGAGCCGGCTGGCGCCGTCGGCCTCGCCGGACTGAAGGCCTATGCCGGGCGGCGTCGCGGCCAGGCGGGTGGCGAAGGGCGCGGGGGCGCGCTCGTCACGGTGAACTCCGGCGCCAACCTCAACTTCGACCGCCTGCGTCACATCGCCGAGCGCGCCGAGCTGGGCGAACGCCGCGAGGCGCTGCTGGCCGTCACCATTCCCGAGCGTCCGGGAAGCTACCGTGCCTTCGTCGCGACGATCGGGCCGCGCCTCATCACCGAGTTCAACTACCGCCACGCCGGCGGGCGCGAGGCCCACGTCTTCGTCGGCGTGCAGCTCGCCGGCGGCGCGGCGGAAAAGTCGGCGCTGGTCGGGTCGCTGCGCGCGGCCGGCTACGGCGTGCTCGACCTGTCGGACGATGAAACCGCCAAGGTCCACATCCGCTACATGGTCGGCGGCCGCGCCCACGGCCTGCCCGACGAGCGCCTTTACCGCTTCCAGTTTCCCGAGCGGCCGGGGGCGCTGCTCCGCTTCCTCGACGGTCTCGCCCACGACGCGGGGGGCGGACGGACCGGGGCAGGTGCCGGCGGCTGGGACATCACCTTGTTCCATTACCGCAACCACGGGGCCGATTACGGGCGCGTGCTCGCCGGCCTGGTCGTGCCCCGCGCCGCGCGGTCCGAGTTCCACGCCTGTCTCGACGCGCTCGGCTATCCTTACTGGGACGAAAGCGCCAATCCCGCCTACAAGATCTTCCTCAATGGCGAAATGCCGGCCGGCCTCGCCGGGTCTGTGACGGCCCGACGGTTGCCGGCGGCAGAATAAGGCCGGGCGCGGGCGGCGTCGGCCGTTGCCGTGGAATGGAAACCGAGGTTCGCCGGGGATGCACGCCAAGGTCTACGTCTTCGATGCCTACGGCACGCTGTTCGATGTCCATTCGGCGGTCGAGCGCTATCGCGGGGAGATCGGCGCCCACGCCGAGGCCTTGTCGCAGCTGTGGCGGGTCAAGCAGCTCGAATACACCTGGACTTACGCGTTGATGGGGCGTTGGCGCGATTTCCGCGACCTGACCGCCGCCGCCCTCGACGTGGCGGCGGCGTCGACCGGCGGTCTGCCAGAAGGGCTGCGCCCGAAGCTGCTCGCCGCCTACGAGGAGCTGGACGCCTATCCCGATGCGGCGCCGACCCTGCGCCGGCTGCGCGAGGGCGGCGCCCGCACGGCGATCCTGTCGAACGGCACCGCCGCCATGCTGGCCAACGCGACGCGCGCCGCCAAGCTGACCCACCTGCTCGACGCCGTGCTCACCGTGGAGCGTCAGATGAGCTACAAGCCGCTGCCGGCGATCTACGGCCTGGTCGCCCAAAGCTTTCGCACGACCCCGCGCGAGGTGGCTTTTCTTTCCTCCAACCGTTGGGACATCGCCGGCGCCAAGGCCTTCGGCTTTGCCACCATTTGGGTGAACCGCACCGGCAAGCCGGACGAATACCTCGACCTGCCGCCCGACCGGGTCGTGACCTCGCTCGCCGACGTCGAGGCCCCGCGCCAGTCCGCCCCCCGGTGAGCCGCGCCGGCGATCCGTCGCCCGAGCCGCCCGCAACCGAGGCGGTGACGCGGGCGGTGTGCCGGATCGTCGCGCTCGACGGCACGCTGCTGCGCGCCGAGGAGCGCGCGGTTGCCGTCGAGGTGCCCGTGCAGGTCATCCTCGCCGACGTCCCCTTCGCGGTGATGATGCTCACGCCCTCCGACCTCCTCGACTTCGCCTATGGCTTCAGCCTGACGGAAGGACTGATCGAGCAAGCCGGCGAGATCCGCGATGTCCGGGTCGAGGCTTTGCCCGACGGGCTGGCGTTGCGCATCGGCCTGCGCGGCGACAGGCTGCGCAGGCACCTCGCGCGGCAGCGGGCGATGACCGGGCGCACGGGATGCGGCGTGTGCGGCATCGACGACATCGGGGCCTTGAGGCGGGCCGCCGCCGGCGCTGGCGAGGGCGCCGCGCCGATCGACGTCGCGGCGATCGCCCGCGCCCTTCGCACGCTCGACGAGCGACAGGTGCTGAACGCCGCGACCCGCGCCGTGCACGCCGCCGCCTGGGCGGACAGGTCCGGCACCCTGCTGGAGGTGCGCGAGGACGTCGGCCGGCACAACGCGCTGGACAAGCTGATCGGGGCGCTGCTGCGTGCCGGCATCGATCCCGTATCCGGCTTCGCCGTCATCACCAGCCGCTGCTCCTTCGAGATGGTGGAAAAGACGGCGACCTTCGGCGCACGTTGTCTCGTCGCGATCTCGGCGCCGACCTCCTTCGCCATCGAGCGCGCCCGCGCTCTCGACGTGACGCTTTGCGCCATCGCCAGGGCCGACACCTTCACCGTGTTCACCGGCTTCGACCGCATTCAAACGCGAGAAGGCGCGTCCTGAGGCGGTTCTTCACGGCCGCTTAACCCGGGCTTGCTCAGATGCGCTTCGATTCACGTCACCGATGATGTCCCATGCTGATGCGGAGGATCTGGCCCGGACGAGCAGCGGCTCGGCGCGCGAGCGCGACGCCGGATCCGACGGAACCGCCTCCCCAACCTGACCTTGCGTCATCCCCGCCGCGCAACACGACGGATACGCGGCGCGCCGCCGAAAGCGATCTGTTCACCGGCATCGGTACGGCCACCGAAACCAACCTGTCGCTGGGCCGGATCCTCACCGAGGCGATCTCGCTCGCCGACGAGATGTCGGCCTTTTCCGGCGAGTTCGACACCTCCGCCGAGATGATGCGGACCCGCGCCGACCAGTTCGTCGCGTCCGTTTGCAACCTGCAAAGCCAGAGCGACGTGATCGAGGAACGCTTGGCGACCGCCGCCGGCGCGGTCGACCAGGCCCACGCCCGCTCGCGATCCGCGCTGGGCAGCGTGGAGGAGCTGATGGCTTCCATCGCCGAGATCGAGCGCGCCATCAAGATGATCGCCGCCATCGCCGCGCAAACCAACCTGCTGGCGCTCAACGCCACCATCGAGGCGGCGCGGGCCGGCGCGGCCGGCGCCGGCTTCCGCGTCGTGGCGGGGGAGGTGAAGTCCCTGTCGCAGCAGACGCAGCGCGCCACCGACGAGATCGTCGCCTCCGTGAAGCGCATCCGCGAGCGCGCCGTGGTCAACACCGCCGAAGTGCGCGCCTTTGAGTCGACGATCGGCAGCCTGGAGGACGTGTTCACGGCCGTGCGCGCGGCGATGATGGCGCAGGGCGAGCAGACCCGCGAGATCGGCCTGGGATCGGAAAGCGTGGCGAGCCTCGCGCAGAAGGTTCGCGCGTCCGCCGGGCGCATGCGCACGCTGGGCGGAACGGTGCGGGCGATGACCTCCTCGGCCGAGCAGGCGGCCGGCAAGGCGCGGCACGCCTTTGCCCGTTTGACCGAGCACGCCATCATCCTGCTGCGCCAGGGCAGCGGCGACGAGGGCAGCGAACGTGACGCGGCGACCGAGCGCTGGCCGCTGATGCTGGAGGGGACGCTTCATCATCGCGGCGGCAGCTGCAAGGTTCACATCCTCGACCTCTCGCTCGACGGCCTTCAGCTCGCGACGCCTCCCGAACTGCAGAGCACGGTGCTCGGCGACACGGTGCGGGTGGAAACGCCTGTGCTCGGCAGCTTCGCCATCCGGCTGCTGACGCCGACCACGGCGGGATTCGAAACCGTGTTCGTCGAGGCCCAGCCGGCGCTGCGCGACCGCATCGCCGAGGAACTTCGGCGCCTGCGCGCCCTGTACTGGCCCTATGTCGAACGCGTGCAGGCGATCGCCGCCGACGTCGCCTCCGCCATCGAGAGCGCGGTCGCGGCGGGCACGCTTAGGGAAACGGAGCTGTTCGACGACCAGTACGTCGAGGTCGGCGACTTCGATCCGGCCGAGTACCGCACGGCTTCCAGCGCCGTGCTGGATCGGCTGCTGGCGCATCGCCTTGAAGGTGAGCTGGAACGCGCGCCGCAGCCCGAGTTCTGCCTGCTGCAGGACCGCAACGGCTTCATCGCCGTGCACAACCAGCGATACGCGCAGGCCCGCCGCGGCCGCGACACAGCGTGGAACTTCCGCCATTCGCGCATCCGGCGAATGAACAAGGAGCGGGTCGGCCTGATGGCGTCGCGCAGTTTCCGGCCTTTTCTCGTGCAGAGCTATGCCCGCAACATGGGCGACGGGTCGGCGATGACCATGGAGTTCGACGCGCCGGTCTATGTCGCTGGCCGTCACTGGGGCGTGGTCCGCATGGCCTACAAGATGCGCGCACACTGACTGCGGCCCTGCCGCCGCGCCGCAACGCGTGCGGGAAAGGTGGTTCCGCGGCGGGTGAAACGCCCTTATCCTGGTGGCGGCGCGCCGCCCCCGCGCGAGGACCTCGCAGGACCACGATGTTTCCCAAGCCTCAACCGACGCTGCGTGCCAACACGCTCGCCTTTGAAACGCAGCCAATGGTCAAGCCGACCGGCTTCCGCGAATACGACGCGCGCTGGCTGTTCGAGCGCGAAATCAACCTGATGGGTGTGCAGGCTTTGGGTCTGGGCCTGGGCACGCTGATCCACGAGATGGGCGTCGAGCCCAAGCTCGTCACCGGCCATGACTTCCGCTCCTATTCCGCGTCCATCAAGATCGCGCTGATGCAGGGCTTGATGGCGGCCGGCATCCGCGTCCACGACATCGGGCTCGCCCTGTCGCCGATGGCCTACTTCGCCCAGTTCGAGCTGGACTGCCCGGCGGTGGCGATGGTCACGGCCTCGCACAACGACAACGGCTGGACCGGCGTCAAGATGGGGGTGCAGCGCCCGGTCACCTTCGGGCCCGACGAGATGGGACGGCTGCGCGACATCGTGCTGTCGGGCAGCTATCGCACGGCGGCCGGCGGCGGCTACGCCTACGAGGCCGAGTTTCCCCGGCGATACCTCGACGACCTCGCCCGCCGGCCGCCGTTCAAGCGTCCGCTCAAGGTCGTCGCCGCCTGCGGCAACGGCACGGCCGGCGCCTTCGCCCCCGGTCTGCTGGAGCGGCTGGGGTGCCAGGTGGTGCCGCTCGACACCGACCTCGACTTCACCTTCCCGCGCTACAATCCCAACCCCGAAGACCTGCACATGCTGCACGCCATGGCCGACGCGGTGCGCGCCCACGGCGCCGACGTCGGCCTCGGGTTCGACGGCGACGGCGACCGCTGCGGGGTCGTCGACAATACCGGCGCCGAGATCTTCGCCGACAAGATCGGCGTGATGCTCGCCCGCGACCTTTCGGCGCTGCACCCGCGCGCCCGCTTCGTGGTCGATGTCAAGTCGACCGGCCTGTTCGACACCGATCCCGTGTTGAAGGCGAACGGCGTCTCGACCGACTACTGGAAGACCGGCCATTCCTACATCAAGCGGCGCGTGTCCGACCTCAAGGCGCTGGCCGGCTTCGAGAAGTCGGGGCACTTCTTCTTCAACGCCCCGATCGGCCGCGGCTACGACGACGGGCTCGTCACCGCCATCGCCGTGCTCGACATGCTTGACCGCAACCCGACGAAAACGATGGCCGAGCTGTATGCCGACCTGCCGCTGACGTGGGGCTCGCCGACGATGTCGCCGCACTGCGCCGACGAGGTCAAATACGGCGTCATCAACCGCGTCACGGAGCGCATCGCGGCGCTGGCGGAGCAGGGGGGCGAGCTGATCGGCCAGTCGATCCGCGGCGTCACCACGGTGAACGGGGTGCGCGTCACGGTGGCCGACGGCACCTGGGGGCTCGTGCGCGCCTCCTCCAACAAGCCCGAGCTCGTCGTGGTGGTGGAGAGCCCGACCTCGGAGGCCAACATGCGCGCGATGTTCCACGCCGTCGACGCCATCCTGCGCGAGAACCCGGACGTCGGAGCCTACAACCAGACGATCTGAGATCGCGGCCGCCGTCCGAACAAGGCCGAGACAGTAGCCGGGAACCCTCGCAGGAGCGGTTCGCGGCGGGCTTGTCGCCTTTCCGGGCGGGTGAGGGGACCATGCGCAGCGTGGCGGGGAGGCTGCGCCCGATCCTCAAGCTTTGGGTGGCGACGGCTGCGGCTCAGGCAGGTGGCGCGGCGATCGAATCCTCAACGCCGTGCAGCGTCCTCGCGGAGCGGGACGCCATACGCCGGACCACGATCCGGCCAAGCGAGACACTCGCTGTGAGCCTCCCCGCGATCAGTGCGACGGCGTCAGCACGCCGAGGCTGGTCGGTGCGGTCGAGCCCGACAGGCGGGCGGTGTGGGCCTGCGCCTGATCGGCGTTCTTTCTGACGTAGCCGTCGTCGTCGCCGAGCTGCTCGGTCGGCTGGCACCGCGGCGCGCAGCTGTAGGATTCGCGCGCCGTGCCGCGTTGCACGATCATCGTGTTGGTGCCAGCCACCACCTCGATCACCGATTGCGCGACCGCATTGCCGTGCCCGTCGAGCGCGATGAAGTTGGTTTGCCCGAACGAGCGAGGGGTGAGGATCATCATGCTGTTCTGCTTCAGCAGCGTGACGTCGGCGACCGTGGGATTGCCGATGACGAGAGTTTCCGTCCCCGGCGGGATCTTGACCAGACGTGCCTGATCGATCACGGCGACGATCGTCGTCTCCTCCGCCCGGACCGCGGAGGGCGGGATCACGAAGGCCGACGCCAGCAGGGCCGAACCGAGCACCGCCGGGCGACCCCGGTTGTTCGCGAAAACCGCGGCCGCCGATTCCAGCACGGCCCGCCACTTGATGGCACGCATTGTACACTCCGACGCAAACAGCACGGACGCCAGTCTATTGTCGGAAGCGGTGAAGGAAGCATGAAGCGGCCGCAGCGGGCTCGACTCGACCGGTGAACTCTCAACGTTTCGTTGAGCATGGCGGCAGCCCGGTGCCGGCCGCCGCGGCTGCGCCGGCGCCCTTAACCCCGTGGCAAGGGATGATGCCTAGGGTCCGACCTATTCCAGCCGGATGCGTCAGGGCGAACGGGCTGGGACGCAGGCAGTACATCCCAAGGAGACCCAACATGAAGTCTTTGTTCAACCGTTTCGTCGCCGACCAGTCCGGCGCGACCGCCATCGAGTACGGCCTGATCGCCGGCCTGATCTCCGTCGCCATCATCACCGCCGTGAGCACCGTCGGCAAGAACCTCGTCAACAAGTTCAACCAGGTGTCCGGCAACCTGTCCTGATGCACCCGTTCGTCGGGGCGCCTCGCGCGGCGCCGCCAGCGGCCCCGGTTCGTCCGGGGCCGTTTTTCGTTGGCGCCGCGTCCCCCCCGACTCGGGCCGGGTCGTCCCGCAGGGTGCCGCGGCGGCGCAGCGTAACGGACGGGTAATCGCCTCGTGCGAGAGCTGCCGTCGGGCTCCAACCCGATGGCGGCGGGGCCGAGGGATCGAACCATGCTGCAGGCGGCGACGCTGATCTTGTTTCCCGCGCTGATGATCTTCGCGGCTTTGTCCGACCTGTTCACCATGACGATTTCCAACCGCCTCTCGCTGGCGCTGATCGTGGTGTTCCCCGTCTTCGCCGCAGCCGCCGGCATGGGGAGCTGGCAGATCGCGATGCACGTCGCCTGCGGCGTCGGCGTCCTCGCCGTGACCTTCGCGATGTTCGCGATGAGCTGGATCGGCGGCGGCGACGCCAAGCTCGCCGCCGCCACGGCGGTGTGGATGGGCTTCGAGCACCTCGCCGACTACAGCCTCGACACCGCCCTGATCGGCGGCGCGCTCACCCTTGCCATCATCTACGCCCGCCTGATGCCGCTGCCGGGTTGGATGATCGGGATCGGCTGGGTCGCGCGCCTGCACGAGCGCGGGGCCGGCGTCCCCTACGGGATCGCGCTGGCGATCGCCGGCCTGCTCATCTACCCCGAGACCGGCGTGTGGAGCGCCGCCGCCGCGTTCTGAGCGGGCTCTTCCAGCCTTCTCACACGTCGAGTTCGACCCGGCTCCGTTGCGCGTCGAAGAAGCGAGGACGAAGCGGCGCAAGGCACTCGAGGCCGCTCAGGGCATCGGCACCCGCTCCGATGCCCCGACCTGTTGCACCGCGGCGGCGTCATCCCCGACCGGCTGCGCGTTTGGGTCCGGTGCTCCCGAAGGCGCAACGGGCTCCGTTGGAGACCTGCACCAACGGTTAACCATATCAACATGTTTTCCTGCGCTTATCGGTGGGGCGCCCGATCTCGGCGCCTGACCGGTACGGGTGATGAAAGCAGCTCGCCTCGTCGTTCTCGCAATCGCCCTATCGGCGGGGCTCGGCGCCGCCTACCTCATGATGGGCAGCAAGCCCGAGCCGGTGGTGGTGCGGGTGCCAACCGCGCCGCCGCCTCCGCCGCAGCCGGCCGAAGCCGTGCTCGTCGCCGCCCGTCCCCTGAACTTCGGGTCCGTGATCGCCGACGGCGACGTGCGCTGGCAGTCCTGGCCCAGGGACCAGCTTCCGCCCGGGACGATCGTGCGCTCCCTGCAGCCGGCCGGCCTGGACAGCTGGAAGGGCGCGATCGTGCGCGCCAACTTCGATCCCGGCGACCCGCTCAAGATCGACCGTCTCGTCAAGGGCAACGGCTCGGGCTTCATGGCTGCGGTGCTGGCCACCGGCATGCGCGCCGTCGCCATCGACCTCAGCGATCAGGGCAAGTCAGCCGCCGGCGGCTTCATCCTGCCCAACGACCGGGTCGACGTGATCCGCACCTTCCACCCCGACGATGCGCCGGGCACCTTCACCAGCGAAACGCTTCTCGCCAACATCCGCGTCCTCGCCATCGGCCAGATGGTCCAGGAGCGGGCGAGCGAGCGCACGGTGATCGGCAGCACGGCCACCTTGGAAATGACGCAGGAACAGGCCGAGAGGGTCGTCCTCGCCCAGCGCACCGGCCAGCTCAACCTGTCGCTGCGGGCGATGGTCGACAGCAGCCGGTCCGACGCCGTCGCCCCCCAGCCGCTCACCATGACCATCATCCGCTCGGGCAACGCCAGCCAGGCTCGGGTGCGATGACGGGAGTTCACCCCATGTTCGAGCCAAGCGCGATCCCGCGCCGCCGCGCCGCCGCCCGCTTCGCCCCTGGGAAAGCGGCGACGGCCATTGTGAAGCTGCTGCTCGCCGGCGCGCTCGGCATCGCCCCGGCGACCCCGGCCGGCGCACGCGCGAGGCGCGCCGCGCTCAGCGCCGACGGCGGCGCCCAGCGCATCAGCATGGGCGTGGGCAAGTCCACGATCATCGACCTGCCGGAGGACGCGGCCGAGATCTTCGTCGCCAACCCCGCCGTGGCCAACGCCATCGTGCGCACCGCCCGCAAGATCTACGTCATCGGCAGCGCCACAGGGCAGACCTCGCTGTTCGCGCTCGACCGGCAGGGCCGCGAGATCGCGTCCTTCGAAATCAACATCGGGCGCGACATCGGCGAACTCAGCCAGATCCTGCAGGCGGCGATGCCGACGACGCGCATCAACGTGCGCACCATCGGCGACTCGATCATCCTGACGGGCGAGGTGAACTCGGCCGAAGAAGCGCGCCGCGCGGCCGACCTGGCGGAGGGCTTCGCCAAGCAGGGCCAGACCGGCGCCGCGCCGGGAGCCGGCCTGGTGGTGAACTCCCTCACCATCCGCGGCCGCGATCAGGTGATGCTCAAGGTCACCATCTCGGAGATGCGCCGCGACATCGCCAAGCAGCTCGGCATCTCCTCGTCGGCCTGGGGCTCGCTGACGCAGTACAACCCGTTCGCCATCAACGGCGCGCTGTCGTCCAGCTCCAGTGCGCTCGACCTCGCCCAGACGAGCGCGCTGAACATCAACTCCTACAACGGCCTGAAGGCGACGCTGCAGGCCTTCGAGCGATACGGCGTCACCCGGACGCTGGCCGAGCCGACCGTCACCGCCATCTCGGGCGAGGCCGCGCACTTCACCGTCGGCGGCGAGTTCCCCTATTCAACCGGCCTCGTCTGCTCCGGGCAGACGACGGGCACCGGCACCACCTCGACCTCGGCCTGCACCACAGGCGCCGCCTTCAAGCCCTACGGCATCACGCTCAACTTCGAGCCGGTGGTCCTGTCGGAAGGACGCATCATGCTGCGCCTGGCCACCGAGGTCGCCGACCTCGACTTCCAGCACGGCGCCATCGTCGGCGGCGTGTCGACGCCCGGACTGCTGACGCGCAAGAACGACACCACGGTCGAGCTGCCGTCGGGCGGCTCCATCGCCACCGCCGGCCTGATCCAGCAGCAGAGCCTGCAGACCATCAACGGCCTGCCGGGCCTGCTCGACCTGCCGATCCTGGGCACGTTGTTCCGCTCGCGCGACTACCAGCGCCAGGAAACCGAGCTCATCATCATCGTCACCCCCATCATCGTGAAGCCGGTGGCGGCGAGCGCGCTCGCCAAGCCCGACGACGGCTTCACCGACGCAAGCGACCCGCAGGCCTGGCTGCTCGGGCGGATGAACAAGCTCTACGCCACGCCGAGCAATCCGGAAGCCGCCCGCAACTTCCATGGCCACGTCGGCTTCATCCAGGATTGACGACATGCCGCTCCCCACGCTCGTCAACAGACGGCTTATCGCCGCGGCCGCGCTCGCCGCCCTGTTCCCGCTGGCCGGCTGCGTCACCGACCGGGTGGTGGACTCCTCCGTGCCGCTCGCCGACTTCCACGCCCGCCACCCGATCGTGCTCGCCGAGGCGAAAAGCACGCTCGACGTGTTCCCGTCGACGGCGCAGGGCCGCCTCGATGCGCACACGGCCAAGCAGGTCTACGCCTTTGCCGAGCAGTACCGCACCTCCGGCAGGGGCGGGATGACGGTGCTGGTGCCGCGAACCGCCGGCCCGGCGCGCGCGCCGGTCGCCGACATCCGCCGGGTGCTGGCGCTCGGCGGCGTCAGAACGGTGGTGGTCGCGACCTATCCCGTCGCTGACCCTCGCCTCGCCTCGCCGGTGCGCCTGAGCTTCGAGGGGCTCAAGGCCAACGTCGCCGACCAGTGCGGGCAATGGCCGAGCGATCTCGCCTCCGGGTCGAGCATCGAGGGTTGGGAGAACAAGCCCTACTGGAACTTCGGCTGCGCGACCCAGACCATGATCGCCGCGCAAACCTCCGATCCGCGCGACCTCGTCGCGCCCCGCGGCGAGGAGCCGGCCGACACCGAGATCCGCGAACGCGGCATCCGCGCCGTCCGCGCCGGGACCGACCCGACCACGTCCTGGCGGGTGAGCAACAGCAACATCGGCAGCGTCGGGGGAAGCAACTGATGAAGTCGCCGGCCGCCGACAGCGAGGTCATCGCGCCCCTCCCGCGCATCTCCGTGCAGGCCTTCTGCGAGTCGGCCGAGGCCGCGCAGGTGATCGGCCGCGCCTTCGAGGACCGCCGGATGGAGCGCGCGCACGCCAAGGTGCAGATGGGCGGGGCGGCGGCGGCGGTGGAAGCCTTCCGCAACGCGCCCACGCCCAACGTCATCGTGCTCGAAACCGCCGCCGGCCATGCCGAGATCGTGGCCAAGCTCGAAAGCCTCGCTGAATTCTGCGACAGCGGCACAAGGGTCGTGGTGATCGGCAGCCACAACGACATCGTCCTCTACCGCGACCTGATGGGTCGCGGCGTCAGCGACTACCTCGTTTCGCCCCTCGACGTGCTCGCCGTGGTGCGCGCCCTGTCGGGGCTGTACACCCAGGCCGATGCCGATCCGCTGGGCAAGATCGTGGCGGTGACGGGGGTCAAGGGCGGTGTCGGCGCGTCCGTTGTCGCCCACAACGTGGCCTTCGCCGCCGCCCGCGACCTGCATCTGCAGACGGTGATCGTGGATGCCGACCTCGGCTTCGGCACCGCCGGCCTCGACTTCAACCAGGACCCGCCGCAGGGCATCGCCGAGGCGGTGTTCGCGCCCGACCGGCTCGATGCCAACCTCGTCGACCGCCTGCTGTCACGCTGCACCGACCGCCTGTCCGTGCTCGCCGCGCCGGCGACGCTCGACCGCCTCTACGATTTCAGCGAGACCGGCTTCGACCATCTCGTCGATATCCTGCGGGCGTCGGCACCCTGCATCGTGCTCGACATCCCGCACCTGTGGACGGGATGGTCGCGCCGCCTGCTGATCGGCGCCGACGAGATCGTGCTCGTCGCCGAACCGACGCTGGCGTGCCTGCGCAACGCCAAGAACCTGATCGACACGCTTCGCGCCGGCCGTCCGCACGATGCGCCGCCGCGGCTGGTGATGAACGCGGTCGGCTGCCCCAAGCGCCCCGAGATCGGCCTCGCCGACTTCAGCAAGGCCGTGGACATGAAGGTGGAGCTTGCCATTCCCTTCGAAGCCAGGCTGTTCGGCACAGCGGCCAACAACGGCCAGATGATCGCCGAGGTCGAGGCGCAGAGCAAGATCGCGGCGAGCTTCGCCGAACTCGCCCGCAACGTCACGGGGAAGGTCGAAATCAGGCGACCGTCGAGAAACATACTTAAGCCTTTGATGGGCAGACTGGCGCGCAAGAAGGCGTCCTGACGCCCGCTCTCCGCGAGCGGTCCGGACCGGGATCGCTCATCGGAGTAGCGCATGTTCGGGAAGCGTGCCGGCCTCGCCGCCGCGGAGGCGCCTCGTCCCGGCCCGGCGCCGGG
>CAXTMA010000065.1:0-17152 GCA_964245015.1 uncultured Beijerinckiaceae bacterium | reverse complement strand
GGGCCGATCGCCCTCATCGACGAGGCGATGCCGGTGATCGTGATCGCGCCGCACGATGCGGTCTACGAGAAGACCGTGTCAAACATGCAGGAGGTGGCGGCGCGCGGCGGCCGGCTGATCCTGATCGGCGACAGCCGCATCGCCCGCGACTTCGCCAACGAGGCGGAGGCGATCGTGGTGCTGCCCGACATGGCCCCGCACTTCACCGCGATGGTCTACGCTGTGCCCGTGCAGATGATCGCCTATCACACGGCCGTGGCCATGGGGAAGGACGCCGACCAGCCGCGCAACCTCGCCAAGAGCGTCACCGTCGAGTAGGTCCGGCCGCCGGCATGAAGTCTCCTTCGCCGCGCTGGCGGACCGCGACGTCGGCGGCCGCCGCGGCGGACCACACGGTCATCGCCGAACCCACACCGGATGCGGTTGCGGACCCGGTCAGCGCTCGACCCGCCGCGCCTGAAGCCTCACATCGCCGGCGACCAAGGAGGCCCGAGCACGGCCGTCTGGTCGCAGCGGCTTCCGCCCGGGCCGGCGCGTCATGGCGATTTCCCCCGGCACAGCCGCGGCTGCGGCATTGACGAGCGCGGCCAACTCCCCGCACTAAGCGGGTTCTCACGAGCCTGCCGACACCTGGGCTCCCCGACACCTGGGCTTCTGGGCCGCCTCGATCGCGCTTGCACAAGCGACAGCGGACGTGGCGCAAGCCATGCCGGGCGGCCCAGGCGAACAGGTCCAGTCCATGGATGCGATGAACCAGCAGCCTTCGCCCCGCACACTGCGCCTCGCGATCATCGGCGTCGGCAACTGCGCCTCGTCCCTCGTCCAGGGGCTCGCCTTCTATGCCGACGCCGGGCCGGGCGATGCCGTGCCCGGCCTGATGCACCCGGTGCTCGGCGGCTACGCCATCGCCGACATCGCCGTGGTCGCCGCCTTCGACGTCAACGCGAGCAAGGTCGGCCTCGACCTCGCCGAGGCGGTGTTCGCCGCGCCCAACAACACCGTGCGCTTCGCGGCCGTGCCGCCGACCGGCGTCGCCGTTGTTCGCGGCCCGACGCTCGATGGGCTCGGCGCCTACCTCAAGGACGACATCCTGGAATCGGCGGAGGTGCCGGTCGACGTCGCCGCCGTGCTGCGCGGGACGGGAGCCGAAGTAGTGGTGTCGTTCCTCCCGGTCGGCTCGCAGCGGGCGGGGGAGCACTACGCAAGCTGCGCGATCGCCGCCGGCTGCGCTTTCGTCAACTGCATGCCCGTCTTTCTCGCCTCGGATGCGTCCTGGCGGCGACGCTTCGAAGATGCCGGCCTGCCCATCATCGGCGACGACATCAAGAGCCAGGTCGGCGCCACCATCGTGCACCGTGCCCTGACCACGCTGTTCGCCGAGCGGGGCGTCCACCTCGACCGCACCTTTCAGCTCAATTTCGGCGGCAACACCGACTTCAAGAACATGCTGGAGCGCGAGCGGCTGGTGTCGAAGAAGATCTCCAAGACGCGGGCCGTGACCAGCCAGCTCGGCGATCCCCTGCCCGCCTCCGACGTCCACGTCGGTCCCTCCGACTACGTGGAATGGCTGAGCGACCGCAAGTGGGCCTACATCCGCCTGGAAGGGACCGGCTTCGGCGACACCCCGCTCGCCGTCGAACTGAAGCTCGAAGTATGGGATTCGCCCAATTCGGCCGGGGTCGTGATCGATGCCGTGCGCTGCGCCAAGCTCGGTCTCGACCGCAAGCTGGCCGGCGCCCTCGACGGTCCGTCGAGCTACTTCATGAAGTCGCCGCCGCGACAGGTGTCCGACGCTCAGGCACGCATCCTGACCGAGAGCTTCATTGCGGACAAGCTGGCGGGCGAGCCGGCGGACGAGCCGACGAACGAGGCGGCGATGGCCGGGCGATGACCACCCTCCTTCTCGTCCGCCACGGTGCCCACGACCGGCTCGGGCGCTACCTCGACGGGCGCCGCGAGGGCGTGCACCTGTCCGATGCCGGCCGGCGGCAGGCCGAGCGGCTGGCCACGTCCCTTGCCGGGCGCGTCGCGCCGGGAAAGGTGTTCGGCGTTCACGCCAGCCCGCTCGACCGGGCGCGGGAAACCGCCGCGCCGATCGCGGCGGCGCTGACAGTGCCCGTCACCGTCGAGCCGGCGCTCAACGAGATCGACTTCGGCGACTGGTCGGGTCAAACCTTCGAGGCGTTGAATCCGCTGGACGCGTGGCAACGCTGGAACAGCGCGCGATCGATCGGGCGGACGCCGGCCGGCGATACCATGCGCGCTTCGCAGGGGCGCATCCTCGATCTGATCGATCGCTGCCGCTCCGCCGAGCCGGAGGGCACCTTCGTGCTGGTCAGCCACGCCGACCCGATCAAGGCGGCTTTGGTGTACGTGCTCGGCCTTTCGCTCGACGATCTCGGCCGCTTCGAGATCGCACCGGCGTCGCTGAGCCGGGTCGAGGTCGATCCTTGGGGAGCCCGCGTCACGCTGTTGAACGAGGTGCTGCCGGAATGAACGCCGGGGTGACGGACGACATGACCGCCAAGCTGTCGCCCGACGAGATCAGGCGCCGGGTCGAGCAGCTCGGGCCGTGGTTCCACAACATGGACGTCGGCGGCGTGCGCACCGCGCCCGACCATTTCCTGTATGATTATCCCAACGAAAAGTTCCAGCGCTTCGCCCACGCGCTGCCGGCGAGCTTGGCGGGTCGAAGCGTGCTCGACATCGGCTGCAACGGCGGCTTCTATTGCCTTGAAATGAAGCGCCGCGGCGCCGCCCGCGTGCTCGGCATCGATGCCGACGAAGGCTACCTCGCCCAGGCCCGCTTCGCCGCGGAGGTGGCCGGCCTCGACATCGAGTTCGCCGAACTCTCCGTCTACGACGTCGGGATGCTGCGCGAGCGTTTCGACCTCGTGATCTTCATGGGCGTGCTCTACCACCTTCGCCACCCCCTGCTGGCGCTCGACCTCATCCGCGAGCACGTCGCCGGCGACCTGCTGCTGTTCCAGTCGATGCAGCGCGGCCATCCCGGCGTGAGCGAGCTGGCGATGGATTATCCCTTCGCGGAAACGGCGGTGTTCGAGCGGCCGGACTATCCCCGCCTGCACTTCGTCGAGGAACACTACTGCTCGGACGACACCAACTGGTGGATCCCGAACCGGGCCTGCACGGAGGCGATGCTGCGCTCGGCCGGCTTCACCGAGCTCCAACGGATCGAGGCCGAAGTGTACCTGTGCCGGCGCGGCGCCGGCGGCGGCCATCACCCGGTCTACCCGCGAAAGGTCGAGGCGTGATCGAAGCGGCGATGATCTGGAACGAGCCCAACAACAAGTCGCACTGGGATCCGGCCGTGGACCCGGACTGGTCGCGCTTCGCCGAGATGACGATCCTCGCGAGCCAAGCCATCCGCGCCGTCGACCCGGCGCTGCCCCTCGTGCTCGGCGGCATGTCGCCGATCGACCCTTCCTTCGTGCAAAGGCTCGCCGGCTACGGCGTGCTCGACCACCTCGACGCGCTCGCCGTGCACGGCTTTCCGCTGGACTGGAACCTGTGGAAGATCGACGAATGGCCGGCCAAGATCGACGAGATCCGGGCCGTGACCAGCCTGCCGGTGTGGGTCAGCGAGGTCGGCGTGTCGACCTTCGGCGCCGACGAGGTGCAGGTGTTCGGCATCGACCGCACGGCCGAGCTGCTGGTCGGCAAGGCGCCACGCATCCACTGGTACTCGCTCTACGACCTGCCGCGGGAGTGGGAAGCCACGACCCGGCACAAGGAGGCCGAGGGCTCGTCGTACTACCGGCATTTCGCGATGGGCCTCCTGCGCGAGGACGGCAGCCCCAAGCCCTCGCTGGAACGCTTCGCCCGCCACGCCCCGGCGATGGGGTTATGCCAGTGGTTCCATCACCAGGATCACCGGCTGGCCGAGGCGGTTCGATGGTTCGAGCGGCTCGGCGTCACCTACATCCGCACCGGCCTGAGCTGGGCGGACTGGCTGCGGCCCGACGCCGAAGCCTGGTTCGACACGCTGATGGCGGCTTTGGAGCCCTTCGACACCACCGTGACCTTCTGCTTCACGCCGGAAGACCGCGGGATCCAGCCGCACCACACCAGCGCGCCGGTGGACCCACGCGAGTTCGCCGCGTTCTGCGCGACCATGATCGCGCGCTACGGCCGACCCGGGCGCACCGTCCGGCTTGGCGATGGTTGAGCGGCGCCGGGCCAGCCGCTTCGGCCCCGCATTTGCTTCGCAGCGTCGATCGCAACCCATCCGCCTCCTCCGACATGAACGACCATGACGTCACCGGCTTCCGCTTCGAAATCGCCTACCCCGACGCCAACGCGCCGCATGATGTGCGGATCGTGCGCTACCTCGTCGTGGACACCTCCGAGGATGCCGCCCGCAAGGGCATCGAGGAGGTGGTGAGGCCGACCGAGCCGGTCGAGATCGTGGCCAGCGGCCCGCAGGTGCTCGACGAAGCGCTGAAGCTCGGCCTGACCAGGGGCAGGATCAGGAGGATCTGAGCGAGGGGACGCAGTGTCTGTCGGTCCTGGTCGGCACGGCCAGTCGCTCCCCCACGATCGCCTCGAACGCCGCCGCCCGGTGCGCGGCGGTGTGTTCGGCGAGCACGCGGCGCCGGGCGCACCGGGCCATCGCCTCGCCGTCGCTCCCGTCGCGCAGGATGTCCACCATGGACTCGGCGCCGTCGGCCAGGACGATCTCGCGTCCGGGAACGAACAGGGTGTCGAGGCCGGGCCAGCTGTCGGAAACGATGGGGGTGCCGCAGGCGGCCGCCTCGAACAGGCGCACGCTGGGCGACCAGCCGGCGGCCACCATGTCGGCCCGGGTGACGTTGAGCGTCCAGCGGCAGGCGCCGTAGAAGGCGGCGTGGTTTTCGGGTGGCACGTGGTCGAGGCGGGTCACGTTCGCCGGCCACTCGATGTCTGCGGGATATTGCGGGCCGGCGACGACGAAGCGCAGCTTCGGCAACCGCCGCGCCGGCTCGACCAGCAGCCGTTCCAGGGCCGGCTGGCGGTCCGGGCTGTAGGTGCCGAGATAGCCGAGGTCGTAACGGCGGGGCACGTCCAGCGGACGATAGCGGGTGGGATCCACCGAGCAGTACAGGGCGCGCGCGGCCGGCGAACCGTAGTGCCGCTCCAGCAGGTCGAGCGTCGGCCCGCCGGTGAAGGAAAAATACACGTCGAACCCGGGGATCAGCTCGGGCGAGAGATATTCGAAGTCGCCGCGCTCGAGTTTGGCCAGCGTCACCGGCGTGTCGATGTCGTAGAAGGCCGTCAGCCCGCGGGCGACCCGCTGCACGGTGCGAGCGACGGCGACCCCGTCGGGCACGTAGGAGCCGACGACCACCGCGTCGGCGCCGGCGATGAGGTCGGCGTGGCCGTCCAGCTCGGCCAACGAGTCGTAGAAGACGAGTTCGCAGTACGGCGCTTCGGCGAAGTCGCGGGCGCCGCGATACCACGGCTTGTCGCGCTCCAGGAAGGTGATGCGGTGGCCCCGCGCGGCGAGGGCTTCGAGCAGGGCCCGGTAGGTCGTCGCATGGCCGTTGCCCCACGACGAGGACAGGGACAGGCCGAGGACGACGAGCCGCATCAGGCGGAGCGCCGGCGGGCGAGCATGTCGCGCAACAGCGCATCGACCTGCAAGCCGCGCCGGGCATAGGTGTGCTCGGCCAGCACGCGGGCGCGCCCGGCCTCGCCGATGGTTCGCGCGCGCGCCGGCGTGAGATCGGCCATGTGCGCGGCGACGTCGCGGCCGTCGCGGGCGACGAGGATCTCGAAGTCGGGCTTGAGGAACAGCTCGATCCCGGTCCAGGCATCGGTGATGAGGCAACACCCCGCCCCGGCCGCCTCGAAGACGCGCGTCGCCGGCGAATAGCCCATGTCGGCCATCGAGGCGCGCGAGATGTTGAGGGCGGCGCGCGCGGTGGAATTGAGCGCATTGTGGTCGCCCGTGCCCACGTGGCCGAGCCGGCGCACGTTGCCCGGCATCGGCTTGTCGCCCCAGCCGGAGCCGCCGAGCAGAAAGGCGCGGTCCGGCGTCGCCGCCGCCGGCTCCAGGAAGAACTGCTCGACGCGGGCCTCGCGGTCGGGCAACCGATTGCCGAGGAAGACGAGGTCGCAGGCGAAGCGCGGGGCGGGCGCGGTGCAGAAGTGCGTGGTGGGATCAAGTGCGTTGTAGACCGGCACGCAGCGACTCGCGCCCATCGCCTCGTAGGCGGCGATCACCGGCGGGCCGCCGCCGTAGGTCAGCACGGCGTCGTAGCGCGGCAGCATCGCGCGGACGGGATGATCGGGCGCGCCGCGCATTTCGGCGAGCGTCGCCGGGGCGTCGACGTCCCAGAAGATCCGAACCGCGTCGGGCCGCGCCGCCGCCGGCAAGGCGGTGACGAGCAGGTCGTCGAACACGCCGACGCCGCTGGCCTTGACCACCACGTCGGCTTCGCTGGCCTGGGAGATCACGCCGCCTGCCGCCTCCGGCGTAGCGGGATAGACCACCACGCGGGCGTAGTCCGGCGGCTCGATGTCGCGGTTGGCCTGCCGGTCGTAGGCGTCGGGCTCGTAGAAGGTGATGGCATGGCCGTGGCGAGCCAGCTCGCTCAGCATGCCGCGGTAGTAGGTGGCGGCACCGTTCCAGTACGCCGACACGAGGCTGGAGCCGTAGAAGGCGATCCTCATGCGTGTTCCCTGCGCGCGGCGGCAAGCGTGCCTGCGATGGCGAGAAGCTCGCGGGCGCGATGGGCGCAGGTGTGGCGGGCGCGGATCGTGGCGAGGCCGTGCGCGGCAAGCGCCGCGCGCAGGCCGGGATCGGCGGCGAGCGCGCGCAGGTGCCGCGTCATCTCCTGCCCGTCGGCGGCCACGAGGTAGTCGGCGCCGGGGGTGAACAAGCCCTCGGCATCGCTCCAGGGCGCGCACACCAGCGGGATGCCGCAGGCCAGCGCCTCGAAGACGCGGATGGTCGGAATGCCCGGAAGTTGCTCCACGTAGAAGCGGCGCGGCACGTGCACGGTGGCGAGGTGGCGGGCGAACACCGATGGCGCGGCGGCGTTGGCCAGCCAGCCGCGATAGCTGGCACCGCTGCGCGCCAGCATGGCCAGCGCTCCGGCGGGATAGCGCACGCCGTAGACGTCGAGCGGCAGGCCCGCGTGTTGCGCGGCCCGCAGCAGGAAGCCGTCGAGTTCGGCCGTGCGCTCGCCATCGCCCCAGTTGCCGATCCAGACCAGACCGCGCCGCTCGCCCTCGACGGACGGCGGGCGGAACAGCCTGACATCCGCCGCCTCGTGCCAGACGTGGACTCGGCCGGCCCAGCCGCGCGCCTCGTAGGCTTGCGCCAGGGTACGGCCGAACGCGAGCACGCCGTCGTAGGCGCCGAGGTCGAAGCGGTCGATCTCGTGCGGCGCGCTGACCGCGCGGTGGTGGGTGTCGTGGAACAGCAGGCGGGCGGGATGACCGCGGCGGCGCAGGTCGCCGAGGCCGGCGACAAGGGCGGGATCGTTCCACTCGTGGACCAGGACGAGATCGGCGCCCTCGACCAGTTCGGCAAGATCGGGATCGCCGCCGTAGGTGCGCGCATCGAGCTCGGGATAGTTGTCGCGGAAGGCTCGCAGCCCGTCCTCGCCGGCATCGCGCAACAAATTATCGAGGCTCCACGGCCGTTCGGGTTCGTAGCTCACCACGCGATGGCCGAGCGCCGTCAGCTCGCGCAGCACGCCGCGCAGGAAATGCGCGTTGCCATGGTTCCAGCACGAGCGCAGGGAGTGGGTGAAGGTGACGATCCTCATGCCGCGGTCGCCGCCGCGACCGCTCGCGCGGACCGGTCGAGACAGCCGGCATGGGCCGCCACCGTTGCGGCGACCATCGCCTCCACCGTGAAGCCGGCGGCGCGGCGGCGGGCCGCCTCGCCGAGGGCGCGACGTCGGGAAGGGTCCCCGATCAGGGTGAGCAGGGTCGAGGCGAAGCCCTTCGCATCGGCGGCGTCGACGAAGATGGCGGCTTCATCCCACGATTCGCGGAAGGTCGGTATATCGGCGAGCACCAGCGCGCATCCGGCCTGCGCGGCTTCCAGCACGGCGAGGCCGAAGGGCTCGTAGAGGGCCGGGGAGGCATAGATCGGCCGCGCGGCCAGATGCCGGCGGACCTCCGCCTGCGAACAGGAGCCGAGCAGCGACAGGTTGGGCAGGGAAACGCCGACGCCGTTGGGGCCGGTCGCATCGCCGGCGGCGCGCACCGGCCAGGGCAGCAGCGGCGCGGCGCGGTCGAGGACCGCGAGGTTCTTGCCCTCGTCCCACAGGCGCCCGGCGGTGAAGACCTCGTCGCAGGTTCGCGCCTCCCCGCCACCACCAGAAGAAGCCGGGGCGCGGCCGTTGCGGACGACACGCGGGATCGCGGCGAGCCGGTAGCACCGCGCCACGGCCTCGGCATGCGCCGCGCTCGGGGCCAGCACGAGGTCGGCCCGGCGCAGCCCGTCGCCGACGAGGTCGGCCCGCCAGGCGAGGTCGTCGGGCAAGGAACCTGAGCGCACCGCCGCCCACCAGGTGGCGACGCAGGAATGATGGACCGCGACGACCGGGCACCCGAAGGCGGCGGTGGCGAACGCCGGGCTGTGCAGGTGAACGAGGTCCGCCCCCCAGTCGCCGGCGAGGGCGGCGATGGCGGCGGCGGCGGTTCCTACCTCACGCGGCTCGGCGGCAAGCCATTCCAGCGCATGGCCGAGACCCAGGACGTCGAGGCCGCTCCGCTCGGCCTGGGCGCGCTGCCCGCTCGTCAGGGCCGGGCCGAGCGCGACGACGCGGACGACGGCGCCGGCCCCGGCCAGCCCGGCAGCAAGGTCGAGCGTGTAGGTCCACACCCCGCCCACCGCATCCGTCGTCAGCAGGATGCGGGCGCGGCAGATGCCCGTCACGCGCCGCACGCGCAGGCGGCTTCCAGTTCGGGGAGCGGCAGGGGCCGCTCGTCCTGGATATCGCTCATCCTGGCGAACTGGGCGAGATAATGCTCGTGAGCCCGCTCCCACGCCCGCTCGTCAGGCTGGCCCCACAGGCGGCGGTAGTCCGGCGAGGAGGGATAGGGATAGAGCGGCACGGGATCGTTGGCCCAAACGCCGTGGCGGCGGAGGCGTTCGCGCCAGGACGCGACGAGCGCGGCCTCGTCCTCGCGGGTTTCGATCAGGTTGGCCTGCACGAAGGGCACGCGGCCCTTGGCGTAGATCAGGCGATCGGCCAGTTCGTCGGTGGTCATGCGGCAGCGCTTGTCCAGCGCCGCGCGGCCGGCTTCCGTGAGGCTCTCGACGCCGGCCTCGATCGAGACGCAGCCGGCGCGGCCGAGCAGATCGAGCATGTCGGGCGTCCACAGGTCGATGCGGGTCTGGATGCCGAACTGCACCGGCCTCGCGACCAGCGCCTCCAGCAGGGGTGCGCTGGGCAGGAAGATCTCGTCGATGAAATACAGGTAGACGACGCCCTGGCCGATCAGCCCGTCGATCTCGGCCAGCAGGGGATCGAGGTCGCGGCGGCGATATTTGTCGCGGAAATCGATCTTGGCGCAGAAGGAGCAGCTGTAGGGGCAGCCGCGCGAGGCTTCCACCTCGGCGCCGGGCCCCTGCGGCTCACGGTCGAAGCGATGGTGGTGATGGTGGTGGCGGGCGATCCATCCGTCCGGCCAGCGCAGCGCCGGCTCCCGCGTGAAGCGGGACGCGTGCGGCCCGCCCGTGACGGCGATCGCGCCATCGGCGCCGGCGAAGGCCAGCGCCGGTATCGCTGCGAGCGGTTCGCCCGAAGCGAGGCGCGGCAGCAGTTCTTCGGGCTCGCCGCGCACCACCGCGTCGCAGCCGAGCTTGCGAAGCGCGGTTTCCGGCGTCGCCGAGCCGTGCGGCCCGATGGCCACCGTGCGGCCGCCGCGACGCCCGAGAGCATCGAGGAACAAGCGCGGCGAGCGCAGTTCCGGCGGGGCGCAGCGCCAGAACAGGTAAGACGGCGCCGTTGTCACCACCGTCATCCCCGGCGCGAACGCGGCGACGGAGCGGGCCAGCGCGCCATTGGTTTGCCCGTCAAAGGCGCCGTCGAGCAGCAGCACCTCGTGGCCGGCGCGCTCCAGCCAGCTCCGGGCGTAGCCGAGTTCGAGGGGCAGGTGCGGATGGCGGCAGCCGAAGTAGATGCTGTTGCTGAAGTCCCAGGCCGGATTGACCAGCGCGACGCGCATCTCAAACCGCCTCGGCCGGCAGGCCGGCCGAGATGGCCGCGCGGGACTGGTTCGCCCTTTGGAACCATCCGACGAGGTCGCCGACGCCGCGCCGCCAGTCGCGCGGCTCGGGCAGCCGCAGCGCCGCCTCGATGCGGCGGCGGTCGGACACGTAGTACCGCTGGTCGCCGGGCCGCCAGCCGTGGAAGGCGACGTCGGGCGGCAGGCCGGTCTCGCGCGCCAGCTGGTCGAGGAGTTGGACGAGGCTGATCGCGTTGGCGGGGCCGCCGCCGAGATTGAAGGCCTGGCCGGCGATCTCGTCGATGCCGTCCCAGGCGGCGAGGTAGGCCGTCACCGCATCGTCGACGTGAAGGATGTCGCGCACCTGGTGACCGTCGCCGAAGATGGCGATCGGTTCGCCGGCCAGCGCCCGGCGGATGAAGTGCGCGACCCAGCCCTGGTCCTCGGTGCCCATCTGATGCGGGCCGTAGATGCAGCTCATCCGCATGGCGGCGGTGCGCAGGCCGAAGGATCCGGCGTAGTCCAGCACGTACTGGTCGGCGGCGCCCTTTGAGCAGCCGTAGGGTGTGTGAAAGGCGAGGCCGGCCGTTTCGCCGATGCCGTGGCGGCGCAGGTCGTCGGCGACCGGCAGGTACATGTCGCCCTGCCGCGCCAGCGCGACACCGCCGAGGGCACCGTAAACCTTGTTGGTGCTGGCAAACAGCAGCGGCGCGTCGGCGTTGCGCGCGCGCAGGATCTCCAGCAGGTTGATCGTGCCGACCACGTTGACGGCGAAGTCGTCGGCGGGGTCGACGAGGCTGGTCGTCACCGCGACCTGCGCGGCGAAGTGGAAGACCGCCTTGGCCCGGCAGACGGCGGCTTCGAGTCGGGGGCGGTCGCGCAGGTCGGCGACCTCGGCGCTCACGCGGCTGCCGTGGACCTCGCGCAGCCAGTCGAGGTTGCGCTCGACGCCCGGCCGGGCGAGCGAGTCGTAGACCACCACGCGGTGGCCGTCGCGGCACAGCCTGTCGACGAGGTTGCAGCCGATGAAGCCGGCGCCGCCGGTTACCAGAACCGGGCGATCCCCGGCCGCTCCGGCGCTCGCGTTCCGCACCCGCCCGCTCACGCCACCAGACCGCGCAGTTCGAGTTCGCGGCGCGCTTCGGCGACGTGGTCGTTGGCCTGCTGCCGGGCGACCCAGCCGGCGAGTTCGGCGAGACCTTCGGCGAAGTCGCGCCTGGGCGCGAAGCCGAGCTGGGCGCGCGCCTTGCCGATGTCGGCGAAGCAGTGCCGGATATCGCCGGTGCGCGCCTTGTTGAGGATCTCGGGCGCGAGGTCGCCGCGGCCCATCGCGGCGGCGAAGGTGTCGGCGATGTCGAGGATGGTTCGTTCCTCGCCCGAGCCGATGTTGAAGACCTGGCCCCGGGCAGCCGGCTGCTCCAGGGCGAGCAGGAAGGCGTCGGCGACGTCCTCGACGTGGACGAAGTCGCGGCGCTGGTGGCCATCCTCGAACAGCACCGGCGCGGACCCGTTCAGCAGGCGCGAGGCGAAGATGGCGAGCACGCCGGTGTAGGGGTTGGACAGCGCCTGCCCCGGCCCGTAGACGTTGAACAGGCGCAGCGCCACCCCTTCCATTCCGTAGGCGGCGGTGACGGTCAGGGTCAGGCGCTCCTGGACGTATTTGGTCAGGGCGTAGACGGAGGCGAGGTTGGGCCGCTTCCATTCCGGCGTCGCCACCGGCACGAGGTCCCGGCCGCGCGCGTCGAGCGGGTTCCAGGAACGGCGCGCGGGGGCGCCCGTTTCCACCACGCGCTCGATGCCGTCCTCGATGCCGCCGTCGGCGTTGCGGTACAGCCCTTCGCCGTAGATGCTCATGGAGGAGGCGGTGACCAGCCGCTCCACCGGCTGCTCGATCAGGCACTGCATCAGCACGGCCGTGCCGCCGTCGTTGACCGACACGTATCGCTCGACCGCGTACATGCTCTGGCCGACGCCGACCTCTGCGGCGAGATGCACGACCCTGTCGACCCCGCGCAGGGCGTCGCGCAGCCGGTCGGCGTCGCGGATGTCGGCGCGGATGAACTCGACCTCCGGCGGCAGGCCGGCCGGCGCCCCCGCGGCAGCGTGGTCGGCGTGAACCTGATCGATGAGGGAATCGAGAACGCGGACGTGAAAGCCATGACGGAGAAGGCGCCTGGCGAGGTGACAACCGATGAAGCCCGCGCCGCCCGTGATCAGAACCGTGTTCGTCAAAACACCTCCGGAAGAATAGCGGGACAGGCCACCGGGCGCCTCCCGCGACGGCGCCCCTGCCCCGGAAGGAGCAGAGCACCGGCTTCTTCTTCTTCATAGAAGAAACGGAGGGCAAGCGTTTTCCACCGCAAAGGCCAAGCCATCGCCCGTTCCGGCTGCGCCGGTCGCGACCGCGGCATACCCCCGCGCCTGTGCGTGGGCCGGTCGCGCGCCATGTAGGGATCCACCGCGCCCGTTGGCAGCGCAGGAGGCTTGCCGTGGATTTGGGAATTGCCGGACGGGTCGCCGTGGTCACCGGCGCGGACTCGGGGATGGGCTTCGCCGTCGTCCGCTTCCTGCTGGAAGCCGGCTGCAAGGTGATGATGACCGACCGCGATCCGGAAACGCTCGCCGCCGAAGTGCACAAGCTCCGGTCGTCCGGCTTGCTCTCGGGCGATTCGCCGGGTGCTGTGGCGGGGCATCCGGCCGACCTCACCGAGGCCGGATCGATCGACAAGCTGCGCGGCGCCGTGGAACAAGCGTTCGGCCCGGCAACGATCCTGGTGCATGCCGCCGGCATCACCGGCCCGGTCGGCGACTTCCTCGGCATTTCCGACGAGGACTGGCTCAAGACCATCGACATCAACCTGATGGCGGCCGTGCGCCTCGCCCGCGCCTTTATCCCCGGCATGCGCGAGGCCGGCTGGGGACGGGTGGTGCTGTTCGCCTCCGAGGACGGGCTGCAGCCCTACGTCGACGACCTGCCCTATTGCGCCTGCAAGGCTGCGATCATCAACCTCGCCAAGGGCTTGTCGAAGGCCTACGGGCACCATGGGCTGACGGTGAATTCGGTGCTGCCGGCCTTCGTCGCCTCGCCGATGACCGATGCGATGATGGAAAAGCGCGCCAAGGGGAAGGGCGTCAGCTTCGACGAGGCGGTGGCTTCCTTCCTCGACGAGGAGCGTCCCGGCATATCGGTGAAGCGCCGCGGCGCGGTGGCGGAGATCGCGTCGGCGGTCGCCTACCTCTGCTCGGCCCATGCGAGCTACGTCAACGGATCGGCGATGCGGGTCGACGGCGGTTCGGTGCAGTCCATCTGAACGCGCGGACGGGCTCGTCGGGGTCGGCAGAGCCGGCTTGCCGGCCCATCGCAAATTGGCCATGGTGAACGGCGAGAAGCGCGGACAAGCCTCCGCCCCGGCTCCCTCAATCGCTGCTGCCAAGGATCGCGTGCGCCCATGCCCGTGAAGATGTCTTCGATCCGCCCCGGGCGGACGCCTGCCTCCTGCGGCGTTGTTTCTCGTGGCGTGACGGGCAGCTTGGCAACAGGCTTGGCGCTGCTGCTCGCCGTCGGCCTCGTCCCGGCGCAGGCGCGGGACACGCTGAACCTGTCGACGCCCTTCGAAGTCTCGGACAGCCCGGCCGGCAACTACCTGTCGGCGCTGATCGCCAATGCCGACCACGACACCACGGCGGCCGCCACCTTCTTCCGCGAAGCGCTGCGCTTCGACCCGCGCAACCCGCAGCTGATCGAGCGGGCCTTCATCGCCGCCTTGTCGAACGGCAACATGCTCGACGGCTTCACCCTCGCCGACCGGCTGATCGCGCGCGACCCCAACAACGGGCTCGCCCACCTGAGCCTCGGCATCCGGGCGATGCACAACCGGCAGTTCGCGCAGGCCCGCTCGCAGTTCGCCAAGGGCGGCCCGGCGCAGAGCCATGACATCACCGCGACGCTTCTTTCGGCCTGGAGCTATGCCGGCTCGGGCGACGAGAAGAAGGCGCTGGACGTGTGCGACCGCCTGCGCGACGACAACTTCGCCGTGTTCCGCGACTTCCACGCCGGTCTCATCGCCGACATGATGGGCGACAAGGCCGAGGCCGGACGACGTTTCGAGAGCGCCTACGGCCAGGACAAGAACACCCTGCGGCTTGTCGACGCCTATGCCCGCTACCTGTCGCGCAACGGCGACAAGGAGAAGGCGCTCAAGGTCTACGCGGACTTCGACGGCATCCTTCCCAACCACCCCCTCGTCAATGCGGCCGTGGCCGACCTCAAGGCCGGCAGGACGCTCGACCTGCTGGTGAAGACCCCCGAGGCGGGCGGCGCGGAAGTGCTCTACGGGCTCGGCGCGGCCGGCGGCCGCCAGGGCGACGAGATCGCCGCGATCGTCTATCTCCGCCTGTCGCTTTACCTCATGCCCAAGAACGGGCTGAGCCTCATCACGCTTGCCGATCTCTACGACCGGCTCAAGCAGAACGAGGCGGCGATCTCGATCTACGAAAGCGTGGCGGAAGGCAGCCCGCTGCGCACCACCGCCGACATCCAGATCGCGCAGCTGCTCGACAACCTCGGCAAGAAGGCCGAAAGCACGAACTATCTCCGCCACATCGTCGCCGATCATCCCAGCGACGAGGATGCCCTGCTCGCCTTGGGCAACGCGCAGCGCAGCGACAAGAAGTACGCCGAGGCGGTCGACACCTACAACAAGGCGCTGGCCGCCTCTGCCAAGCCGGAAAAGGTGGAATGGCCGCTGTTCTATTTCCGCGGCATCGCCCTGGAGCGCAGCGGGCATTGGGACAAGGCGGTCGCCGACCTTCGCAAGGCGCTGGCGCTGTACCCCGATCAGCCGCTGGTGCTGAACTACCTCGGCTACAGCTGGGTCGACCGCGGCGAGAACCTCGACGAAGCCTTCACCATGCTGCACAAGGCCGTCGAGCTGCGGCCCAGCGACGGCTACATCGTCGACAGCCTGGGCTGGGCCTACTTCAAGCTCGGCAAGTACGAGGAGGCGGTGAAGGAGCTGGAGCGGGCGATCGACCTCAAGGCCAGCGACCCGACCATCAACGACCACCTCGGCGACGCCTACTGGCGGGTCGGCCGCAAGCTCGACGCGAACTTTCAATGGAACCACGCCCGCGACCTCGGGCCCGAGCCCGACGACGCCATGAAGATCGCCGAGAAGATCGCCCACGGCCTGCCGGCGGAAAAGACCCCCGAGGCGGCCGACGCCACCAAGCCGGCGCCCGCCGCCCCGGCCGACGGCTCGACGGGGAAGAAGGACGGCGGCTAGCCCCGCCACCGTGCCGCGACCCTCGCCAGCGCAGTCCTGTCCCGCGCCTGGCCTGCTCGTCGAGCGGGCTCCGGCCAAGATCAACCTCACCCTGCATGTCGTCGGGCGGCGGCCCGACGGCTGGCACGAGCTTGAAAGCCTGGTCGCCTTCACGCGCGGCGGCGATACGCTGTCGCTGGCGCCGGGCGGCCCGCTCGCCCTCGACGTCGAGGGTCCGACCGCCGCCGCCGCCGGCAGCCTCCAGGACAATCTGGTGATCCGCGCCGCCCGCGCGCTCGCCGCACGGGTCGAGGGGCTGGTCCTCGGCCGCTTCCGGCTCACCAAGCGGCTGCCGGTCGCGGCCGGGATCGGCGGCGGATCATCCGATGCCGCGGCGGCGCTGCGGCTGCTGGCGCGGGCGAACGGCCTCGCCGCGGATGACCCGAGGCTCCACGCGGCGGCGGCCGAGACGGGCGCCGACGTCCCCGTGTGCCTGGGTGCGACCGCGCGCATGATGACCGGCACCGGCGCCACGCTCGGGCAACCGGTCAGGTTGCCGCCGCTGCCGGCCCTGGTCGTCAATCCCGGCGTGCCGTTGGAAACCCGCGCGGTGTTCGCGCGCATGGGCCTGCCGCCGGGATGGACGACGTCGGGCAACGCCCATCCCCGCCTCACCGGAGGCGAAGCGGCGGTCGAGCTGTTCGGCGCGCTCGGGCGCGGGCGCAACGACATGGAGGATGCCGCCTGCGTGCTGGCCCCCGTGGTGGGGGACGTGCTCGCCGTGCTCGGCGCCGCCCGCGGCTGCCGCCTGGCCAGGATGTCGGGGTCGGGGGCGACCTGCTTCGGCCTGTTCACCGACTGCCGGGCGGCGGGACGGGCGGGCAAGGCGATCCGGCGGGCGCACCCCGGCTGGTGGGTGAAGTCGGTGATGCTGGGCTGAAGGCCGGCGCATGAAGGGTTTCTTCATCCCCCCCTGCTAGCGGTTAGTACCGGCTGACTTCGGGCACCCTTCATGAGCATACTGTCGGATGAGGAACGCGCGGCCATTCAGGCCCTTCCGCTCGGCCGCAGCCGGGTGCGACGGGCGGAAGCGCTGGTCAATCCGGCCTCGGGTCTCGCCAACGACTACCTCAACCTGTTCAACGAGATCGTCATGCTCGTCGAGCAGCTGCCGACCATGCCGGAGCTGATCGACGACATCCAGCGCTGGCGCCCGGTCTCGTACCGCGACTATTTCATGCGTTCGGTGCTGCCGGGGCGGCGTTCCGCGATCACCGCCTACGACCAGCTCGACGCGCAGTTCCGCCGCGACTTCGAGAGCATCGTCGCCGAACTCGATGCGCGCGCGACCGGCACCGTGGCGGCGGTGCGCAAGCACGTCCGCAATCACGGGGAAGGCGAGCCGATCGCCCTTGCCGCGCTCTGCGAGCGGGCGGGCTGCACGATCCGCGCGACGCTCGACAAGGCGACCTCCCTCGTCAACCACGGCGTCGACACCAGCGATCTCGTCCAGGCCCGCACCGACCGGCTGTTCGCCCTGTCCGCGGGCATCTGAACCGGCAGGCGTTGACAGGGCGGTCGGCAACGGCGACACCGCGGCGATGCCCGCCGCCACGCCCGAGACGATCGCCGCCGCGGCGCACCGCCTCGCCGCCGGGGGGCTGGTGGCCTTCCCCACCGAGACGGTCTACGGG
>CAXTMA010000064.1:8538-17186 GCA_964245015.1 uncultured Beijerinckiaceae bacterium | reverse complement strand
CAACCTGCGCCCGCGCGGCTGCGCCGTGATGATCGAGGCCGAGCACATGTGCATGTCGCTGCGCGGCATCCGCAAGCAGGGGGCGTCCACCGTCACCACCCAGTTCGCCGGCACGATGAAGGCCGATCCGGCCGAACAGGTCCGCTTCTTCACGCTGGTGCGGCAAGGACGGGCGTGAGTTGGGCGTGCGCGAGACGGCGCCGGCCGATCGCACGGCTGCGGAGAGCGGCAAGCGCGAGATCGAGGAGGGCGCCGGCTTCCACCCGCGCTACGATCGAGATGGGCTTATCGCCTGCGTGACGGTGGATGACCGCGACGGCGCCGTGCTGATGGTCGCTCACATGAATGCGGACGCGCTGGCGCTGACGCTGCGCACGGGCATCGCCCACTACTGGTCGCGATCGCGCAACCGGCTCTGGCGCAAGGGCGACACGTCCGGCCAGACCCAGAGCGTGGTGGAACTGCGGACGGACTGCGACCAGGACGCGCTGCTGATGCGCGTCCGGCCGGGCGGCGACGGTGGCGCCTGCCACACCGGCCGCCGCTCCTGCTTCTACCGCGTCCTTCAGGGAGCCGACCCGCCCTCGCTGAAGGTGGATGCTCCCTGACCGACGTTGAGCCTGACCATCGAATCTCGAAGCGGACGGATCCGGTCAAGGGTTCGGTGCTCAAGAGCCTCGTGATGCGTCGGACTCAGCCGAAAAGCACTGCGCACCTTTCGGTCCGATATCTTATCCTGCGGCGATGTACTCGCGCAGGGCGGACTGCTCCTGTTCCATTTGTTCCAGCCGGTACTTGACCGCGTCGCCGGTCGAGATCAGCCCGACGAGGCGTCCCTTGTTCAGGACCGGCATGTGGCGGAAGCGCCCGACCGACATCTTCTGAACGGCCGCGATCACGCTGTCGCTCTCCGCCGCCCAAACGACATCGCGGGTCATGTACTGCGCCACCGCTTCATCGAGCGCGTCGCAGCCATGCTTGGCGATCGCCCGCACGACGTCGCGTTCGGAGACGATTCCGACCATGGCGCCCTCGTCGTCGACGATCACCAGCGCGCCGATGTGCTTGGCCGCCAGCGTGTCGACCACGTCCCGCAAGGTTTTCTGCGGCCCGAGGGTGGTGACGTTCCGGCCCTTCTGCGCAAGAATGCGTGCAATCGTCATGGCTCGCTCCCGATCCAGCCAAGCCCTTGCCGGCATGGCTGTTCAGCATCGCCGCCGAGGATGCGCCGGGGTCGGCGCCGGCGCAAGGCGCCCCCGACGACGCGATTTATCCGTCGTTGGTCGGATCGATCGACCGGGCAGGGCTGTTGAGGAGGGTGATGAGCGCGATCAGCCGGATCGGTCCGGGTGGTTTGCGGGGATGAGGATGGATCGGTCGCGGCAGGCCGATCGGTCCGCAGAAGTAGGAACAGCATGAGCGACAATGCGGTGGCCGAGCGCGGGCCACCTCTCGGGACCCCCGCGCGATCCCTGCCCGCGGACGCGCCGCTTTCGGAACCGCTTGGCAAACCGATCGGACCCGTGGATCTGGCCGGTTCGCCTCACCGCTTCATCAACCGCGAACTGTCCTGGCTGGAGTTCAACCGCCGCGTCCTTCAGGAAGCCTCCAACCGCAACCACCCCCTGCTCGAACAGCTGCGGTTCCTGTCGATCTCGGCCAACAACCTGGATGAGTTCTTCATGGTCCGCGTCGCCGGCCTGCGCGGTCAGGTCCGGCTGGGCGTTGCCACGCCCTCCGAGGACGGGCTGACCCCCGCCGAACAGCTGGTGAAGATCCGCGAAGGCGTGACCCACCTCGCCGCCGAACAGCAGCGGCGCTGGCACGAACTGCGCGAGGAGACCGCGCGCGCCGGCATCCGCCTCGTCGATCCCCCGGATCTTGCGCCCGAGGACGTCCTGTGGCTCGAAGCGCATTTCAACGCGCACGTCTTTCCCGTGCTGACGCCCCTCGCCATCGATCCCGCCCATCCTTTCCCCTTCATCCCGAATTTCGGCTTTTCCATCGCGCTGGAGCTGATGCGCCCGAGCGACCGCAAGGTGCTCAAGGCGCTGATCCGGCTGCCGGCCAAGAGCGCGCGTTTTATCCACCTTCCCCAAGCGGACGGCGGCCCCACGCGCCTCGTTTCGCTGGAAACGCTGGTCGGCATGTTCACGCCGGCGCTGTTCCCCGGCTATCTCCTGGCCGGGTCGGGCGCGTTCCGCGTCATCCGCGACTCCGACCTCGAAATCGAGGAAGAAGCCGAGGATCTCGTCCTGCTGTTCGAATCCGCCCTCAAGCGGCGTCGGCGCGGCTCCGTGATCCGCCTCGAATACGACAGCCTGATGCCGCTCGGCCTGCGCACCTTCATCGCCGACGAGATCGGCGTGGTGCAGGACGAGACCTTCGTGCTCGATGGCATGCTCGCCTTGAACGAGCTGAGCGAGATCGTCGACCTCGACCGGCCCGAGCTGAAGTTCAAACCCTACAAGCCGCGCTTTCCCGAGCGGGTGCGCGACAACGGCGGCGACTGCTTCCTCGCCATCCGGCAGAAGGATCTCGTGGTCCACCACCCCTACGAGTCCTTCGACGTGGTGGTGCAATACATCAACCAGGCGGCGCGCGATCCCAGCGTCGTCGCCATCAAGCAGACGCTCTACCGCACCTCGTCAGACAGCCCGATCGTGCGCGCCCTCGTCGAGGCGGCCGAGGCCGGCAAGTCGGTGACGGCTCTCATCGAGCTGAAGGCCCGCTTCGACGAGGAAGCCAACATCCGCTGGGCCCGCGATCTGGAGCGGGCCGGCGCCCAGGTCGTGTTCGGCTTCATCGAGCTGAAGACGCACGGCAAGCTGTCGATGGTTGTCCGCCGCGAAGGGGCCGGGCTCATCACCTACTGCCACATCGGCACGGGCAACTATCATCCCAACACCGCCAAGATCTACACCGACGTGTCCTTCTTCACCGCCGACCCGGCGATCGCGCGCGACGTGTCGCGCGTGTTCAACTTCATCACCGGCACCGCCGAGCCGGACGGGCTGGAGCGTCTCGCGATTTCGCCCGTTTCGCTGCGCAGGCGCTTCCTGAAGAACCTCGACGCCGAGGTCGCCTTCGCCAAGGCCGGCAAGAAGGCCAGCGTCTGGCTGAAGTGCAACTCGCTGGTCGATCCCGGCATCATCGATGCCCTTTACGCCGCCAGCCGCGCCGGCGTGCAGGTCGATTGCGTGGTGCGCGGCATCTGCTGCCTGCGTCCGGGCGTGCCCGGTTTCAGCGACAACGTCCGGGTCAAGTCGATCATCGGACGCTTCCTCGAACACGCCCGCATCTACTGCTTCGGCAACGGCCACGCTTTGCCGCATCCCAGGGCGCTGGTTTACATCTCCTCGGCCGACCTGATGCCGCGCAATCTCGACCGCCGCGTGGAGATCATGCTGCCGGTGCTCAACCCCACCGTGCACGAGCAGGTACTCGACCAGATCATGGTCGCCAACCTGCTCGACAACCAGCAATCCTACAGTGTTCTGCCCGATGGCGGTTCGAGGCGGGTCAGCGTGTCCGACACGCAGGAGCCGTTCAACGCCCATTCCTACTTCATGACCAATCCCAGCCTGAGCGGGCGAGGCAAGAGCCTCAAGGAGTCCTCGCCTCGGACCTTGTTCAAGCGCCTGGAGAACCGTTGATTCGCGACCCCACGGCCCCGCCGGCGATCGCTGCCGCGCTGTCGCGACCCGTCGCGATCATCGACATCGGCTCGAACTCGGTCCGGCTCGTCGTGTTCGACAACCTCGATCGCGCCCCGATCCCGGCCTTCAACGAGAAGTCGCTGTGCGGCCTGGGCAATGGTGTGGTGAGCACGGGCAAGCTGTCCAAGTCCGGTATCGAGCGCGCGCTCGCCGCGCTGCGCCGCTTCCGCGTGCTGACGCGCATCATGGGGGTGGCGGACGTGCGGGTGATCGCCACCGCCGCCGCCCGCGATGCTGCCAACGGCGCCGACTTCCTGGCCGCCGCGCGCGAAGCGTTGGGCGGCGTCGCCATCACCCTGCTGTCGGGACCCCGCGAGGCGCAGCTTTCCGCCTACGGCGTCATTTCCGGCGTGGCCGAGCCCGACGGCATCGTCGGCGACCTCGGCGGCGGTTCGCTGGAAATCATCGACATCCGCCAGGGCCGGGCCGGCGTCGGCGTCAGCCTGCCGCTCGGCGGCTTGGCGCTGATGGATGCGTCCAAGCAGTCGGTCAAGGCGGCGTCGAAGATCGTGCGCGACGCCCTTGCCCCCTGTGATGCGCTCGACGCCCTCCAGGGCCGCACCTTCTTCGCCGTCGGCGGCACTTGGCGCTCGCTGGCCAAGCTGCACATGGGCCAGCGCGGCTATCCCCTGATGGTGATGCACGGCTACAGCATCCCGGCACAAGAGGCGGCCGAGCTCGCCGAACTCGTCGAGCGGGCCGATGCCAGCAGCTTCCTCGCCATCGCCTCGGTCAATGCGGCCCGGCGCCCGCTGCTGGCCTACGGCGCCGTCGTGCTCGACGAGCTGATCCGCCGGGCGAAGCCGCGCGACATCGTCATCTCGACCTATGGCGTCCGCGAGGGCCTGCTGTTCGAGTCGCTGGACGGGGCTGTGCGCGCCAACGATCCGCTGGTCAGCGCCGCCCGCAAGCTGAACAAGCTGCTGGCCCGCGCGCCCGCCTACGCGGACGAGCTGATCGCCTGGATGTCGGCCTTCACCATCTCGCTCGGCGTCGACGAGACCTTGGCCGACCGCCGCCTGCGCGACGCCGCCTGCTACCTGTCGGAGGTGAACTGGCGCGCCCACCCCGACTATCGCGGGGTCCAGAGCTTCAACCTGGTGTCGAGCGCGATCCTGCCCGGCGTCGATCACGCCGGCCGCGCCTTCCTGTCGCTGGCGGCGACGCTGCGCTACGTCGGCCTCGATCAGGCGGAAGCGCAACACATCCAGGCGCTGATGCCGCCCCGCATGATCGAGCGCGCCCAGATCGTCGGCGCCGCCCTGCGCGTCGCGTCCGTGCTGGCGGCCGGCATGCCCGGCGTGCTTGGCCGAGCCTCGCTGAAGGCGTCGAAGGCCCGGATCACGCTCGCCCTCGGCCGGGAGGTGGCCGCACTCGCCGGCGAGCGCCTGGACAGCCGCCTGAAGGGCCTCGCCAAGCTGATCGGACGCGATTTCGCCGTCACGGTCGAGTAAGCCGTTCGCCCTCAGTCAAAGGATCTCAGGCACTTGGCGCCTGAACGGCTTCCGGCTGGTGCTCCTGCCATTCCAGCGTGACGACCCTGCCGCGCTCGACGGTCAGGGCGAGCCGGCCGTACTTCAATTCCAATGCCTTGGCGCCGAACAGCTCCCGCCGCCAGCCGCTGAGCGCGCCGACCTCCGCGTGGTCGTCGAGAGCGATGGCTTCGAGGTCGTCCACCGTGGCGATCATCTTGGCGGCGACGCCGTGGCTTTCGCTGACCTGACGCAGCAGCACCTTCAACAGTTCCACCGTCGCGCTGCCGCCGCCGCCGCGCCGCTCCCGCTCGATCTTGGGCAGGCTCTTGGGGTTGCGGGCGAGGCCGCGCTCCACCGCCGCGAGGATGTCGATGCCGGCCCTTGATCGCTCCATGCCTTTGGGCACGGCGCGCAGCTCGCCCAGCGCTTCCGCCGAGCGCGGCGCGGCCAGCGCGATCTCGATCAGCACGTCATCCTTCAGCACGCGCGAGCGCGGCACGTCGCGGCCCTGCGCTTCCGCCTCGCGCCAGGCGGCGAGGTCCATCAGCACGGCGAGGTCGCGCGGCTTGCGCGCCCGGCTGCGGTATCGCTCCCAGGCGCGTTCGGGCGTCTGCTCGTAGGTCGAGGGCGCGGACAGCACGGCCATCTCGTCGGACAGCCAGCCAAGCCGGTTCGAGGCCTGGAGCTTGCGCAGCAGGAACAGGTAAACGTCGCGCAGGTGGGTGACGTCGGCGATGGCATAGGCGACCTGCGCCTCGCTCAGGGGACGGCGCGACCAGTCGGTGAAGCGGGACGATTTATCGAGCTGCACCTTGACCACGGTGCTGACGAGGTCGGAATAGGAGATCTGGTCGCCGAAGCCGCACACGGTGGCCGCAACCTGCGTGTCGAACAGCGGCATCGGCACCAGCTTGGCGAGGTTCCAGAAGATCTCGATGTCCTGCCGCGCGGCATGGAACACCTTGACCACCGCGGGGTCGGCCATCAGCCTGAACAGGGGTTGCAGGTCGAGGCCCTCGGCGAGGGCGTCCACCGCCGCCGCTTCGTCGGCGGAAGCGAGCTGCACCACGCAGAGCCTCGGCCAGAACGTCGTTTCGCGCAGGAACTCGGTATCAACGGTGACGAAGTCGTGGGCCGCGAGGCGCCCGCAAAGATCGCTCAGGTCGCTTGTGGTGGCGATCAGCTTCATCGAGGCTTTCAACGGCGGGCGCGGTCGGGGAAGGCCCCCGAGTTTGCGTCACCGCGCAGCCGGGCCGCAAGGGGTTCGTGGGCGCGTGCCGCCTTCGCTCCCGCGGCGTCCCGCGTGCGGCGGGCCTGCGGTGGGCGTGGGGGGTGCACGGTTCGAGTGGAGCGTGCCCCCGGCCGGATAGGTCCAGGCCGGGAACGGCGACGGGGCTTGTTCGACCCGTGCCGAGGCGCGACGAAGAGTACCGGCGACCGCCGGAGACCGTACCCTCACCGCGGCCGCTTGGCGCGCGAGTGGGCGACGCGCCTGCGGACCCTTCAACAGGAGGCATGATGTCGCAACAGCTTGCTCCGGCGCCGCTCGACGTGGCCTTCGCGGCCGGCACCGCAGGGCCCTGGCGCATCGACCGGATCAACAGCGTGGCCGGCGAAATCCTGTCCGCCGCCGCTAGGCTTGCCGTTTTCGAGAACGGATCCGTCGCGCCGGACGCCCGGCCAGCCGCGCCACCAGCCGCTTGGGCGGCGACCTAGACGCTGCGCGGCATGGTCGGCCATGCCCGCTACGCCCGGCGACGGGAACTGGTCACGCTGGCGCGCCGCCAGGAGCCGCTGCGCCGTCCGCGGGCGACGCGCGCCGCCTTCATCCCGATCCGCAAGAGCGGCGCTTGGTGGGCTTCGGCGCAGGACGAACGCCGCGCCGCCTTCGAGGAGCGGTCGCAGCACATCGCGATCGGCCTCGACGACCTTCCCGCCGTCGCCAAGCGCCTCCACCACAGCCGCGCTCTCAACGAGCCCTTCGACTTCCTGACCTGGTTCGAATACGTTCCCGCCGACGAGCCGGCCTTCGACGGCATGCTGGCACGCCTGCGCTCGCGGGACGAATGGCGCTACGTCGAGCGCGAACATGATGTCCGCCTCAGTCGCGGCGCGCCCGCGCCGGACGCTTGACACGCGACCACCCCCGTGCGGTTCTCCCGCCGCCCGCGCGCGGCCGCTCCGCCGATGAGCCGCCTCCCGCGCACGGTTCTCACTGAATCGGTCTCGCCGATTCGGGCCGGCCAACTCGATCCGGACGCGCAAGACAGCATGCATCGCTATCGTTCTCACACCTGCGGCGCCCTGCGCGAGGCCGATGCAGGGCGGCCTGCTCGGCTCGCCGGCTGGTGCCACCGCATCCGCGACCATGGCGGCGTGCTCTTCATCGACCTGCGCGACCATTACGGGCTGACCCAGTGCGTCGTGGATCCGGAGTCGCCGGCCTTTTCGTCGGCGGCGTCGCTGCGATCGGAGTGGGTCGTGCGCCTCGACGGCACGGTGCGGATCCGTCCGCCCGGCACGCAGAACGCCGAGATGGCGACCGGTGCGATCGAGCTCTACGTCGAGGCGATCGAGGTGCTGGGGCCAGCGGCCGAGCTGCCGCTGCCGGTGGCGAGCGACCAGCCGTACCCTGAGGACATCCGGTTGAAGTACCGATTCCTCGACCTGCGCCGCGACAAGCTGCACGCCAACATCATGCTGCGCGGCCGTGTGATCGACGCGATGCGCGCGCGGATGAAGGCTCAGGGCTTCTTCGAGTTCCAGACGCCGATCCTCACCGCGTCGAGCCCGGAGGGCGCGCGCGACTACCTCGTGCCCTCGCGCGTTCATCCCGGCAAGTTCTACGCCCTGCCGCAGGCGCCGCAGCAGTTCAAGCAGCTGCTGATGGTGGCCGGCTTCGACCGCTACTTCCAGATCGCCCCCTGCTTCCGCGACGAGGACGCCCGCGCCGACCGTTCGCCGGGCGAGTTCTACCAGCTCGACATCGAGATGAGCTTCGCCACGCAGGAGGATGTCTTCGCCGCCGTGGAGCCGGTGCTGCGCGGCCTGTTCGAGGACTTCGGCGGCGGTCGCCCGGTGACGCAGGGCTTCCCCACCATCACCTACGCCGACGCCATGCTGCAGTTCGGCTCGGACAAGCCGGATCTGCGCAACCCCATCCGCATCAGCGACGTCACGGCCGCCTTCAACCGCGACGACGTGACCTTCAACGCCTTCAAGAACGTCATCAAGCGCGGCGGCGTGGTACGGGCGATCCCCGCGCCCGGCGCGGGCTCGCAGCCCCGGTCGTTCTTCGACAAGCTCAACGATTGGGCGCGCGGGGAAGGGGCGGCTGGGCTCGGCTACGTGATCTTCGAGGGCGACGGCGAAACGCTGGCCGGAAAGGGTCCGATCGCCAAGTTCCTGCCGCCCGAGGCGCAGCGGGCGATCGTCGCCGCGGCCGGCCTCACGG
>CAXTMA010000064.1:0-8528 GCA_964245015.1 uncultured Beijerinckiaceae bacterium | reverse complement strand
TTCTGCTGGATCGTCGACTTCCCGATGTACGAGTGGAACGAGGACGACAAGAAGATCGACTTCTCGCACAACCCCTTCTCCATGCCGCAGTTCGAGCGCGAAGCCTTCCTCGCGCTCGGGTCCGGCGACCGCGACACGATCCTGGGATTGAAGGCCTATCAGTACGACATCGTCTGCAACGGCGTGGAACTGTCGTCGGGTGCCATCCGCAACCATCGCCCCGACGTGATGCGGCAGGCCTTCGCGCTGGCCGGCTACGACGAGGGCGTGCTGAACGAGCGCTTCGGCGGCATGTACCGGGCGTTCCAGTATGGCGCCCCGCCGCACGGCGGCATCGCGCCCGGCGTCGACCGCATCGTGATGCTGCTCGCCGGCGAGGAGAACCTGCGCGAGATCGTGCCCTTCCCGATGAACCAGCGCGCCGAGGACCTGCTGATGGCCGCGCCGGCGCCGGCGACGGCGAAGCAGCTTCGCGAGCTGCACATCCGGTTGAACCTGCCGGAGTTGAAGAAGCCGGTCGCCGACGTGCCGGCGGTCAAGGACGAGGGCTGAAGGCGCGGACGCCGATCGCTTTCCGCGACATCGAAACCGCCTTGCCGATTGGCGAGCGCAACCACCTCCCTTAAGGTCGCGCCGCCTTGGCGGCTGCGGTCGCGCGCAGGAGGACTCACCATGAAGCGATTGATCGTCACCGCTCTCGCCTTTGCCGCCTCGGCCGGTGCGGCTCGCGCCGAAGAGGTCATCATCGAGCGGGAAAGACCGGTCGTCGTCGAGCCGGCGCCGCGCGACGTCGTGATCGAGCGCCGTCGCCCGGATTGCAGCACGACCACGACGCGTCGCGAGAACGGCGCCGGCGATTCCGAAACGGTGACACGTCGCGACTGCAACTGAGTCGTAAGACACCGCCGCGGATTGCCGGTCGAGGCGTGCGCGCATGTACGAGAACGACCCTTGTTAGCGGTCGCTCGATTGCCGCTCGCGATGCGCCGCTCTCTGCCCTCGCGCACCGGCGCTTGCGCGTCGGGCGAGGTCGCGACACAAAGGCCTTCGGAGTCCGGGACGCATGACCATCCACACCAAGCCGCAGAATCTCGTCAAGGGCGCCACCGGCGACTGGGAGATCATCGTGGGCATGGAGATCCACGCCCAGGTCACCTCCCGATCCAAGCTGTTTTCCGGCGCCTCCACCACCTTCGGCGGCGAGCCCAACGCCCACGTTTCGCTGGTGGACGCGGCGATGCCCGGCATGCTTCCGGTGATCAACGCCGAATGCGTGGCGCAGGCGGTACGCACCGGGCTCGGCCTCAAGGCGCGGATCAATCATCGCTCGGTGTTCGACCGCAAGAACTACTTCTATCCCGACCTGCCGCAGGGCTACCAGATCTCGCAGTACAAGAGCCCGATCGTGGGCGAGGGCACCGTCACCGTCGACCTGACGCCGACCGAGTCCTTCACCGTCGGCATCGAGCGGCTGCACCTCGAACAGGATGCCGGCAAGTCGCTGCACGACCAGTCGGCGACCGACTCCTTCGTCGACCTCAACCGCTCGGGCGTCGCCCTGATGGAGATCGTGTCGAAGCCGGACATGCGCTCTTCGGAAGAAGCCAAGGCCTACGTCACCAAGCTGCGCACCATCCTGCGCTATCTCGGCACCTGCGACGGCAACATGGAGCAGGGATCGCTGCGCGCCGACGTCAACGTCTCCGTTCGCCGTCCCGGCGAGCCGCTCGGCACCCGCTGCGAGATCAAGAACGTCAATTCGATCCGCTTCATCGGGCAGGCGGTCGACGTCGAGGCCCGGCGGCAGATCGTGATCCTGGAGGACGGCGGCGCCATCGCGCAGGAAACGCGGCTGTTCGACCCCGGCCGCGGCGAAACGCGGGCGATGCGCACCAAGGAGGAGGCGCACGACTACCGATACTTCCCCGACCCCGACCTGCTGCCGTTGGAGTTCGACGGGGCCTACGTCGAAAACCTCGCGGCCGGGCTGCCGGAACTGCCCGACGCCAAGCGGGCCCGCTTCATCTCCGCGTACCGGTTGCCGCCCTACGATGCCGGCGTGCTCGTCGCCGACAAGGAAACGGCGGACTTCTTCGAAGCCTGCGTCCGGCAGGGCAGCGAACCGGGAAGCGGCACGCGCGACGCCAAGGCGGTCGCCAACTGGATCAACGGCGACATCGCCGCCTATGCCAACGCGCAGGGGCTGCCCGTTCACGCGACCCACATCAAGCCCGCGCAGATCTCCGGCCTCGTCGACCTGATCGCCGATGGCACCATCTCGGGCAAGATCGCCAAGGACGTGCTGGCGGTGATGATCGCGGAGGAACGCGATGGCGATCCCCGCCGCATCGTGGAAGCGCGCGGCCTCCGGCAGGTCACCGACAGCGGCGCCATCGAAGAGGCGGTCGACGCCATCCTCGCCGCCAATGCCGCCAAGGCCGAACAGGCGAAGAACAAACCAGGCATGCTCGGCTGGTTCGTCGGGCAGGTGATGAAGCAGACGGGCGGCCGCGCCAACCCGCAGAGCGTCAGCGACATGCTGAAGGTCAAGCTCGGGCTGTGACGCGAGGGCGAGCCGGCGCTCCGGCTCGCAAGCGGCGAGCGCGTTGTGCACAGCATTTTGGCGATATTGCCGCAGGTGCGCCGATGCGGATCCGCTTCCCGCTCGACGAGTCGGAGCGATCCGCAGGGCGCGCGCAGGTCGTCGTCAAACGTTCAGCCGACGCATGAAGCCGCGTGGATTGCAGCCAAACGATAGAACTTCAAGTCCCTGATCTAGAGACGATTCATGGTCTGCCGGATGGGTCTGGAAGACTTGCGCCGGTTGCGGCGCGAGGCGCGAGCGTCCGACCGAGGCGAAGACTGACGTGGCCGGCGAAGCGCGCCAAGCGGCTCCGGGAGGCAAGCCGAGCGCGTACCTGCCGTTGACCTCGAAACATTTCGCACCTTGCGCCTCTATTTGGCGGCGCTACGTTTCGAACTACGCCCGCAACAGTGCCGTGCAAGTACTCAAGGAGCGAACATGGTCAAGGCATCGACGAAATCAGTGACCAAGCCGCCGACCAAGACCGCGGCCAAGCCGCCGACGGCCGAGCCTGCCGTCGCTTCCGCGAAGCCGGAAACGGCTGCATCGAAGCCGGCCGCGGCGAAGTCTGTCGGAAAAGATCCTTCTCTCAAGGCCGCGCTTGAACCCGGCAAGCGTCCCGCCGCGCGGTCGGCCGCGCCGAAGCCGACGCCTGGGAAGGTGCCGGCTGACAAACCCGCGATCGAGAATGCACCCGCCACGCCCACTCCGGCCAAGGCGAGCGCGGGAATATCTGCCGCGCCCAAATCGACCCCAGCCGGTCCGGCCGCGTCCCGGTCGTCAGCAGGCAAATCGGCCGTGCCCAAACCCTCCGCGTCGACGTCTGGAGCTGCGAAGTCTGGTCCCGCCAAGCCCGCTGGAAGTGCGGCGGTCGTCCCGGCGAAGACGGCTTCGTCGCACCCTGCCTCAAGGAAGTCGACTCCTCTCAAGGCCAAGCTGCCCGAGAGCGACCTGCCTGAGACCGATGCGCCCAAGTCCAAGTCGTTGAAAATCAAGTCGTTGAAAACCAAGTCGCTGAAAACGAAGTCGCCGAAGACCGAGTCGCCGAAGACCGAGCCGTCCGAGCCGAAGGTCACGAAGGCCAAGGCAACCGGCAAAGCCGTACCCGTTCCGCCGGCTGCACCTGCGCCGACGAAGTCGAAAGGGACAAAGGGTCCGTCCGGCGGGAAGGACGTGGCAAAAACGGCTGCCGATAGCGTCTCGGCCAGAGCTGCATCGCCAGCCGCCGCGGCTCCCGCCAAAGCCAAACCGGCAGGGCCGCGGGGAGTGCGCAAGACGTAAGCCGTCCTGGAGCTCGCTTCGGACCTGCGGGCGGCCGGTGGCGGCATGCGGACGACCACCGCCGTTGACCGGAACGGGCGAAGGCCGGCTCAGCGGGCCGGAGCGTCTCGCGCGGCCAGGCACTTGAAGGCGAACTCGCGCCAGCTATCGTCGCCGGCGGTGCCGTTCATCTTCATGACATGCCATGCTTCCCCGCAGGCGAGCATGCGGCTGCGAGGCGCGCTGGGGAGGTAGATCGGCGTGAGAACCCCGTCGGCCGGTTCCGGCGTGGCTGGTTTGGGAACGGCAGGACCCATCGCCGTCCTCGCGATCGATCCCGTCCGGTCGGGGGCCGACTGCGCGGCCCGGGCCGGCTGGGCGCGGCGCGTCGGCTTTTTCGAGCCAAGCTCGCAGCGCGCCTGTGCGCCGCCGAGGGCGAGGATCAGCAAGGTGGTGCCTGCGAGTCGCGCGCAGCGCCGGAACAACCGCGCAGAGGCGGCCATCACTTGCGGGCGGCGTTCTTGTTCTTCTTCCTGGCGGCGGCCAGGGTCGGATCGCCGCCCGGCACATCGCCGGCCCGCGTGAACGTGCTGGTCTTGCACAGGAAGCGCAGGACGCAGCCGCGCAGATCGGCGGTGTCGTTGGCTTCCTTGTCGGTCTTTACCTTGAACGTGATGTCGTAAAGCTTGCCGTCCTCGGGATTGTAGGCGTGGCCCTTCCAATGGTCGCCGTCCTCCTTCATGCCGAGAAGGATCTCCGAGCCGATCATCGGCTTGGACCGTTTGGACGGATCGGGATTGAGCTTGTCGACCTTGGGGGACCCATCGCTCTCGGTCGGTTCCTTGAGCCAGACGATCATGCCACAGAAGGCGTCGGTCCCGTCTACGCAGGGATGCACCTTGATGATCGACTCGCGCTCGTCGGTGTACCAGATGCCGGTCGGCGTCGTCGCATCGCCGGCCAGCGCCCCGGTCGCACCGGGAAGTCCGGCAAGAAGCGCCAAGGCGGCAAGTCGCGTCCAGCATCTGATCCGGCGGAACCGGTAGGCTTGAGACATCGTCGTCCTCCGCGGGCGCGCCACCCACCCCGTTGATCTCTGGCGCACATGCGAGAAGCTGGCGGAGACGGAGGGATTCGAACCCTCGATAGGGCTTTACAACCCTATAACGGTTTAGCAAACCGCCGCCTTCAGCCTCTCGGCCACGTCTCCGTAGGACGCGAAAACGACGCTTCCAAGGCGCCGCCCTCTTCCTTCGCGGCTGTATGCATGAGCCCTTCCGCCTTGGCAAGGCCGCCGGCAGCCCGCCTCGGCGAGACTGCCGGTGGCTCGGCAAGGCCGCCGGCAACCGCGTGCTGGCCATCGCCGGCAGGGACTTCGCGACCGACGCCGTTCCTCAGCGATCGCCGAGGTCGACGTAGTCGCGCTTGGGCTCGCCGGTATAGAGCTGGCGCGGGCGCCCGATCTTCTGCATGGGATCGTCGATCATCTCCTTCCACTGCGCGATCCAGCCGGCAGTCCGGGCGACGGCGAAGAGCACCGTGAACATGGACGTCGGGAACCCCATCGCCTTCAGGGTGATCCCGGAATAGAAGTCGATGTTGGGATACAGCTTGCGCTCGATGAAGTACTCGTCGGTCAGGGCGATGCGTTCGAGTTCCACAGCGATGGCGAGCAGCGGATCGTTGCCGGTGCCGGACTCGGCGAGTACGTCGTGGCAGGTCTTCTGCATGATCTTGGCGCGCGGATCGTAGTTCTTGTAAACTCGGTGGCCGAACCCCATCAGGCGGAACGGGTCGTTCTTGTCCTTGGCCCGCTCGATGAACTTCGGGATGTTCTCAACCGAGCCGATCTCGGTCAGCATCTTGAGCGCCGCCTCGTTGGCGCCGCCGTGAGCCGGGCCCCAAAGGCAGGCGACGCCGGCGGCGATGCAGGCGAAGGGGTTGGCGCCCGACGATCCGGCGAGGCGCACCGTGGACGTGGAGGCGTTCTGCTCGTGGTCGGCGTGGAGGATGAAGATCTTGTCGAGCGCCCGCGCCATGGTTTCCGAGACCTGGTATTCCTCGCAGGGCACGGCGAAGCACATGTTGAGGAAGTTGGCAGCGTAATCGAGCGAGTTGTTGGGGTACACGAAGGGTTGGCCGATGTTGTACTTGTAGGCCATCGCGGCCAAAGTCGGCAGCTTGGCGATGAGGCGCATGGAAGCGATCATGCGCGTCTTGGGGTCGGTGATGTCGGTGACGTCGTGGTAGAAGGCCGAGAGTGCCCCGACCGAGCCGACCATCACCGCCATCGGGTGCGCGTCGCGCCGGAAGCCCTGGAAGAAGCGGGTCATCTGCTCGTGCACCATGGTGTGGTGCTGGATGCGGAAGACGAAGTCGTGCAGGTGCTCCTTGCTCGGCAGCTCCCCGTAGAGCAGGAGGTAGCACGTTTCCAGGAACGACCCCCGCTCGGCCAGTTGCTCGATGGGATAGCCGCGGTGCAGAAGCACGCCGTTGTCACCGTCGATGAAGGTGATCTGCGACTCGCAGCTCGCGGTCGAGGTGAAGCCTGGATCGAAGGTGAAGACGCCGGTCTGGGCGTAGAGCTTGGAAATGTCGACGACGGAGGGGCCGAGCACGCCGTCCTTCTGCGGCAGCGTAATGGACTTGCCCTTGACCGACAGCGATCCGCCCTGTGATGTCATCGACTGGTGCCCTTTGCTCGAACCGTGACCACGATCGCCGACGTCCTTCTGAGCCGAACGTCTTGCGTCCCACAGTCGGATTGTGGCGCTGATTAGACGATTGCTCTTGATGTCACAAGCGGCGGCGACTTAGCCCGCATAGGTCGTGCCACCGCCGCTTCGGCGGCCTGCCCGTGGCCGATTCCCCGCGCCGGGCGGGTCAAGGATCCTGCGACGGGACGGTGCCGATCTGGTCGCGCAGCCGCGCCAGGCTTTCGACGCGGCCGAGCACGGCGGCGACGTCGAACACGCCTGGCGACACGGAGCGGCCGGTCAGCGCCGCGCGCAAAGGTTGGGCAACCTGGCCGAGTTTGGCCTGCGTGGCCGCCGCATAGCTGCGAACCTCGCCCTCGATCGCAGCCGCCGTCCAATCGTTCAATCGTTCAAGCTTCGGCAGAACGCCGACGATGTGGAGCCGGCCCTCGTCGAGCAGGGCTGCGGCCTTGTCGTCGAGCTGCAGCGGTCGTCGGGCGAAGAGAAAGGAAGCGCCTTCCCACAGTTCAACAAGCGTCCTGGCACGGTCCTTCAGCCCCGGCATCGCCGCGAGCAGCTTCGCGCGCCCGTCCGCATCGAGTGTTTCGATGCCGGCCTCCGGCATGTAGGGCAGGGCGCGCTCCAATGCGTCCAGCAGAACTTCGGGGCTGGCCGCGCGCATGTACTGCCCGTTGACGCTGCCAAGCTTGGCGAAATCGAAGCGAGCCGGCGAGCGGCCGATCGCGCCGACGTCGAAGGCTTCGATCATCTCCGCCGTGGAGAACACTTCGCGGTCGCCGTGCGACCAGCCGAGGCGCACGAGGTAGTTGCGCATCGCCTCGGGCAGGTAGCCCATCGCCCGATAGGCGTCGACGCCGAGCGCGCCGTGGCGCTTCGACAGCTTGGCGCCGTCCGGTCCGTGGATCAGCGGCACATGCGCCATCGCCGGCACGCTCCAACCCAGCGCCTGGTAGATCTGCGTCTGACGCGCCGCGTTGGTGAGGTGGTCGTCGCCGCGGATGATCTGGGTGACGCCCATGTCGTGATCGTCGGCGACGACGGCCAGCATGTAGGTCGGCGTGCCGTCCGAGCGCAGCAGCACGAAGTCGTCGAGATCGGCGTTCTTCCAGGTGACGCGGCCCTGCACGGCGTCGTCCACGACCGTCTCGCCCTGCTGCGGCGCACGCAGGCGGATCACCGGCGCGACGCCGGGCGGTGCCTGCGCCGGGTCACGGTCGCGCCAGCGGCCGTCGTAGCGCGGCGGCCGCTTCTGCGCCCGCGCTTCCTCGCGCATGGCGTCGAGTTCGGGTTGGCTGGTCCAGCAGCGGTAGGCGTGGCCCCCGGCCAGCAACTCGTCGACCACCGCGCGGTGCCGCTCGGCGCGGGCGAACTGATAGATCACCTCGCCGTCCCACCGCAGGTCCAGCCAGTCCAGCCCGTCGATGATCGCCGCGATCGCCTCGGGCGTCGAGCGCTCGCGATCGGTGTCCTCGATGCGCAGCAGCATGCGACCGCCGTGATGGCGGGCGTAGAGCCAGTTGAACAAGGCCGTGCGCGCGCCGCCGATGTGGAGGAAGCCGGTCGGCGACGGAGCGAAGCGCGTGACGACGTCGGCGGCCATGAGCGATCCTGGGAGGCTTTGCCAGCGCGGTTTGTCGTGTAGGGTAGGGCGAAGTCAAGGCTCGGTTCCCGATGCACGAAACCGACCGAACCCGGACCCTCATCGGTTCCGACCGTCCATGGTGAACGCGGCCGGCTCCGCGCTGGACGGGCGCGCCGCCGACGGGCACGCGCGCGAGGCTGCCTCACGCGGCCTTCGTGCCCGCGCATCCCTCCCCGGTCTCGTCGCGGCGTTGCGTGCCGCGCTCAACCTCGAGGCCGAGCACCGCCGCTTCTTCCTGTGGCTTCCCGCAATGGTCGGTGCCGGCATCGCCCTGTACTTTGCGGCCGGCCGCGAGCCGTCGCTGCCGCTCACCACGGCGCTCGCC
>CAXTMA010000063.1:0-17306 GCA_964245015.1 uncultured Beijerinckiaceae bacterium | reverse complement strand
AGGCGGTGTAGAAGTCGCCGCCGACGAGGAACCAGGTGATCCAGGTGCCGAACTGCCGGCCTCCCAGGCCCCATTCGTCGATGTGGGCGAGGGTGTCGGGCTTGCGCCAGCGGGCGGCGACGAAACCCATCACGGTGACCACCGCGAAGAAGAAGATGAAGACGCCGAGCGCGATCGGGTCGACCTTATTCGTCATGCGGCAGGCTCCGGTACACCAGCCAGATCAGCAGCGAGGTCAGCGGCACCCAGGCGAGCTGATACCAGTAGAAGAACGGGAAGCCGAACAGCTCGGGTCCCGACATGTTGTAGAACGGCACCCAGAGCAGCCCGACGTAGGGGATGAGGAGGAGAAGCCACAGCGGCGAGTAGTGGTTCGGCGTCATGGCGCCTTGCTAGTGCAGCTCCGCGGAGTCGTCCAGCCGCCCGGCTGCGATTGCCGGGTCGATCGGCTGCGTCGATCGGCGGAGGCGCCCCAGCGTCCGAAATGCCTGGAGGGTGCCGTCGCGGCTCCCGTCCCGCGCTGCGCATCATTCCCCTCGACCGCCTCGACTTGCGTGACCGGGCCAGCCGTGGCCTGTTGGCCGGATGGCGCTCAACTCCCTCTACGGCCAGGGCTTCGCCCGCGTCGCCGCCTGCACGCTCAGCGGTCGCGTCGGCGATCCCGCCGCCAACGCCGCCGCGATCCTGGCCGAGGCCGAAGTCTGCCACGCCGACGGCGCGGCGCTGGCGGTGTTTCCCGAACTCGCCCTGTCGTCCTACGCCATCGACGACCTGCTGATGCAGGATGCGCTGCTCGATGCGGTGGCGGCCGGCGTGGCCAACCTCGTCGCCGCCTCCGCGCGGCTGCGGCCGCTGCTGCTCGTCGGGGCGCCGGTATTCTGGCGGCAGCGGCTCTACAATTGCGCGCTGGCGATCAACAACGGTCGCCTCCTCGGCATCGTGCCGAAGTCCTACCTGCCGAACTACCGCGAATTCTACGAGCGCCGCCATTTCGCCGCCGGTGCCGGCATCAGGGGGCAGGTCGCCAAGATCGGCGAGCTGGAGGCACCCTTCGGCACCGACCTCCTGTTCGAGGCGGCCGATGTGCCGGGTCTCGTCGTGCACGCCGAGATCTGCGAGGACCTATGGGTGCCCGCACCTCCCTCCGCCGCGGCAGCGCTGGCGGGGGCGAGCGTGCTCGCCAACCTTTCGGCCTCCAACATCACCGTCGGCAAGGCCGACACCCGCCACCTGCTGACGCGCTCTCAATCCGCGCGCTGCCTCGCCGCCTACGTCTACGCGGCCGCCGGGATCGGCGAGTCCACCACCGATCTTGCCTGGGACGGGCAGGTGACGGTGGATGAACTCGGCGCCAATCTGATCAGCTCGACGCGTTTCCCGCGCGGCTCCGGCCACGTCACCGCCGACATCGACCTCGACATGATCCGTCAGGAGCGGCTGCGCCAGGGCACCTTCGACGACAATGCCCTCGCCGTTTCGCCGGCGCCCTTCCGCCGCGTGCCCTTCACCGTCGCCCCATCGGCCGGCGACCTCGGCCTGCACCGTGCGGTCGAGCGCTTCCCCTTTGTGCCGGCCGATCCCGCGCGGCTGAGCCAGGACTGCTTCGAGGCCTACTCGATCCAGGTGTCCGGGCTGGAACAGCGCCTGCGCGCGATCGGCGTGAAATGCGTGGTGATCGGCGTCTCCGGCGGGCTCGATTCGACCCACGCGCTGATCGTCACCGCCCGCGCCTTCGACCGCCTCGGCTTGGACCGCGCGGGCATCCTCGCCTACACCCTGCCGGGCTTCGCCACCGGCACCACCTCCAAGGCGGCGGCGCACGCGCTGATGGCGGCGCTGGGCGTCAGCGCCCACGAACTCGACATCCGCCCGGCCGCGCGGCAGATGCTCGCCGACATGGCCCACCCCTTCGCCGGCGGCGAGCCGATCTACGACATCACCTTCGAGAACGTACAGGCCGGCCTGCGCACCGACTACCTCTTTCGCCTCGCCAACCAGCACGCGGCCATCGTGATCGGCACCGGCGACCTCAGCGAACTGGCGCTGGGCTGGTGCACCTACGGCGTCGGCGATCAGATGAGCCATTACAACGTCAACGGCGGCGTGCCGAAGACGCTTGTTCAGCACCTCATCCGCTGGGTCGCCGACACCGACCTCTTCCCGGCGGAGGTGGGCGCGACGCTGCGCACCATCCTCGCCACCGAAATCTCGCCCGAACTGGTGCCCGTCGCCGAGGGCGAGCCGTCGCAGAGCACGGAGGCCAAGATCGGCCCCTACGAGCTGCAGGACTTCAACCTGTACTACACCCTGCGCTACGGCTTCCGCCCGTCCAAGATCGCCTTCCTGGCGTCCCACGCCTGGGGCGACACGGAGCGCGGCGCCTGGCCGCCCGGCTTTCCACCCGAGCGCCGCCGCGCCTACACGCCGGAGGCGATCCACGGCTGGCTGGAGCTGTTCCTGCGCCGCTTCTTCGGCTTCAGCCAGTTCAAGCGTTCGGCGATGCCCAACGGCCCCAAGGTGGCGGCCGGCGGTGCCTTGTCGCCGCGCGGCGATTGGCGGGCGCCGTCGGACGGCAATGCGGCGGCGTGGCTGGCGGAGTTGGGGTTGAGGCGCGAAGGTTGACCGTCGCCGGCCGAACCCGATCGGCTTCATCGCTCGACGCCAGCTCTCGACCCACAACATTCGTTGAAATCAGGGTGCCGCAGCAGCCTGCCTTGATCGAGAACGCATAGACCGCTTCCGGCAAAAGGATCATGCACGGTGGTCGTGATCATCTGCTTCACAGGCGCAAACAGCGGATGACCTGCGTCCTCCCTCAGGCCACCTCCTTCAAGCCACCGCCTGAGCCGCGAGGAGTTCCAGCGCCTTCACCATCGCCGAGTGGTCGAGAGCCGAGTCACCATTGGCTGCGCAGGCGTTGAACAGTTGCTGCGCGGTGGCCGTGTTGGGCAGCGGCACGCCGAGGGTGCGGGCGCCCTCCAGGGCGAGGTTGAGATCCTTCTGGTGCAAGGCGATGCGGAAGCCGGGGGCGAAGCTGCGCGTCACCATGCGCTCGCCGTGCACGTCCAGGATCCGGGACGAGGCGAAGCCGCCCATCAGCGCCTGCCGGACGCGGGCCGGGTCGGCGCCGGCCTTGGCGGCGAAGACCAGCGCCTCGGCCACCGCTTCGATATTGAGGGCGACGATGATCTGGTTGGCGACCTTGGTCGTTTGTCCGTCGCCGTTGCCGCCGACAAGGGTGATGTTTTTCCCCATCAGCTCGAACAGGGGCTTGACCCGTTCAAAGGCATCGTCCGGGCCGCCGACCATGATCGTCAGGCTGCCGGCCTTGGCGCCGACCTCGCCGCCCGACACCGGCGCGTCGAGGTAGGCGCAGCCGCGCTCGTTGATGCGCTTGGCGAAGTCCTTGGTGGCGAGCGGCGAGATCGAACTCATGTCGACGACGACCTTGCCGGCGTCGAGGCCGGCGGCGACGCCGTCGCTTGCGAACAGCACTTCCTCGACTTGCGGCGTGTCCGGCACCATCAGGAAGATCACCTCCGAGCGCTCGGCCACTTCGCGGGGGTTGGCGCAGGCGTGGGCGCCACCGTCGAGCAGGTCCTGCGGCAGCGGTCGACGGCCGCCGCGCAGGCTGAGCGCATGGCCGGCCTTGGCAAGGCGACCGGCCATCGGCGCCCCCATGATGCCGAGGCCGATGAAACCGAGATCGGACATGTGCGGATCCTTGGAGTTGGTGTGAGAAGCTTGCTTCAGGCGGCCCGCGCCTGCGCGAGCCAGCCCAGGCCATCGATGGTGCGACCGGCGGGCACGTATTCGCAGCCGACCCAGCCGCCGTAACCGATCGCGTCGAGATGGCGGAACAGGAAGGGATAGTTGATCTCGCCCGTGCCGGGCTCGTGCCGGCCGGGATTGTCGGCGATCTGGACGTGGGCGATGCGCGGGAGATGGCGCTCCAGGGTGCGCGCGAGGTCTCCCTCCATCACCTGCATGTGGTAAATGTCGTATTGCAGGAAGATGTTGTCCGACCCGATCCGATCGATCAGGACGAGGGCTTGCGCCGTGGTGCTGAGATGGAAGCCCGGTACGTCGCGGGTGTTGACCATCTCCAGCAGCAGGCGAATGCCGCCATTCTTCAGCTCGGCGGCGGCGAAGCTCAGATTTTCCATGAGGGTGTCCTCGACCAGCCGCAAGTCGAGGCCGGCCGGAACCTTGCCGACGAGGCAGTTGACCTGCGAACAACCGAGCGCTCCCGCGGTCTCCAGAGCCTGGCTGACGCCGCGGCGGAACTCCGCCTTGCGATCGGGCAGCACCGCGACGCCGCGTTCGCCGCCGGCGAAGTCGCCGGCGGGCAGGTTCTGCAAGACGAGCTGCAGGCCATGATCATCGAGACGCGCGCGCAGTTCGGCCGCGCCGTGATCGTAGGGGAAGAGGATTTCAACCGCCTCGAAGCCGGCCTGCCGCGCCGCCGCGAAGCGATCGAGGAAGGGCAGCTCGGTGAAGAGCATCGTCAGGTTGGCGTTGAACTTCGGCATGGCGGCGGGTTCCTCTTCGGAGTGGAGCGAGGCGGCTGCGCTTCGCCATTGGCAACAAGCTCGTTCCGAAAGCGGCTGTCGGCTCCGGCGGTAAGGCGATCGGTTCACGGCAGCGTGGAGGACGGCGGCTCGTGACATGCACCCGACCCGTCGGGTTCAGCGCGGGCCGACATTCGCGTGGAAGCGGACGACCACGTCCGTTGCCTCACCGAAGCTCAAGCGGATCCCGCTTGACTGGATCGCAACCTCGCCGAGCGGCTCGACTGTGATTGCATAGCTGTTGTTCGGAAGTAGCGTGGCAAAAACAACACTTGGCGCAGGTCTGCCGGGAACCGAAAGTGCGTGCACAAATTACAACATGTGAGGCGTCCCGGTCCACCTGGATACATTGCGCTCGCTGTTGTCACGTCGCATCCCTCAGCTGCACGCCAACCCGGAGACGTGCGTTCGCATGGGCTTCGATCGGAGAATGAAATGAATGGATTGATCAAGGTTGCCTTATCGGTGGTCGGGTTCGCCGCGATGACCGCCCCGGGCTTGGCGCAGGATGCCGTGAGGCCGGGGACGGGCGGCACGGCCCCCCTTACGCGCGGCACCGGCACGGGTGCCGACAGCGCCATCACCGGCTACAGCGAGAGCGGCCGCGGCGGCACGGGTGGCACAGGCGGCGGCGCGACAACCAACGGAACGGCGGCTGGCGCGGGAACGGCGACCGGAGGTCCCCCGGGCGAATACCCCGACCGGAACTGATCTGCGCCAAGGCTTGCGTGAGGGCATGCGTCATGATCGGCAACGGTTGGAACGTTGCTCCCTTTGATATCGGTCGCGGACGTTCAGACAGGCTGCCGCTTGCCTGAACGTCCCTCCGGAGCTCCAGCGTAAATCAGGAGCAGCGACCACTGAACTTGCCGACCTCATCCGTCAGAACTCGTCGCCTTCGCGCTGCGACGCCAATGTCAGTTGCGATTGCCAACTCGCATGGAACGCTTCGGCGAGAAGGATGAATTCATCGGCACGCGGGCTCGATTTGCGCCAGGCGAGCGCGATTTCACGGCTGGCGTGCTGCCCCTCAACGGGTCTGGCTTGAACCGGCGTTCCCGACAGGATACCGGACATCACGGCCATTTCCGGCAGCAGCGTCAGACCAAGCCGATTCGCCACCATCTGCACCAGCGTGTGCAACGACGTGCCGACATGCGCCATATCGGTGCGCAGCTCCGGCCGGCCACAGGCTTCCAGCGCATGGCCGCGGAGGCAATGTCCATCTTCCAGCACGAGCAGGCGTGTATCGTCGATCGCTTCCGGTAGAACGAAAGGCGCGGCGCCGTCGAACTCCGCAGGATGGAAGGCGAGGTAGAAGGGGTCGCGAAACATCGGCGCCAGGGTGACGTCGCCGCAGGGGTAGGGAAGGGCGAGCAGCAGGCAATCGAGCTGGCCGCGCATCAGCGCTTCGCAGGCCGGCGTCGTCAGGTCTTCCCGCAGATACAGCTTGAGATCGGGGAAGGCGGTGCGCAGTTCCGGCAGCAGCAAGGGCAGCAGGAACGGCGCGATGGTGGGGATGACGCCCAGGCGGACTTCGCCGCTCAGCGGCTTGCCCGAGCCGCTCGCCATGGCGGTCAGCTCGTCGGCCTCGCGCAGCACGATGTAGGCCTTGGCGACGATGCGCTCGCCCAGCGGCGTGAAGCGCAGGACGCGTTGCGTGCGCTCGACCAGCACAGCGCCGAGCAGCCCTTCCAGTTCGCGCAGGCCGGCCGACAGCGTCGATTGCGTCACGCAGACTGCTTCGGCAGCTCGTCCGAAATGGCCGTGCTGGTGCAGCGCGGTGAGGTACTGCAGCTGCTTCAACGTCGGCGGATAGCTCATGGGCGCGGCCTTGGCGCGAGGCCAGCACCGGGCGCGGGGATCCGCATGTCGCCGGTCCCTCCATCGATCCAGCCAGCAGCCTGATGCATGCGCCCGTCCCTCATCGAGGCAACCCGGCCGCCACGCCCGCGCGTGCCGTGTCGGGAAGATTACATCCTACGGTGCGTGACCGTCGCCGCCGGCCTCGTTCGTTCGGGCGAAAGCACCGGACCAGAAAGTATGCGGCGGCTTTTGGGCAGATCCGATGCTCTGGTTTCTCAAAGATCTCTCATTGATCGAGGTGATCGATCAACCCGAACGAAACTCTTCGTTGGTCACGGCGCTCGCGCCGATCTAGGTAGCTGTGGCCAACAAGGCCAGCACGATAAGAACTTTGGAGAGAAACATGAACTGGGTCGCCCCGATCGTCGAAGAGATCTGCGTCGGCATGGAAGTCACGAGCTACGACTCGGCCGACATTTCCGTCGAATTCTGAAGTTTGTTCCGACGTCAGCAGTGATGTCGGATTGAAGCGGCGGCGACCTTCGCGGGCGCCGCCGCTTTTGCGTCGAGAGTGCCGACGTCTGGTCCTTCGATGGCCTCGCGTCGCCGCCTCGCAGACCTCTTCTTCGATGGTGGCTTTTCGCGTTTCCTCAGCGGGCCACGGCGGCGGCAAGCCAATCCAGGTAGGATCGAGCGCCGGCGATGATCGGGGTCATCACGATCTCGGGAACGTCATAGGTGTGTTTCGCCCGGATCGCCGAGACGACGGCGTCGAAGTCGGCCACCGCGATCTTGCAGGCAAGGAGCTGCTCGGCGCTCTCCGCGACCGCGCCCTCCCAGCGGTAGGCGCTGGTGACCGGCATAATCTGCACGCAGGCGGCGAGCCTCGCCTCGACAAGCGCCTTGGCGAGGTCGCGGGCTTCCGAAGCGTCTGCCACCGTTGTGGACACCACCGCGAAGCCGGTCACGGCAGCACCGCGAACACCCGGGCGGGAAACGCGAACCCACTCTTCGGCTTCGGCCAGGCGGCCACGATCACCGCGCCGGTGGCCGGCACGTCGCCGAGGTTGGCAAGCCCGGCGGCCTGCCAGTGTCCCTGACCGAGCACGTAGGCTGCGCCCTCTCGCCCGACGGTCGTTTCCAGGCTTTCGTGGCCGATCGCGGTGACGCCGCGGGCCTCGAACAGCAGCTTGAGCACGGCAAGCGACCAGGCCGGGAAGGGCGAGCGCTCGAAACGGGACGGGCTGGCCCAATCCTTCGACAGATCGGTACGCAGGGCGACGAAGCTGCCGGCCGGCACGCGCCCGTGGGTCCGCTCCCAGGCGGCGAGGTCGTCGGGCGAGAAGGCGTGGGCGGGATCGGCCGCGAGGAACGGCGTGTCGTCGAGGACCACCAGCGGAAGGATCATGTTGCCGGGGTCGATCTCGTCGAGGCTGCGGCCGTCCGGCGCGACGGCGGCCGGCGCCTCGACGTGGGTCCCGTAAGCCCCGGCCATCGCGTAATAGGTCGCGCGGAAGCCATCGTGGGCGATGGTGTAGGCTTCGAGCGTGCGCGGGTCGACGGCCGGAGTGAGGCGAGCCTGCCCGAAACCGGGGGCAACGGGCGTTGTCGCGCTGAAGCTGTGGGTCAGGTCGACCTTCGGCCGGGCATGGAGGGCGGCGAGGGCGTCGGCAAGGCTCGGCGTCGCCGGAACGGTGCTCTGCGGCCGGGCGGGCGAGCACCCCAGGCCGACGCCGAGCAGGCTCGCGGTGAGAAGGCGGCGTGGGCTGAGCGGTTTCACGCCGCTTATCCTAAGCAGGTTCGCGTTGGCAGGCCAACGCTTCACCTGCTCAGTTTTTTTGCCATGCCGCAGGTTTGGATCGCAAAACCGCGGGGCACTTTTGCGAAACCTGCTTAGCCCATCCCAGCGCAAGTGGCAGTGCCCTTTTCGCGGCGATGCTGTAGCCAGGATGAAACGAGGTTACGGCCATGCCGCCCCGCTTGATTGATCCCGTTGCGGCGCCGGTCGACGGCCGCCAGTCCGAAACGGCGCTGTTCATCGCGCGGGGCACCCGCCGCTACCTGCGCGCGCTTGGCTTCGCGACGCTCGCCGAGATGCCGCTGCGCTCCGGGCGGCGGGCGGATCTGGTGGCGCTGGGTGGCGACGGCACCATCCACATCGTGGAGGTCAAATCCTCGGTGGCCGATTTCCGCGCCGACGGCAAATGGCAGGACTACCGCGCCCACTGCGACCGGCTCTACTTCGCGGTGACGGCGCAGATGCCGTTGGCCATCCTGCCGGAGGACGCCGGGCTGATCGTGGCCGACGCCTATGGTGCCGCGCTGTTTCGGCAGGCGCCGGATCACAGGCTGTCGCCGGCGACGCGCCGCATGGTGACGCTGCAGTTCGCCCAGCTCGCCGCCCACCGTCTCCATGCCTTGGGTGATCCCGCCATGAGCAAGCCCTGACGGCGATCAGTCTCGGGGCGCGGCTCGGGATCAGAACGCGTCAACGGTGCTGCGCGCGCGCTCGACGATCTCCTTGAGGATGCGGTTGGCGCCGTCAAGCACGGCGACATTCGCCGTCACGGGTCGATCGACGAGTTCGAAGCCCATGATGATGACCTGCTCGCCTTCGCCGATCAGGTGGGCGGCAGCGCCGTTCATGCAGATCGCCCGCGATCCGCGTGGGCCGGCGATCGTGTAGGTTTCGAGCCGCGCCCCGGAGGTGTTGGAGACCACCAGGACCTTCTCGCCGGGCCACAGGCCGACGGCGTCGAGCAGGTTCTCGTCGATCGTGATCGAGCCGACATAGGCGAGGTTGGCTTCCGTCACCACGCCGTTGTGGAGCTTGGATCGCATGACCCAGCGCATCAGCCGTTCCCCGACGCTCGCCGCCCGGCCCCGGCGGACGCGCCGGCACCTCCGCAGGTACCCGATGGCCGCGCATATACGCACAAGCGCCGGTGCCGGCTAGGGGCGACCAAGCGCAGCCGGCGTGTTTGCCGGGGAGCTGTGCCGCGCCGGCATCCGCCGGCGCGGCCAAAGTCGCAGCCAAGGTTGCAGCAAAGAGCGACCGCGGCGCGAACGCTTATTCGATCACCTCGACGACCCGCCGCGTCACGGGATCAACGATCACCGGACGATGGTTGATCACAGCGTAGCGGTAGTCGCGGCGCACGTGGTATTCCTCGGGAACGGCGTAGTAGGCGTAGCTGTCGGGCAATACGGCACCGGCGCGCAGCGGCTCATTATATTCGTAGGAGCGCACGTGCTCGCGTTCGACATAGGTGCGAAAGCGCGGCCGGTCGCTCAAGCCCAGGATGCCGCCCACCGTGCCCGTCGCCGCGCCCACCGCACCTCCGACGATCGCCCCGACCGGCCCGGCTGCGGAGCCGCCCTCGTTCGCGCCGCGCTCGGCCCCGCCGATAAGGCCTTGCGCATGCGACAGAACGGGCGCCGCGAGAAGTGCGGCGATGACCATCGGCGCCAGTTTATATGCCATGTATTTCGTCCTCCGGTGAAGATGTGCCGGCAGAACGGCAGTGTGTCGCACCCGGTTCCGCCTTCCGCGGTCTATGAGACCCCAAGCGGGAAGTGTCGTCACGATGCCGCCGCAATTTTATCGCTGTCGGCGCGCGCGGGTCGCGGCTCCGACTGCCCGCCACCAGGGATATGCTTTCCGCCATGACGATTCGACTGCACAGAAACGATCTCCCCAGCGACTATGCCGCCGGTCCGGCAGTCGCCATCGATACGGAAACGCTCGGCCTTCATCCGGCCCGCGACCGCTTGTGCGTGGTGCAGCTCTCGACCGGGGACGGCACGGCCGATGTGGTGCAGATATCCCGCGGGCAGCGCGAAGCGCCGGTGCTGCAGCGCCTGCTCGTCGACGGCGGCGTGACCAAGCTGTTTCATTATGCCCGCTTCGATGTTGCCGTGCTGTTCAAGGCCTTCGGGGCGATGGCCCAGCCCGTGTATTGCACCAAGATCGCCTCCAAGCTGGCGCGCACCTACACCGACCGCCACGGTCTCAAGGATTTGGCGCGCGAGCTGCTCGGGGTCGACCTGTCCAAGCAACAGCAGTCCTCCGATTGGGGGGCGGACGCCCTGAACGAGGCGCAACTCGCCTATGCCGCCTCCGACGTGCTGCACCTGCATGCCCTGCGCGAGCGCCTCGACGCCATGCTGCGGCGCGAGGGCCGCGACATCTACGCCGAGGCGGCGTTCGCCTTCCTGCCGGTGCGCGCCCGGCTCGACCTCGACGGCTGGGCCGAGACCGACATCTTCGCCCATGCCTGACCCATCCCCATGGTCGTCGCCACCGCCGGGCTCCGCCTTCACTTCGCCGCTGTCGGCGCGCAAACAGGATGGCGTGATGGAGGGGCTGCGGCCCGGCGGCATGGTTGATCTCGCGAGCGGGCAGACGATCGGCGGACCGGATGGGACCGTCGCAGGGTTGGCGCAAGGATCGTCGCAAGGGCGCGCGCGCCTCGATGGCGCGCGCCGGGGAATGGACTACACGCCGCCCGAGCGCAGCGGCGCCTTTCGCGCCGCCGATCGCCACACCGCCCGCGTCAGGCTGGTCAAGCGCCTGATGATCCTGGGCTCGCTTCTCGGCGTGATCGGCATCGCGCTCGCCGCCTTCTGCAACCCGTTCCGCCATCTGCCCAGCGGGGTGAGCCTCGCCGGCGTCGGCATGAGTGGCACCAAGATCACCATGGATCGGCCGAAGATTTCCGGCGTCCAGCAGGGTGGCGGCCCCTACGAGATCAAGGCCCGCGCCGGCCTCCAGGACATCACCACGCCCAGCGTCATGGATCTGCTCGGCGTCGATGCCCGCATCGGCATGGCCGATGCCACCACCACCCACATCACCGCCGACCACGGCCTTTACGACTCCAAAGCCGACATGGTTTCGCTCGACGGCTCGGTGACCATCGCCAACACCAGCGGCTACACCCTCAACCTGCGCAGCGCCACAATGAGCTTCCGGGGCGGCCTGTTCACCTCGCACGAGCGGCTGCGCGTCGACCTCAAGGGCGGCGAGGTGGCGGCCGACGATCTCGCGATCTCCAACAACGGCCACGTCATCGCCTTCCGCGGTCATATCGCCTCGACTTTCGATCCGCCCGACGACCGGGCGGACGTGCCGACGCGGCAGGCCGAGGCCGGTACGCCATGAGGCCGGCCGTCAGCTTGCCGGCGACGGCCGGGCGAGGGTTGCGGGCGCTGGCCGCCACTCTCGCCCTGGCGGCGCTCGCCGGCTTGTCGACCGAGGCCCTGGCGCAGAAACGCGGCGGCGCGGCGGTGCTGCCGGGCGGCAACGCCAAGCAGCCGATCAACATCGAGGCGGTGAAGCTCGATTATTTCGACAAGGAGCAGAAGCTCATCTACACCGGCAGCGTGGTCGCCACCCAGGGCGACGCCAAGCTGAAGGCAAGCGCACTGACCATATTCCTCGCGCCCAAGGGCAGCAAAAGCGCGGCCGGGGACGCGTCCGGCTCGGCCAACAATCAGGTGCAGCGCATGCTGGCCGCGGGGCCCGTCACCCTGCTGCAGCGCGACCAGGTCGGCACAGGCGACAGCGGCGTCTACGACAAGACCGCCAACACGGTGGTGCTCACCGGCAACGTCACGCTGAGCCAGGGCCCCAACGTCACCAAGGGCGACAAGCTTACCTATGATCTGAAGAGCGGGCAGGCGGTCGTCACCGGCCGGGTGAAGAGCATGTTCCAGCCCGAGGATCGCGACACCACCGCCGCGAGCGGGGGAACGAGCGGGGCGGCCGGCGACGAGGAGGGTTCCCCGCGCCACACCGCCCGTAAAGGCACGGGAGCCGCGACGGGATCACGCGGATTGTGACCTCCGCCGCAGATGACCGAACCGACAGGTTCGGTTAATGAATCGGTGGAACGATCGTCGGCCCTGGCCGGCCAAAGCGAAGGGAAGGCCGGCCGGATGAAGGATCGGGCTGGACGCAAAGATCCGAAGGCCGGTCGGCGATGACGCTGATGCCGAACATCGCCATGCCACGTCTGCGCGACTGGCTTCCGGGCCGCCGCAATCTGGTGCGCGGCTTGGCGATCTCCGGCACGGCGACGGCGACGAGCCTCGTGCGGGTCGGCGAGGCCCAGGCCGGCGAGCCCAAGCTGGGTGCACCGGAGCCGGGTGAGAGCTTCAGCGTCGCGCCCGCCGCAGGCGACGGCATCCTGGCGATCCAGCACATCCGCAAGGCCTACAAGGCCCGCCGCGTCGTCGAGGATGTCAGCATGATCGTGCGGCGCGGCGAAGCGGTCGGCCTGCTCGGTCCAAACGGCGCTGGCAAGACCACCACCTTCTACATGATCACCGGACTGGTGCGCCCTGACGCCGGGCGCATCGCGCTCGACGGCAACGACGTCACCAGCCTGCCGATGTATCGCCGGGCGCGGCTGGGCATCGGCTACCTGCCGCAGGAAGCTTCGATCTTCCGCGGCCTGAGTGTCGAGGACAACATCCGCGCCGTGCTGGAAATGTCCGAGCGCGACAAGAAAAAACGCGAGCGCGAGCTGGACGGGCTGCTCGACGAGTTCGACCTCACCCGCCTCCGCAAGTCGCCTTCCGTGGCGCTGTCGGGCGGCGAGCGGCGGCGCTGCGAGATCGCCCGCGCGCTGGCCAACAAACCGAGCTTCATGCTTCTCGACGAGCCGTTCGCCGGCATCGACCCGATCGCCGTCGGCGACATCCGTGTTCTGGTGCAGCATCTGAAGCGGCGCGGCATCGGGGTGCTGATCACCGATCACAACGTGCGGGAAACGCTGGGGCTGATCGATCGCGCGTACATCATCCATTCCGGCACGGTGCTGACCTCGGGCGCGCCGGCCGAGATCGTCGAGAACCCCGACGTGCGCCGGCACTATCTCGGCGAGGATTTCCGACTGTAGACCGCCGGACCGGGTATCAGGTTCGAGCCGATGTCCCAGCTCGTTCCATCCGGTTCCTGCCCCCGCAGCCGCCATGCGCTGTCCCGTCCGCTCCCGACGCTCGGACGCGCCAGCTTGCCGGCGCGAATCTGCGCCCGGTTCGAAATGCAAACCAAGTCGGGATCATTTCAGCGTCGAAACGCGCCGAATGCCCCCGCCGCGCCAAGACATGCGGGGTGAGCTCTGTTAGAGAAGCAAGAAGCGGGCCCGGAGTGCGTGTCCGCTTGGTATGCTTGCTGATGTGGCTTGGCAAATGGCGCTGACAACGAAGCTGACATTGCGGCAGGGACAGTCCCTGGTGATGACGCCGCAGCTTTTGCAGGCGATCAAGCTTCTGCAGTTTTCGAATCTCGAACTCGCCTCCTTCGTTCAAGACGAGCTGGAGCGCAATCCGCTCCTGGAGCGAGCCGAGGACGGGCGTTCCGATGACCACATCGAGGCGCCCGCGAGCGATCGGACGGATGCCGGCTTGGCCGGCGATCATCTCAGCGACCATGGCGGCGAAACGCACGGCATCGATGCGGCAGGGGACGGCTTCGGCGAGGTCGATCCGGCCTTCGCCGGCGAGCCGAGTGAAGGGCGCATCGAGGGCGACTGGAGTTCGGACAGCTTCGCCACCGATCGCACGACGCTTGAAGCGGGCCTTGGCACCGAACTCAGCAACGCCTTCGACGATGACCGCGTCCGAGCGTCGTCCGAGATGGGCGAGGCCGGCGAGACCGGCCTATCGGCCGCCGCCTGGTCCGGCTCGTCGGGGAACGGTGTCGACGGTGAAGCCTCCAACCTCGAATCTTACCTCGCCGCCAAGCCGTCGCTGAAGGACCACCTGCTGGCGCAGCTGCCGCTGGCGCTGCCCGATCCCGCCGACCGCATCATCGGCCATGCCCTGATCGATGCCATCGACGAGACCGGCTACATCGCCGACTCGATGGAGGACATCGCCGGCCGCCTGGGCACGCCGCTGCGGCGCGTGGAAGCGGTGCTGGCCACCGTGCAGACCCTCGATCCGTCGGGCGTCGGCGCGCGCAGCCTCGCCGAGTGCCTGGCGATCCAGCTCCGCGACCTCGACCGGCTCGACCCGGCGATGCGCACCCTGATCGGGCATCTCGACCTCGTCGCGCGGCGCGACATCATTGCGCTGCGCCGCCTGTGCGGCGTCGACGACGAAGACGTTCACGAGATGATCGCGGAAATCAAGCGACTCGACCCCAAGCCGGGACGCGCCTTCGGCTCCAACCCGATCCAGCCGGTGGTGCCCGACGTGATCGTGCGGGCGGCGCCCGACGGATCCTGGATCGTCGAACTGAACACGGACGTGTTGCCGCGCCTGCTCGTCAATCAGACCTATGCCGCCAAGATTTCGCGCAACAAGGGCAGCGAAGCCGACCGATCCTTCATGTCGGGTTGCTTGCAGACCGCGAACTGGCTGACCAAGAGCCTGGAGCAACGCGCCCGCACCATCCTCAAGGTGGCCAGCGAGATCGTGCGCCAGCAGGACGCCTTCTTCATCAACGGGGTCGAGCACCTGCGCCCGCTCAACCTCAAGGCGATCGCGGAAGCGACGGGCATGCACGAATCGACCGTGTCGCGGGTGACGTCCAACAAGTATCTCTCGAGTCCGCGCGGCTTGTTCGAGCTGAAGTACTTCTTCACCGCCTCGATCGCCTCGAAGACCGGCAGCGAGTCGCATTCCGCCGAGTCCGTGCGCTTCCGCATCCGTCAAATGATCGAGCGCGAGCCGGCCGGCGAGATCCTGTCCGACGATGCCATCGTGGAAAAGCTGAAGTCGGCCAACATCGACATCGCCCGGCGCACCGTCGCCAAATACCGGGAAAGCATGCGCATCCCATCATCGGTGGAGCGCCGTCGGCTTAAGGCGATGCATTGAAGCATCGGACCGGAAGTACGCAGCCGCTTGCAAACCGATCCGATGCAATACGACATGTCCCAGACCCAGGGCGGATCGATGAGACCCATTCCGGGTGACGGGATCGGTGTGAGTTGATTCGGTGTCTCCGGCTGGCTCGGCTGGAGCGGTACGGTGACGCTTGCGTCACCCGGACGGGTCTTACGGTGGCGGAGCTGGGGTCGAGAGCGCGGCGAAGCCGGGATGCGAACCAGCTGCGTCGCTGCTTGGCGATCGCCCTTGTTCTGCCGCCCTCATTCAGCAAGGGCGAAACCGCGTGGAGGCGGCGCAGAGTGCCGGCAAGCAGCGCCAAACGCTGCGGGATTGGGTGCATCGATCCAACGCGCACGGCGTGGGCGCACCACGTGGCGGGTCTCCTCGACCCGGCGCCTGCGACCCGCCCTTGAGCAATCCGAGCAGTTTAGCCCGTCTTCTTCACCGGCATGGGCTAGGCGCGGTGGCGAGCGTGGCTGAAAGCATCGAAGCAGTGTAGGATTCGGGTGCTGACATCAACCCCGGTCCACCTCACGCCCTGCCACGCCCGCCATGGTCCCGGATACGATCCACGCCTTCGGCTTTCCAGCCGTGGGGCGGACGAACGTCACGGCTGCCTTCGATGAAGGGCGCCTCACCTCGGACGGCGGCGTGGTGCTGTCTCTGGCGGAGCGCCGTCTCGGGATCGCCGAGCGACTGGCGCGGCTGAGCCCGGACCGGCGCGATCCGCATCTCCCACGGCTTCGCCGACGTGATCCGGGCCCGCCTCTTCGCCTTCTGCTGCGGCTATGAGGACGCCGACGACCTCGATGGCCTGACGAGCGCTGCTTCCTGCCCATCCACGTACACGATGCCGAGCGCAGCCGTCCGGTCGCCGTGATCCTGCGGCCGGGCCGGATGCCGTCGAGGTGCGGGCGCATCCGCAGCCGCTGGCCAAGCGCCCGCATCCTGTTGCGGGGTGACGGGCACGACGGCCGGCCCAAGGTGAAGGCGTGGTGCGAAGCCAACGGCCTGTGCGCACCGTCCTTGGCCGGCCGGGCTTGAAGCCGCTGTTGAAGAAGGTCGAGACCATCGCCGATGCCGTCCGCACAGAGCGCGCCGTCGCCGACAAGCCCGTGGTGCGGGACTACGTTGAAATCCGGCACGAGGCGGGCTCGTGGACCCGCGCGCGCCGGGCGGTGGTGCGCGTCGAGGCGACCCGGCTCGGCCTCCGCTTCACAAACCTCGGGCGCGGCTCGCCCGAGTGGATCTACGACAGTCAGAACTCAAGCCCATGGGCAGGCCGGGAACCCGATCAAGCCGCGCAAGGCCCAACTGCGGTCCGACCGCACCTCGTGCCGCTCGGCGCTCGCCAACCGGGTCCGCCTCGTCCTGCGCACGGCCGCCGACTGGCTGATGCCGGCGGTGAGGGACGCCGTTCCCAAGGTCCGCGACCTTGCCGGGGCCGAGGTCGCGACGGTGCGCCCGCGGCTGCTCAAGATCGCCGCCAGGGTGGTGGAAACGCGTCCCCGCGTGCGCCTCGCCTTTGCCGCGGCCTTTCTGAGCATCAGGCAGGCGAAAGCGGCAAGGTGCAGGCCGGGCGATGTACTGGCCTAGCCTTCATAGTCCCTGAATAGCCGGCGAAAGCGCGTTGCCCGGGCAAAGCTGCGCTCCACCACTCAGCGCCGCGGCAACACCGTCATGTGCAGCTTGGAGCCGCGCTTGCGCTTGCCGCCGTCGTAGCCGGCGCGCTGCCCTTGGCGGCAGGTCGTAGGATACCAGCCGCCAGGGCAGCGCTGCGGATCACGTAGCGCAGGCCGTTGAACACCCTCCGGTAGCAGCGCCAGATAGGGCGCCACCAGCGCCTACTCCTCATCAGACACGTCGGAGCTGTAAGTGTCCGTCCGAGAACAAGCGGAACAGGTTGAGCGGTTTGTGATTCAGAGGTGGCCAGAGTACGGCGCTGCCGATGTGGACGAATGAGAACAGGGGTCGTTACGATCGCAGCAGGCTGCGCTAACCCGAGCGATCGGACCGACGCGGAATGGGCGCTGGTCGCGCCCCTGATTTTGCCGGCCAAGCGCGGCGGCAACAAGCGCAGCGTCG
>CAXTMA010000062.1:8580-17394 GCA_964245015.1 uncultured Beijerinckiaceae bacterium | reverse complement strand
GTCCGCCCTGCCTTTGATCGGGCTGGCGAGCGGGCCGGGCCGGAGGCGCGGCAGGTCGCGGCGCGCCGGGATCGCGGCGGTCCTCGCTGGGGATGATTTGCCGCGTCAGCTTCTCGATGGCGCGCAGGAACGGCACCTCCTCGGCATCGACGAGCGAGATGGCGCGGCCCTCCGCGCCGGCCCGCGCCGTGCGGCCGATGCGGTGCACGTAGCTTTCGGGGATGTTGGGCAGGTCGTAGTTGATGACGTGGCTCACCGCATCGACGTCGATGCCGCGCGCGGCGATGTCGGTGGCCACCAGGATCCTGGTGGCGCCGTTCTTGAACGAGGCCAGCGCCCGCTCGCGCTGCGGCTGGCTCTTGTTGCCGTGGATGGCCAGCGCCGGAATGCCGTCCTCGCCGAGCGAGCGCACGACCTTGTCGGCACCGTGCTTGGTGCGGGTGAACACCAGCGCCCGCTCCATGCCCTCGCGACGTATCAGCTCCGCGAGCAGGGACCGCTTGCGGGCGGTTTCCACCAGCACGACCCGCTGGTCGATGCGCTCGGCCGTGGTCGCCACCGGCGCCACCGACACCTGCACGGGATCGTGCAGCAGGTCGGCGGCCAGCGCCCCGATCTCCTTCGGCATCGTCGCGGAAAAGAACAGGCTCTGACGGCGCTTGGGAAGCAGAGGCACGATCCGGCGCAGGGCGTGGATGAAGCCCATGTCCAGCATCTGGTCGGCTTCGTCGAGGACGAACACCTCGACCCGATCGAGGCGAAGCGTCTTCTGGTCGAGGTGGTCGATCAGGCGGCCGGGGGTGGCGACGAGAACGTCGACCCCGCGCGTCAGCCGGTCGATCTGCGGGCGGATGGAAACGCCGCCGAAGACGGTGGCGACCGAGCAGGCGAGGTGCTGACCGTAGCCGCGGAAGCTATCGGCGATCTGGCTGGCCAACTCCCGCGTCGGCGACAGGATCAGGGCGCGGCAGCCGTTGCGCTCGGGTCGGCGCGGCTCGGCGGCGAGGTGCTGCAGGATCGGCAGGGCGAAGGCCGCCGTCTTGCCGGTGCCGGTCTGCGCGATGCCGAGGAGGTCGTGGCCGGCCAGCACCTTCGGGATCGCCTGGAGCTGGATGGGTGTGGGGGTCTGGTAGTTCGCCGCCGCGAGCGCCTTGAGAAGCGGTGCGGCGAGGCCGAGGTCGGAAAAGGAGGTCAATTCGTTCTTTCAATCGCGCGGCGGCAAGCGTGCCGCTGAAGGCCCACGATGGGCCGGGGGCCGGTGATACACGCCGGTGAAAGCACGTCGCCGGCAAAACACGTCGAGGAGGCCGAGGAGCGCCAAGCCGGTCGAGACGCACCGTTGTTTCGACCGCAGGTATCTCACACGACCCGAGGTGCATGTCTTCGAGCATGTCTGCCAGTGCGGCATGGCAGGACGATGGCCGGCAGTCGAACCGCCGGTCGATAGGTCGCATGTGAGCCGACTCGGGAGGGAAATCAATGCGACGGAGCTGTGGATCGTTGGTTTTCACCGGCGCGGTGGGGTGACAGCTGCGCGCGAACTGGTATTGTGAGGACATCCGCAACGAAACGAAAGGAGGTGATCCAGTGTCTCAAGGTCATTCGGCGAGCCGGCTGGAACGCTCTTGCAGAATCTCGTGCTTCCACGTGGACTTTGTCTGAGCCGCAGCGTCTTCGCTGACCTTGCCGGGATCAAGGGCCGCCGGGTAGGCGCCTGGACATCCTCCAAACTGGAAGCTCCGGCGTCATAGCCGGGGCTTCTTTTGCGTTTGCGGTGCCTCCGTTCTTCCACGCCCTCGCGATCGCTTAAAGCAGGTTTCGCGAAGGTACCCTGCGGTTTTGCGACCAAAATGTGCGGCGTATCAAAGAACTCAGCGAATGAAGCGTCGGCCTGTCAACGCGAACCTGCTTAGCCGCGGTATCCTGCTGTCGACCCGCCGCCGCTGCCGGCCGCGCTTGCGATCACGGCCATACCGGGCGTAGGAACCTTCTCGGCCGGGCTATCCCTGGGGAAGGATGGCACCTGAGCAACTATGGCCGAAGATCGGCCGAGGTACTCGGTGCGGGGACGTCGCGCGGAGCTTTGCGGCTGTTCGGCACCGCCGGCGATGCTATCGTCGGGACGCTGGCTTTGCATGTGATTCGGTCTGAGCGGCAGGCTGACGCGGCGAAGCGGGCAAGCGTTTCGAGGACGTCACCTTGGCAAACAGGGATCTTCTACCAGTACACCGCGACGTCGAGGCCACCGACGACGCCGCCGAAACCCTGAAGCTCGTCGAAGTCGCCGGACGCATCAAGTGGTTCGACGTATCCAAAGGCTACGGCTTCGTGGCGCAGGACGGTGGTGGCCCCGACATTCTCCTGCACGTCACGACGTTGCGTCGCGACGGCTTCCAATCGGCTCACGAGGGCGCTCGGGTCGTCTGCGAGGCTTCCGTCCGCGCCAAAGGCCTGCAGGCCTTCCGCATCTTGTCGATGGACGAGTCCACGGCGGTGCATCCCGCGCAGATCCCTTCCCGCACTCACGTCCAGGTCACCCCCAGCGGCGGTTTCGAGATCGTCGTGGTGAAGTGGTTCAACCGCGTGCGCGGCTTCGGTTTCGTGTCGCGCGGGGACGGCACCGACGACATCTTCATCCACATGGAAACGCTGCGGCGCTACGGCATCGCCGAGCTGAAACCGGGCGACAGCCTGCTGGTCCGCTTCGGCGACGGGCCCAAGGGCCTGATGGCCGCCGAAGTGCGCCTGCTCGAAGCCGCTGTGCCGTCGTCGCACTGACCGCGGCACCGTTAGCGGCCCTGGACATCGCCCTTGCCCGCGCACGCACCGGCCCGATTGACGCCGGCCTTTCCGGCGTGGCATCGATCCGCCCCGTTCAAGAAGCTGCGTCCAGCCGGTCGCATCGGTCGGACGCCTGCTCGGCACTCCGGGGATAAGCGGATGGCATCGAAGTACTGGCTCGCGGCGACGGCTTGCGCCGCGATGGGGATCGCTGGCGCGTCGGCGGCACCACCGGGCCCGAAGAGAGCGCTTCAACCGCTCGAAGTCGATACGGCGAGCGGGCCGCATCAGCTCAAGGTGGAGCTGATGAGCACCGATGCCGAGCGCGAATACGGGCTGATGAACCGGCAGTCGCTGCCGCGCGACCAGGGCATGCTGTTCGACTTCCACGTGCAGCAACCGGTGATCTTCTGGATGAAGGACACGTACATCCCGCTCGACATGATCTTCGTGTCGAAGCAAGGCCGCGTGGTCAGCGTCAAGCACGATGCCAAGCCGCTCGACAAGACGCTGATCGAATCGGGCGGGCCGACGCTCGGGGTGCTTGAGGTCAACGCCGGCGTCGCCGACGCGATCGGCGTCAAGGTCGGCGACCTCGTCAAGCACGCCATCTTCCACCCCGACGACGCGTCTCCGGACAAGCGCTGAGAGCCGCGTCTTCGGCGCGTGATCCGTTAGAGCACCGGACCCGAAATCGGATGCGGTCCGATGCTCTGACTTGTTGTAACGCATCGGATTTGTCCGAAAACCGCTGCGCACTTTTTCGGTCCGATGCTCTAGCGCAGAAACGCGAGCAGGTCCTGCGTCAGCCGCTCGGCGTGGGTCATCGGAATGGCGTGAGGCGCACCCTCGTAGACATGGAGCTGCGAGCCTTCGATCATCGCTGCCGCCCGCTTGCTGGAGGCGTCGAGAGGCACGGTCTGGTCGGCATCGCCGTGGATGACGAGGGTCGGCACCTTGAACGCCGCCATGTCGCCGCGGAAATCGGTTTCGCCGAAGGCGGTCACGCAGTCCACCGTGGCCTCGGGAGATGCCATCAGGGCGAGGTTGCCGGCCCATTGGACGAGGTCGCTCGACACCGGCGAAGACAGGAGGCCGACGCCGAAGAAGCCCTTGCTGAAGGTGGCGAGGAAGCTCGGCCGATCCTTCTTCAGTCCCTCGATCATTCCGGTGAAGATCGATCGGTCGACGCCTTCGGGATTGTCGGACGTCTTCATCATGAAGGGCGTCACGGCCGACACCAGCACGGCCTTGCTGACGCCACGACCCCCGGCCCGCGACATGTATCGGGCGACCTCGCCCCCACCCATCGAGAAGCCGACCAGCGCGGCGTCATGCAGCGACAGCGTCTCCATCACCGCCGCGAGATCGTCGGCAAGGGTGTTGTAGTCGTAGCCGTTCCACGGCTGCTCGGAACGGCCGAAGCCGCGGCGGTCGTAGGCGATGACCCTGAAGCCGGCTTGGGCGAGGGTCGGTGCCTGGTATTCCCACATGTCGGCATTGAGCGGCCAGCCGTGGATCAGCACCACCGGCGGCCCGCTGCCCCAGTCCTTGTAGTACAGCTTGGTTCCGTCCTTGGCGTCGAGGAAGGGCATCGCGGATTCCTGGGCTTGCGTTGTATCTTGCCACGCTTCGAACGAGGGTCCGCCCGACGCGTTCCTTTCCTATTGTTCGGTTCCGTCCTCTTGCCGGCGCGACGATCAGGACTTGAGCTTGTAGCCCGTGCGAAAGATCCACCAGATCACGGCGAGGCAGAGGGCGAGGAACAGCAGCGCCATGGCGAGGCTCAGGCCGACGCTGACGTCGCCGGTGCCGAAGAAGCTCCAGCGGAAGCCGCTGACGAGGTAGACGACGGGATTGAGCAGCGTCACTTTCTGCCAGAACGGCGGCAGCATCTTCACGGAATAAAAGCTGCCGCCGAGAAACGTCAGCGGCGTCACCACGAGCAGGGGGATGATCTGCAGCTGCTCGAAGTTGTCGGCCCAGATGCCGATGGCGAAGCCGAACAGGCTGAAGGTGATCGCGGTCAGCAGCAGAAAGGCGATCATCCAGAACAAGTGCGCGATCTCGAAGCTGACGAACAGCCGGGCCGTGGCGATGATGACGATCCCGAGCAGCACCGACTTCGCGGCGGCCGCGCCGACGTAGCCGATCACCGCCTCGACCCAGGACACGGGCGCCGACAGCAGCTCGTAGATCGTGCCCGACCATTTGGTGATGTAGATGCCAAAGGCGGCATTCGACAGGCTTTGCGTCAGGATCGACAGCATGGCCAGGCCCGGCACCAGGAAGGCGGCGTAGCTCACCCCGTCCACCGTGCTCATCCGCGAGCCGATCGCCGAGCCGAACACCACGAAGTACAGCGAGGTGGAGATCACGGGGGCGATCAGGCTCTGCGAGATGGTGCGCAACCAGCGCGCCATTTCGAAGACGAAGATGGCGCGGATGGCGGGGATGTTGATCGGCGTCATGGGTTTTGATGCACCAGGCTGACGAAGATGTCCTCAAGCGAGCTTTGCCGGGTTTGCAGGTCCTTCACCTCCAGGCCGCAGCTGGCGAACTGGCGCATCAGCGCGGCGATGCCGGTCTCGGCCGCCTGGGTGTCGAAGCTGTAGGTCAGCTCGCAGCCGTCGGGTGAGCGTTCGAGGTCGAAGGCGACGAGTTCGGCCGGCACCGCGTCGAGCGCTTGGCGAAGCTGCACGATCAGCTGCTTGCGCCCGAGCTTTCGCATCAGCGCCGCCTTGTTCTCGACCAGGATGATCTCGCCCTTGGAGATCACGCCGACCCGGTCGGCCATCTCCTCCGCTTCCTCGATGTAGTGCGTGGTCAGGATCACGGTGACGCCGGTCTCGCGCAGGCGGCGGATCATCGCCCACATGTCGCGGCGCAGCTCAACGTCGACGCCGGCGGTGGGCTCGTCGAGAAACAGGATGCGCGGCTGATGGGCGAGCGCCTTGGCGATCATCACCCGCCGCTTCATGCCGCCCGACAGCGCCATCAACATGCTGTCGCGCTTGTCCCACAGCGACAGTTCCTTCAGCACGCGCTCGACGTGGGCGTCGTCGCGAGCCTTGCGGAACAGGCCGCGGCTGTAGGCGACGGTGTCCGACACCTTGGCGAAGGCGTCCACCGTCAGTTCCTGCGGCACCAGGCCGATGGCGGCGCGCGCCGCCCGGTAGTCGGCGACGACGTCGTGGCCGGCGACCGTGACCCGGCCCGTCGTGGCGCGCACGATGCCGCAGACAATCGAGATCAGCGTCGTCTTGCCCGCGCCATTGGGTCCGAGCAGGGCGAAGATCTCGCCCTCGCGGATCTGCAGGTCGACGGAGTTCAGCGCGCGGAAGCCGGACTTGTAGGTCTTGGTCAGCGCCGCGACATCGATGACGGGATCCATCGCGGCCTAGGCGCCGGCGGCCGGCGGCACGGCTGGCGTGTCAGGCGGCTTGGGGGAGAGCAGGGCGTCGTCGAGGGCGCGGGCGCGCTTGGCGGCCGCGCGGCCGGCGAGGCGATCCCAGTACCGCTCGAACACCGGCCGCTTCTCGATCGTGCCGAACATCATGCCCCAGCCGAGCTGCGAGCCGAGCACGAGGTCGGCGGCCGTGAAGCGGTCGCCGGCGAGGTAGTCGACCTCGCCCAGCGTCGCCTCCATCGTGCGCAGCACGTCGTCGAGCGAGCCGTAGCCGACCATGCGCCGGCGCTCGACAGGGGGGTGCAGCCCCAGCGCGGCGTTCGTCGCGGCCGCCTCGATCGGCCCCGCCGCGAAGAACAGCCAGCGGTAATAGGGCCCGCGATCCCGGCCGTGGGGCGCCAGCCCGGCGTCGGGGAAGGCGTCGGCGAGGTAGGTGCAGATGGCGGCGACCTCCGTCACCACCGTCGTCCCATGCCGCAGCACCGGCACCTTGCCCATCGGGTTGAGACGCAGGAACTCCGGCGCCTTCATCTCCTTGGCATAGTCGAGAAGCTGCGTGCGGTAGGGTCGTGCGACCTCTTCCAGCATCCAGCGCACGGTGCGCCCGCGCGACATCGGGTGGGTATAGAGGACCAGTTCATCGTCCATTGGGGGGCGTGTCTCCGAAGCGTTTCGCTTGTAGCCTGCCGCGGTCTTCGCGACACTTGCGAAAGGACGCGGATCCCCGATGGGCACGCCCCGTGGCGCCGTTGTTGCCACGCAGCCCTGCGATGCGAGTTCTTTTGCGCTGGATCTTTCGTTTCCTCCTGCTCGGCGCCCTGGTCTACGTGGTCGTCCTGCTGAACATGGCCATCTTCCAGCGCAACCTGATGTATTTCCCCGGACGCGACCAGGGTCCGGCTTCGGCCTTCGATCTGCCGGAGGCCAGGACGCTGCGCCTTTCCGCGGCCGACGGCGAGCGCATCGTCGCCTGGTATCAGGCCCCGGCGGCCGGCCAAGTGGTCTTCCTGTACTTTCACGGCAACGGCGGCACGCTGGCAATCCGGGCGAAAACCTTTCAGCGCCTGACGGCCGACGGCTCGGGTCTGCTCGCCATCGACTACCGCGGCTACGGCGGCTCAACGGGAACGCCGACGGAGAAAGGCCTGCTCCTCGACGGCGAGGCCGCCTATCGCAAGCTCACGACCTCCGGCGTAGCGCCCGGCCGCATCGTCATCATCGGCGAATCACTGGGCACGGGCGTCGCGGTCGCGGTCGCGGGCAAGCGGCCGGTCAGGGCGGTGGTGCTGGACAGCTCCTTCTCCTCGGCGGCCGATGTCGCCCAATCCGTCTACGCCTGGATTCCCGTGCGCTTCCTGATGCTCGACAGCTTCGATTCGCTGTCGCGCATTGCCGCGGTCAAGGCGCCCAAGCTGTTCCTGCACGGAGCGATGGACGGGGTCATCCCGATCGCGTTCGCGCGCAGGCTGTTCGATCGCGCGCCTGCGCCCAAGACCTTCGTCGAGCTGCCGCACCGCGGTCATGCCGTGATGTTCGATGTGGCCATGCCCAACACCATCAAGGCGTGGCTCGCGACGCTGCCGCCGCCGAGCTGAAGCCTGGACAAATGAGCAGGAGGCAAGCCGAAGCGTGCAAATGGGATTCGTCGTGGTTTCGGTCATTGTCGTCTGGGCCGGCCTGCTCGGCACGGCCTACCTTTGCCGCGGAGTCCTTGGCCTGGGTCGCGGCCGGTCCATCGCTCTGGTCATGTGCTGCTACGCGCTGTTCGCCGCATTGGCGGTCGAGCGGCTCGGCGTGAGCGGGCGCGGGTTGCTCGGCGTCGCCGGCATGGGCGTTCCCCTGCTCGCCGCCTGCGGCCTGATCGCCGCCAGCGGAGGGCGACGTTGAGCGCGCCCGAGCGCGGCGACGTTGCCAGCGGAAGCGACTTCGCCTAGAACGCCTCGCTGGCGCGATCGGAAGCTTTCCTTGCGACCGTCCCCCGGTCAGCCCGAAGCCTCTTGTCAGCCCGAAGCCTCTTGTCAGCCCGAAGCCTCTTGCCGGCGCAGTGCCCATGCAGACCGTTCTGATCGCCATCCACCTGATGATCGTCGTCGCGCTCGTGGTCGTGGTGCTGTTGCAGCGCTCGGAGGGTGGCGCGCTCGGCGTCGGTGGGGGTGGCGGCTTCATGACCGGGCGCGGCCAAGCCAACGTGCTCACCCGCGCGACGGCGATCCTGGCCGCCGCCTTTTTCGTGACCAGCCTCGGCCTGACCCTGCTGGCCCGCTACGGCCACGGCAGCAAGCTCGATTTCAACGCCGCCCGGCCCGGCGGTCCGGCCGAGCAGGCGCCCAAGCTGCCGGCGACCCAGCCTGACAGCATCCTCGATCAGGTTCGCAAGCTGGAGCAGCAGCGCTCGGGGGCCGCTCCGGCCGGCACGCCAGCCCAGCCCGCGACGGCGATCGGCTCGCAATCGACATCCGTCCCGCCGCCAACCACGCAACCGGCGGAACCGAGCGGCATTCCGGACAGGCCCGTGCCAGGCGGCAGGTAGGCGTCGCCGTAGCAAGCCTCATCGGACCAAGACTCGTTCGACCAAGCCTCGTTGGACCAAGCCTCGTTGGACCAAGCCTCGTTGGATTAGGCCT
>CAXTMA010000062.1:0-8480 GCA_964245015.1 uncultured Beijerinckiaceae bacterium | reverse complement strand
GACCAAGCCTCGTTGGACCAAGCCTCGTTGGACCAAGCCTCGTTGGATTAGGCCTCGCCGGATCGGGGGTCGCCGGTCTCGGCGCGGCCGATGGGGATGGTTCACCTTGCCGCCACTTTCGGCTCCCCTTCGCCGGCGAATGCCTCTAAAGCTCGTGGCCGATGGCGCGGTACATCTTCATCACCGGCGGCGTGGTGTCGTCGCTCGGCAAGGGCTTGGCATCGGCGGCCTTGGGCGCGCTGCTTCAGGCGCGGGGCTACACCGTCCGCCTGCGCAAGCTCGACCCCTACCTCAACATCGATCCGGGCACGATGAGCCCGACCCAACACGGCGAAGTCTTCGTCACCGACGATGGCGCTGAGACCGACCTCGACCTCGGCCATTACGAGCGCTTCACCGGCCGCCCGGCCGTGCAGGCCGACAACATCACTACCGGCCGCATTTATCGCGACATCATCACGAGGGAGCGCCGCGGTGACTACCTCGGCGCCACCGTGCAGGTGGTGCCCCACGTCACCAACGCCATCAAGGACTTCGTGCTCGGCGGCAACGAGCCCTACGATTTCGTGCTGATCGAGATCGGCGGCACGGTCGGCGACATCGAGGGCCTCCCCTTCTTCGAGGCGATCCGGCAGCTCGGCAACGACCTGCCGCGCGGCCATTCGCTGTTCGTCCACCTCACCCTGCTCCCCTTCATCAACAGCGCCGGCGAACTGAAGACCAAGCCGACGCAGCATTCCGTCAAGGAGTTGCGCTCCATCGGCATCCAGCCCGACATCCTGCTGTGCCGCTGCGACCGCCCGGTGCCGCCCGAGGAGCGCCGCAAGCTCGCCCTGTTCTGCAACGTGCGGGAAACGGCCGTGATCGAGGCGCGCGACGTGTCCTCGATCTACGACGTGCCGATGGCCTACCACACCGCCGGGCTCGACCGCGAGGTTCTCGCCGCCTTCGGCATTGAGCCCGCGCCCAAGCCGGTCATGACCCGCTGGAACGAGGTCACGGAGCGGCTGCGCCACACCGACGGCGACGTCACGGTGGCGATCGTGGGCAAGTACACCGGCATGAAGGACGCCTACAAGTCGCTGATCGAGGCGCTGATCCACGGCGGCCTCGCCAACCGCGTCACCGTGCACCTCGACTGGATCGAGGCCGAAGTCTTCGAAGGCGGCGATCCCGCGCCCTACCTCGAACACGTGCATGGCATCCTCGTGCCCGGCGGCTTCGGCCAGCGCGGCGCCGAGGGCAAGATCCTGGCGGCGCGCTTCGCCCGCGAGCGCCGGGTGCCTTACTTCGGCATCTGCTTCGGCATGCAGATGGCGGTCATCGAGGCGGTGCGCTCGCTGTCGGGGCTGCCCGCCGCCAACTCGACCGAGTTCGGCACCACGCCCGAGCCGGTCGTCGGGCTGCTGACCGAATGGATGCGCGGCAACGAGCTGGAAATCCGCGCGGCGGAGGGCGACAAGGGCGGCACCATGCGGCTGGGCGCCTACAGGGCGAAGCTGCGCGAGGGTTCGCGCATCGCCGCCATCTACGGCGCCACCGAGATTTCCGAGCGCCACCGCCACCGCTACGAGGTCAACACCCGCTACCTCGAAGCGTTGGAACAGCGAGGTTTGTCCTTCGCCGGCATGTCGCCGGACGGACTGCTGCCGGAAACGATCGAGTACCGCGACCACCCCTGGTTCATCGGGGTGCAGTACCATCCCGAGCTGAAGTCGCGCCCCTTCGAGCCGCACCCGCTGTTCGCCAGCTTCATCGCCGCGGCGGTGGAGCAGAGCCGGCTGGTGTGAGGCCTGGGCGCCCGGCTCAGATCGCCAGCTCGATCCTCAGGGGGACGTGGTCCGACGGCTTGTCGTCGGCGCGGCAGTTCTTGTCGATCGTCACCGCGCGCAGCCTGTCGACCGCCTGGGCCGAGAGCAGGGCGTGGTCGATGCGGATCCCGTGGTTCTTCGGCCAGGCTCCGGCCTGATAGTCCCAGAAGGTGTAGAGACCGCCGTCATCCGTCGTCGCGCGCAGCGCGTCCTGGAGCCCGAGATTGAGCAGGGCGCGGAACCTGGCCCGGCTTTGCGGCAGGAACAGCGCATCGCCGGCCCACGGGCCGGGATCGTAGACGTCGCGCGCGTCGGGAATGATGTTGTAGTCGCCGGCGAGCACCAGCGGCTCCTCATGGGCGAGCAGGGCGCGGGCGTGGGACAGGAGCCGATCCATCCAGGCGAGTTTGTAGGGATACTTCTCGCTCGCCACGGGATTTCCGTTGGGCAGGTAAAGGCAGCCGACCCGTACGGGCGTCGGCCCGCCGGCGACGACGGCCTCGATGTAGCGGGACTGCTCGTCGGCCTCGTCGCCGGGCAAGCCGCGCTCGACCTCCATCGGCCGCTTCGACAGGATGGCGACGCCGTTCCAGCTCTTCTGGCCGTGCACGGCGACGTTGTAGCCTTCTGCCTCGATGTCGGCGCGGGGGAACTGTTCGTCCGTGCACTTCAGTTCCTGCAGGCAGAGCACGTCGGGTCCGACGGCGCGGAGGTAGGCGAGGAGGTTGGGAAGGCGGGTGCGCACCGAGTTGATGTTCCAGCTCGCGATCTGCACGTGGGATCCCTTCGAATGACGATGTCAGCCCAGCGCCGCCTGGAGGCTGTACAGGCTGAGGCCGGGATGGAAGGCCGGGTCGTCGCGCAGGACATGGCGCCAGCGTTCGACGAAGATTGCGCGCTGCCGGCTGTACTTGTCGAGGCGGCGGAAGGTGGCGCCGCCCCGGCTCGCCGACTCCTCGTGAAGGAGGTGCACTGCGGGATCGATCACGGTCTGCCATCCCCGCGCGTTGAGTTTCAGGCAAAGGTCGACGTCGCTGAGTTCGACCGGCAGGTTCTCGGCATCGAAGCCGCCCACGGCGAGGAACTTCTCGCGGCTCACGGCGAGGCAGGCTCCGGTCACGGCCGAAACCTCGTGGACCACGGTGTTGCGGCCGAGCCAACCCGGATCGTCGCCGCGCGCCATGGCGCCGAGATGGCCGGCGCTGCCGCCCATGCCGACAAGAACGCCGACGTGCTGCAGCCGCCCGTCGGGGAAGGTCAACTTGGCGCCGACCGCCCCGATCCGGGGATCGGAGGCGTGGCCGGCCAGACGGTTCAGCCAGTCGTCGCTCAGAACCTCCATGTCGTCGTTGAGGAAGACGAGAAGATCCTCGTCGCACGCCGCCGCCGCGTCGTTGCAGAAACCGGAAAAGTTGAAGCTGTCCGGCCGGCGCAGCAGCAGCACGTCGCCGTTGCCGGCGAGTTCGTCGACCATGCGCCGGGCCACGCCGCCGGCGTGCCCGTTGTCGACGATCACCATCCGATAGGGCGTGGGCGGCGACTTGCGGCGGATGCTGGCGACCACGCGCCGGAGCAGGGCGGGTTGGTCGCAGGTCGGGATGATGATCGCCGCCCGCCCGGCCGCGACGCGAGCGACTGCCGGCGCCCGTGCCGGCGCCGACGTCACCCCGCGCGTCTTGACCAGGATGCGCCGCAGCGGCCTGATCGCGTCCGCCGCCGATACGAGCCGGGCCGGCAACGCCGCCTCGGCCAGGAAGGCGCGCCGCTCGTCCCACGACCAGTCGCGCGTTGCGCCAACGAAGACGGCCCGGCCGAGGTAAGGCCGCGCCGCCATCAGGCGGGGCGACCAGCCGGGTTTCAGGACGGGTCGGCCGGCCGCGACCTCGTCGCCGTAGAACAGGCGGACGAGGGGATGGAGATGCCGTTGTTCGGCCAGAAAGGCGAGCGCGTGCGGCGGCAGCGTGTCGCCGGGCTCCAGCAGGCCGACAAGAGTGGCGGCGGTGAGCGAGCCGAGCAGTTCGACGGCGCCGGCGAGGTCGCTCGTCGTGAGCCGGGGATCGTGGCCGCCGCCGGCACCGCCGACAGCGCCGATCACCACGACCCGCCAGTTGGTGAACAGCTGCGCGTGCAGGGCGGCGAGGGTCCGGCGCAGTTGCCGGCGGTCCGTCGCGCCCAGGACGAGGACGATCGGGGCGGCGGCGCTCCAATCGTGGCGCGGCCGGTCGAGCACGCCCGCCTCGATCGGTCGCCGCCTGCGCGCCAGCCATCCGCGATAGGCCGCGAAGTCGATCGCGCCGGTCGCCCAGGCGAGATTGTTGTCGGACTCGGGCTTCCAGCCGATGAGGCGGGTCAGCATCGAGCTGCGGGTCTGGCGGAAACGCCGGACCACGCCAACGAGCAGCAGCCGTGGCCAGCGACGCCTGCGGATCGCTTCCACCTCGAACCCGAAAACGCCGAGCTGGTTGGTCGGGCTCAGCGCGATGCGCCGCGTCGCCGGCGGCACGCGGCCGATCCAGATGCCGGCACCGGCGATGGCGGCGGCGCAGATCCGGTCGGTCCAAGACCCATCGTCGAGGGTGAACCTGATGACCGGGCGCGCCGGCTGGTCGAGCAGGCTCGCCCGGAAGGTCAGCTCGACGAAGCGGCCGCGAAGCGCCGCGAGATCGACGCCGTGCAGTTCGAGCCAGGGTTCGCCGGCGGTCGCAACGAGATCGTCACCCCTGACGCTTACATCCGACAGGGGTGAGAGCGACAAGGGGGCGAAGCGACGTCGCCCAACGAAACCGCGCACCCGGGTCGATGTCAGAGTTGGTGATCGAGGATCGAGGCGACGATGGTTGCGCCCGACACCCAGGTCATCAGCGCCGTCAGGGCGATCAGCAGGAAGATCGTCACGCGCTGGGGGTATACGTACTCCTGCGGAAGCGAAGGGGGCATGAACACGGCGAGGTAGATGGACTGGCCCATCGCACTGAGCTGCGCCCGTTCCAATCCTTGTCGGGCAAATTCGAAGAGTTTCTCGGCGAACTGCTTCTTCACCTCCAGCTCTTCGAACTCCGACAAGGTCGCGGCCATGTTGCTGGACGCGGCCTTGTCGCCAGCGAGCTGGTCCTGCAGTTCGGTGACGTGCTGGTTGATGCTTTGCAAGCGCGCCTTGATCCCGGCGATGCCGGGCGCGTTGGGCCCTTGGGATCGCTGGATGACGAAGAGCTGGCCTTCCGTCCTGATGCGATCGCCGATGAGCTCCATCAGGAGCTTGCCGGAGGTCTTCGAGCTTTCCACCGGGTCGATCAGGTGCTGCGAGTTGCGGAAGCTCGTGAGATCGGCGAGGGCGAAGCGCACGCCGCCCTCGCTACGCCGCACCTCGTCCTCGGCCAGCCGGGTCTGGTCGGCCCGCATCTTGAGGGTCAGCGAGTTCGCCAGCTGGTCGCTCGATGCCAGAATGGCGCGCGCCAGCGCGAGCGCGTCCTCGCGGCGGAACGCGGTCACCGACACGCTCACGATGCCGGACGTCGGCTCGACGTAGATGCCGACCATGCGGTTCCAGTACTTCACCAGCTGCTCGATCTTGGGATCCCTGCGCAGGCGGGCCCAGAAATCCGCCTCGGGACGCTGATAGATGGTCCGGACGTCGAGGGTTCGCGACACGTCCTCGATGGCCGCCCGGCTGTGGATGTAGTTGGCGATGATCTCGGCGTCCTCCCCGGCGAGGCTGGCGCCCCCCGACAACAGCGAGCTGCTGGTCACCGTGCCGGAGGCTTCGACGCCGTCGGAGCCGTGCGGCGTCTCGGCCTTGCGAACGGCGAAGCGCATCTCGGCGACATACTGATCGCTGGCGAAGGCGAACAGGTAGACGCCGGCGGCGATCAACGGCAGAACGACCACGAGGATCATCGAGGCGACGATCCATCGCAACGGTCCGCGACGGGTTTCGACGCGCACGGCGGCGGGCGAACGCAGCCGGGGCACGGTTTCGGTCGCGACCGCCAGCTCCTGGGTGCCGCGCCGCCGCACCGGGGACAGGGCCCAGGCCACGAGCGAGCGCTGCGGCGCCGGCTCGGGCGTCGTGATCTCGACCAGTCGGTCGCGATCGCGGACTTCCGTCATCAGTCAGTCTCCCCAACGGCGCCGCCGGCCGACCCGGCCAGCAAGCGCGCGGCAGTGCGGCGCATCATGCGAGAGCGCTCCTGGCCAATGTCAATCCACCTATAGCAACCGCCCAGATCGCGAGAACAGCGAAAAAGAAGGCGGCCATGCTGAGGCCGCGCTTGGGGAATTCCGATAGCTGGGCGGCGACCGGCTGCACGAAGGTGTTGATGTACATCGCCTTGGTTTCGCTGGCGATGTGGGCCTGCTCCACGGCCGCCAGGGAAACGGCGTAGATTTTTTCCGCGATCTGGTCCTCAAGCTGCGCGTAGTCGAGGCGCGACATCGATCCCGAGAGCGGTCCCCGGCCCTCGGCCGACTGGTCCGCACCCTTTGCGTCGGGCGAACGGGTCAGCTGTGCCTTGAGGGCGTCGATCTCCTTTTGCGAGGCGTCGATCCTGGTTTGCAGGTTGCGCAACTGCGGCGCGTCGGCGCGCACGTAGTGCCGCTGCGAGTCGTAATCCTGCTGCATCTTGATCAGCTGGCTCTGGACGTCGGCGATCAGCTTGTTCACGCCCGTTGACTGTTCCTTGGCGTTGAGCATGCCTTCCTTGTTGCGGGCGCGCTCCAGGGCGGCCCGTGCGGTGGACAGGTTGCCTTGCGCGCGCTTGCGCTCGGAATCGGCAAGCGCCATCGCGTCCTCGCGCATCTTGCCGTTCATGTCGTTGACGACGTGCTCGCTCGCTTCGAGGGCTGCCCTGGCGACGTTGACCGCATCGTCCGGCGTGAAGGCACGAACGGTGAAGGTGCAGATGCCCGAGGGCAGCTGCACGCTGATCGTCATGTGGCGCTGCCAGTACTTCACCACCTTCTCGACCGCCTGATGCGGCCGCAGGCGCGACAGCCAGTCGATGGTGTCGCCCTCGAACAGGGATTCGTAGCCGGCGCTGCGGTCGATGCTCTCGACCATCGCCCGGCTTTTCATGAACTGCAGGATCACCTGCGTGTCCTGAATGATCAGCGCGGTGGGCACGTTGATCCCCTTGCCCAGCGACTCCATTCCGGCGGGCAGGCCGCCGCGCACGGTGAAGCGCGCTTCGGCCTCGTACTGCGGCGAGGCCACGAGGAAGATGTAGCCGGCGAAGGCCAGGCTGGGGATCGCGACGAGGCCGAGAAACGTCCAGATGCGCAGGAGTTTCAGCAGGTGGGCGCCGCGGCGCGCCCGGGCGCCGCCGCTGCCGCGCCGGCGCTTGGTGGAGAAGCGGGCGCGCCTTGCCGCCTCGCTGAGGGCGCGGGCAACCAGCGCGGCGCGTTCCTTCGACGAGAAAACCGCGGGAACCTGCGTGCTGATGATCTCGTCGCCCATCCATTCCGCCCCGGCCCGCATCGTCGCGCTCGGTTGCGACCTTATCAGGGGAGAGCAAGCGACGCCAAGCGTCACGGGGGATGTGCCCACGGGCATCAGCGCAAGTGTCGCGCCAACCGGCACGGCGCGCCACGGCAGGTGGGCGGAGCCGGCGATGCTCCCTCAACGAGGGCATCCCCGTTCCGCCGAAGACATGCCGCGCCTTTTCGCGACCGCCTGAAGGCTTCGTTATCTGTTTGGCAAGCCGGCGCGTGGCACATCGGGCCGGGGCGCCGAGCGCATCGGCGACCCGCGTAGCGAGAGTTGACGTGGCCCTGTTTTCCCTGTTGCGGTCGCCCCGCAAGCTTCGCCTCCCCGTTTCGATCGGTTGGCGCTGCCGCCCGGTTCTGGCCGGGCTGGCCCTGGCGGTGCTCGGGCTTGCCGGCTGCGCCCAGGCTCCCCAGCAGGTCGCGGCCGGCCATCCCAAGGAATACTTCCCGTCCTCGCTCTACGGTCCGGCGAGCCGGCGGGTCGTCGCCGACGGTCAGCCGATCCCGCACGGCGGCGGCCAGTACCTGGTTGGCAAGCCCTACACCATCGCCGGCCAGACCTATTACCCCAGCGAGCGGAAGGTCACGCAGGTCGGCCTCGCCTCGTGGTACGGCGACGCCTTCCACGGCCGCCTCACGGCCAACGGCGAAGTCTACGACAAGGAGGGCTTCACCGCCGCCCACCCGACCATGCCGCTGCCGAGCTACGCCCGCGTCACCAACCTGCGCAACCATTACACGATGATCGTACGCGTCAACGATCGCGGCCCCTACCATTCCAACCGGGTGATGGACGTGTCCCGCCGCGTCGCCGAAGCGCTCGACTTCCAGCGCGGCGGCACGGCCAGGATCAAGGTCGAGTACGTCGGCCGCGCCAGCCTCGCCGGCTCCGACGACGCCAGGCTCTACGCGACCCTTCGCCGCGACGGGCCGGCCGGTGCCGGGTCGCCCGAGGAACGGGCTCTGGTCGCCGACGCCGGCCCTGCACCCGCCCCGACACTGTCGGCATCGGCCGAACCCGATCGCGCGACCCAGCCGATCGCCGGGGTGCCGCGCCGCAGCATCCGTGCCGCCGCTCCCCGCCCGTCCGAGCCGTCCTTCGCCGCGGCACCCGCTCGGGCCGTCGCCGCGCGCATGCCGGCCCGCGGCGCCAGGGGGCGTGACGACAGGGGACGTGACGACAGGAAC
>CAXTMA010000061.1:0-17483 GCA_964245015.1 uncultured Beijerinckiaceae bacterium | reverse complement strand
AGGTCGGGCGTCATCACCCGCAGCGCTTCCCAGGCGTACATGGAATTGTTGGTGATGCAGTCCTCGGTGCCACCCACCAGCGCCATGTCCACGACGCCGGCGCGGATCATTTGCAGGCCGATGCCGATCGCCTGCGTCGCCGAGGAACAGGCCGACGCCACCGCGAAGGCCGGACCCTGCGCGCCGTAGCGCATCGACAGGTTGGCTGGACAGGCGGAGGGGATCAGCTTGGGCACCATCAGCGGATGCGGTCGTCCCTTCTTGACGAGGCTGAGGTGGATGCCTTCCTCGATGGTGGTCATGCCGCCGATGCCGGTGCCGATGATGGTGGCGGCCCGCTCGCCCAGCCGGGTGGCGCGGTCGTAGCCGGCCTGGCGCATCGCCTCGTCGGCGGCGACGAGCAGGTACTGCGTGACCGGGTCGCAGAAGGGCATCACCCCCCGTTCGAGGTGGGCGGCCCCGTCGAAATGCTGCACCTGCGCGGCGATCTTGATGCGGCCGCGGTATTCGTAGGGGAAGGTCGGCGGGGTGATGCAGGATCGACCTTCGCGGGCGGCCATCCACAGCGTTTCGGCCCCGATGCCGGCGGCGGACACCGCGCCGACCCCGGTGACGACGACCCGCTTGCGCGGCGCCATCAGGCCTGCTGCTTTTCTTTGGTGATGTAGTTCGCGATGGCCTCGATCAGCTGGCTGACGTTCTTGGCGTCGTGAAACGGGCCGTCCATCGGGATGTAGACGTCGAACTTGTCCTCGATGGCGGTGAGGATCATCACGATGTCGATCGACTTCAGGTCGAGGCTCTCGATGGTGGCGTCCGGCGTCACCTTTTCGCGGTCGATCATGCCCTCGGTCACGATCGTGTCGATGATCTTGCTGACGAGCTCATCGTGAGTCGCCGCTTGCACCGATGTCTGGCCCAGCGGCACCCCCGTGCCGGCCGCCTCCCCCGCTTGATCCCTGCTCTCCACCAAATGCTCCACTCGTCGACCGTGATCCCGGGTCCGTTGTCCGGCGAAGCGGAAACCGCGGGATCTAAAGGTGGTTCTTGAAGCAGGCTGGCGGGTCTGCCCGCCTGCTGCGTTTCGAGGCGATGGCCTGCCTTAATGCAATCGGGATGGGAAGGGAAGATCCTGTCCCCCGGCCTGCCGAAAGGCGGCCGGGCGCCGCTGCCGCGCCCGCGACCCGTCCTTCAAGCCCCTTGCAGCACGCGCCCTTTCGCGCTGGCCGACACTTCGGCGATGATGCGCTTGATCTCGGGCAGGCACGATCCGCAGTTGGTGCCAGCCTTGAGCTTCTGCCCGATGGAGGCCGTCGTGTTCGCGCCCTCGGCGATGGCGGCGGCGATGCGGCCGTGGGGCACGCCGAAGCAGGCGCACACGTTGGGACCCTCGTCCGCCGCCCCGTTCAGCCGCTTGCCCGACAGCACGACCCGCCGCACGGCCTTGTCGATGGCGGGGGCGGCCCAGGCCTCCGCCAGCACCGACCATTTCGGCGCCGCCTCGACGGGCGCCAGGAACAGCACGCCGACCAGGCGGCCGTCGGCGATCATGGCCGTGCGCGACATGCCGCGCCGGGCATCGACGTAGCGCAGCGTATCGACGTCATGTCCCGCCGCACGCGCCAAGGCGTCGAGCAGGTCGGCGCCGTCGCCGTCGGTGTCGACCCGCGCGGCAAAGCCGCCCGGGATCGCGCTCCAGGCCCAGAAGCTCGTCCGCGGCAGGGGCAGGCGGCGGCGGGCCAGCATGAAACCGGCCGAACGCATGGCGACCCGCGCGACCGCGACCGGCGTCGCCTTGGAGTCGGGCTGCCCGGAGTAGGGGTCGACGATGGCGTGCACCAGCGAGCCGGTACGCGCATCGCTCGCCGTTTCGTCGGTCCAGTGGATCGGGGCGAAGACGTTGCCGCGCTCCTGGTTGGTGGTGACGGCGACGCGGTAGGTGCCGGAGCCGTGGTGGTTGCTGAGCCGCGCGAGGCCGCCGTCGCTCAGGCCGAAGCGGGCGGCGTCGGCCGGGTGCACGGAGACGAAGGGCTCGGTGATGTGGCTGCCGAGCCGCGGCGACAGGCCGGTGCGGGTCATGGTGTGCCACTGGTCGCGGATGCGCCCGGTGTTGAGCAGCAGCGGGAAGGAGGCCGACACCTGCTCGGCGAGTTGCGGCGGCGCCACCGACACGAACTGCGCCTTGCGCGAGGGCGTGAAGAAGCCGCCGTCGCCGAAGAAACGCGGCGTGCTGCCGCCATCGGCCGGCGCCGGCCATTGGAACGGCGTCATGGACGCGTATTCGCCCCGCGCCAAAGTCCCGAACCGGCCGATGTCGAAATCGCGCGCGCCGCCGTTCTCGAAGCCCGACAGCCGGGCGTGCTCGGCGAAGATCTCGCCGGCGTCGGCGTAGTCGAAGCCGGCGAAACCCATCCGCCGCGCCACCTGGCTCACCGCCCACCAATCCGGCTTGGCTTCGCCGACCGGATCGCCGAAACGGCGCTGGCGGGTGATGCGGCGCTCGGAATTGGTGACCGTGCCGTCCTTCTCGCTCCAGCCCTGGCTGGGCAGGTGCACGTTGGTCCCCTGCGCGCTACAGTTCAGCGTGTCGTTGGCATCGACGACCTCGGAGCAGACGAACAGGTCGAGCTTGCCCAAGGCGGCGCGCGCGTCCATCGCCTGCGGCAGGCTCACCGCCGCATTGGTGCCCATCACCCAAAGCGCCTTGATCGAGCCGGCGTCGATCGCCTTGATCATGTCGTTGATCATCAGCCCCGGCTTCTGCACGAGGTTGGGCGCCTCCCAGAAGCGGGCGACGCGGTCGAGTTCGGGGGCGGTGAAGCCCATGTGGGCGGCGAGCTGGTTCGACAAGCCGCCGACCTCGCGCCCGCCCATCGCGTTGGGCTGCCCTGTCAGCGAGAACGGCCCCATGCCCGGCCGGCCGATGCGCCCGGTGGCGAGGTGGCAGTTGAGGATGGCGTTGACCTTGTCGGTGCCCTGGGCCGACTGGTTGACGCCCTGGCTGTAGAGCGTGACCACCCGCTCCGTCGCGGCGAAGCGGCGGAAGAAGCGGGTGATCTCCTCGGGCGGCAGACGGGTGCGCAGAGCGGTGGCGGCAACCGAAGGGGCGATGGCGCGGGCGGTGGCCACGGCATCCTCGAAGTTCTCGGTGTGGGCCGAGATGTAGTCGCGGTCGAGGTGCCCATGGTCGACGAGATACACGAGCAGGCCGCTGAACAGGGCGGAGTCCTGCCCCGGCGCGATGGCCAAGTGCTGGTCGGCGCTTTCCCCGGTCGCGGTCTTGCGCACGTCCACCGTGACGATCGCCGCCCCGCGCGTGTCCTGCGCCTTGATCATGCGCTGGAACAGGATGGGGTGGCACCAAGCCGCGTTGGAACCGACCAGCACGAACAGGTCGCCCTCGTCGAGATCCTCGTAGCAGCCGGGCACCGTGTCCGATCCGAAGGCCCGCTTGTGGCCGGACACGGACGAGGACATGCACAGGCGCGAGTTGGTATCGACGTTGGCCGAGCCGATGAACCCCTTCATCAGCTTGTTGGGGACGTAATAGTCCTCGGTGAGGAGCTGCCCCGACAGGTAGAAGCCGACCGCCTGCGGCCCGTGCTTCTCGATCGTGCGGCGCAGGCCGCCCGCGACCTCGTCCAGCGCCCTGTCCCAGCCGACCCGCTCGCCGTTGATCTTGGGGAAGTGCAGCCGGGTCGCCGGATCCAGCGTTTCGCCCAGCGCCGAACCCTTGGAGCAGAGGCGCCCGAAGTTCGAAGGGTGGTCGGGATCGCCGGCGATGGAAGCGCCGCCCTTGCCGTCCGGGGTCGCCAGGACGCCGCAGCCGACGCCGCAATAAGGGCAGGTTGTCTTGACGGCGAGCGCAGCCACTAGTTCAACCTCAATACACGTCCGCCTGGAATCGTCCGCTCTTCTTCAGGCCGGCCACGAAGCTCTTGGCCGCCGCCTCGTCGCAGCCGCTGCCCGTGGCGACGATCTCGCACAACGTCTTCTCGACGTCGCTCGCCATGCGCTTGGCATCGCCGCAGATGTAGAAATGGGCGCCGCGCTCGATCCACGACCAAAGTTCGCCGCCCTCTTCGCGCATCTTGTCCTGCACATAGGTCTTCTTGCCCCCATCGCGAGACCAAGCCAAGGAGAGTTTCGACAGGGTGCCGTCACCGAGAAAGGCGTCCATCTCGTCCTCGTAGAAGAAGTCGGCGGCGCGGCGCTGGTGACCGAAGAACAGCCAGGCGCCGCCCTTGGCTTCGGCCGCCTTGCGATCGTGGAGGAAGGCGCGGAACGGCGCCACGCCGGTACCGGGGCCGACCATGATGATCGGCGTGTCGGTGGATTGCGGCAGGGCGAAGTTGTGCGCCCGCTGCACGTAGGACTTGATCCTCGTGTTGGGCGCGAGGCGCTCGCTGAGCCAGGACGAGGCCACGCCGCGGCGCTTGCGGTCCCCGATGGTGTAGCTGACGTGATCCACCGTCAGCGACACGGCGCCCGGCGTGGCATTGTGCGACGAGGAGATGGAGTACAAGCGCGGCTGCAGCGGGTCGAGCGCCTCGATGAAGGCCTCGGGATCGGGCCGCACCGGGGCGAACTTCTCCAGAACGGCGAGAACGTCGAGGGTCGCAACATCGCCGTCGGGATCCTCGCCCCTGGCCAACGCCTTCGCCTTGGCCCGGCGTTCGCCGCCGGTGATGTAGCTCATCAGTTCGAACAAGGAGTCAGGCGCCATGCCGAGCGAAACCTCGGTGCTCAGAACCTCGACGATGGACTGACCTGCGATGGGGAAGTCGCGCGGCGCGCCGATGGCGGCGACGACGAGGTCGACGAGGTCGGGCGGATTGTGCGGGAACAGGCCGAAGCTGTCGCCGACCGTGTAAGCGATGCCGGCCTCGCGCAGGTCGATATCGATGTGGTAGGTCGACTTCTCCGAGTCGGCCTTGTTGAGGCGCTGCCGAGACACGAACGTCACCTCGACGGGTGCCGAGCGGGCATAGCCGGGCGCGGCCACCTCCTTGGCGGCGACGGGAGCCGCCACTTCGGTTTTGGCCCCGGCGGCGGTCCCCGCAGGCGGGCTGCCGATTTCGGCGGCGAGTTCCTTGACCTTGCGCGCGGTTTCCTTGCCGCCGGGGACGCACAGGTTGAGGCGGGTTTCCTCGCCGACCACGATGGCCTTGGAATAATCCTGGCAGTTGTAGCCGCACTGGCCGCAGTCCTGCTGCGCCATGGCCGCCATCATCCGGCGCTGGATCGGCTTGCCTTCGGCAAGCTGCATGCGCTCGTCGATCGGAATCGAGGGATCGTGCCAGGGAGCGTCATCCTCGACGACGCCGGCGGCATCCGAACTGATCGGCTGCGCACCGCCCTCCTGGGGCGCGATGAAGCCGGCGAAGAACCCGTTCAACCAGGCGCGCTGTTCCGGCGAGAACGGCGCATTTTCAGGGATCAGGGGCGTAACGGCTGGCATGGACGCCTGAAACGTCATGGACGGGTCCTTCTCGGATCAAACCTTCTCGGCGAGCTCTTTCAGGACGTCGACCTCGCGCGTCCTGGCGAAGGCGTAGAACGTTTCGTCCGGCCCGGAACGGTTGGCGAGATAGGTCTTGAGCAACCGCTCGACGGCGCGGGGCGCTTCCTCCGTGGTGACCTTGGGGAAGATTTCGCGCCCGATCGCCGCCTGCTCGGAGAAGCCGCCGCCCACGAAGATGTCGTAGCCGTCGACGGTGTCGCCCTCCTCGTTGATCGGCACCTTGGCGCCGATCAGGCCGATGTCGCCGATGTAATGCTGGGCGCAGCTGTTGTGGCAACCGGTGAGGTGGATGTTGACCGGCGTATCGAGCGTGACGCGCGGCTCCAGATAGGCGGCAATCTCTTCGGCATTCTTCTTGGTTGGCGACGCCGCGAACTTGCACCCCTGCGATCCCGTGCACGCGACGAGGCCGGCACGCACGGACGAGGCCCGCCAGTCCAGCCCGGCGGCCTCGATGCGCGCCTTGGCCGCTTCGACCTTGTCGTCGGGGATGCCGGAGATCAGCAGATTCTGCCAGACGGTGAGGCGGATGTCGCCGTCGCCGAGGTCGGCGGCGATGCGGGCGAGGTCGCGCATCTGGGCGACGGTCATCTTGCCGACCGGCAGCACCACGCCGATCCAGTTCAGCCCGCCCTGAGCCTGGGCATGCGCGCCGACATGGGCGAGACGGTCCTGGGCCGGACGCGGCTCGACGTGAGCGGCGTCGACGCGGGCGAGCTTGTCCCCGAGCTTGGTCTCGACGGCGGCCAGGAACTTGTCGAAGCCCCAGTCGTCGAGCACGTATTTCAGCCGCGCCTTGTTGCGGTTGGTTCGGTCGCCCGAGTCGATGAAGACGCGCACGATGGCGTCCGACACCCTCGTCGCATCGGCGGGCTTGAGCACCACGCCGGTGTCGCGGGCAAGGTCCTTGTGGCCGGAAATGCCGCCGAGCAGCAGGCGGAAGTACACGCCCGGCTCGACCGCGGCGCCCTCCCTCACCCGCACGGCCTGGAAGCCGATGTCGTTGGAGTCTTCCAGCGTCGGGATCGGCCCGCCGCCGTCGAAGGCGACGTTGAACTTGCGCGGCAGGCCGTACATCACCCGGTTCAGGAGAATGTGGAAGTGCCATTCGCGGGCGTAGGGGCGGGTATCCAGCAGTTCGCCCGGCGCGATGCCGGCGGTGGCATCGCCCGTGACGTTGCGGATGTTGTCGGCGCCCGAGCCCTTCGAGCACAGGCCGAGGTCGATGATGCGCTCGATCACCTCGATGCCGTTGCGCGCCGGGATTTCGCGCATCTGCAGGTTGGCGCGGGTGGTGACGTGAGCGTAGCCGCCGGCGAAGCGCTCGGCGATGTCGGCGACGCCGGCGAACTGGTGGTACTTGAGGATGCCGTTGTGGATGCGCAGGCGCGCCATGTAGGAATCCTGCGCCGGCGAAACGTAGAACAGGCCGTAGTACCGCCAACGGAAATTGTCCGCCGGCTTGGGAAACTCGTCCTTGGCGGCCTGCGCCTTCAGCTTGGCGTACGCATCAAAGGGATGCTCCTCGCGCTTCCACTTCTCCTGGTCGGCGAGCTTCTTGCCGCCGGCCTCGGTGCGGGCCTGGGCGGCAAGGTGCTCGGCATCGGGGCCGCTCGGCGCGGCCGGCGCCGCCGCGCCAGCGCCGGTCGGCTTCAGGCGCCCGATCTGAATGCCGGACGTGAAACCTTCGAGGTAGCGCTTCTGCTCGGTCGTGAAATCGCCGACCGCACCCTGACCTGCAACAGCATCCATCTTGATCGGACCACCTTCTGTCGGACTGCCAGGGCCAGCCGCCAAGGCCACGGGCGGGAAATCAGGGCCTCGTGCGGGGAAAACAACCCCGCTGCGCGATGTGCCGGCACCAGCGGCGCGGAAATAGGCTGCGCCGGCCGCTCCGCTGCCGCCTGACCTTTTGCATAGCCCGAGATCGCAAGAGGCGTGCCGATGAGCCAGCGACAGGCCATGCGGCATATGGCTTTCGACCCCGGCCGCGCGATGCGGCAAGGCGCAGCCGGCGACTGCGGTCCGCCTCGGAAACTCCATACCTTGGCGCCGCAGCGAAGTTGCCCGAGGGGCGCTGCGCGCTTAAGCGGACGCGGCGGCGGGCTCCGCGACCGCGACGGCTCGCCCGAAGATGAGATCGTCGCGCATGTCGTCGATGTTGGCGCCGGTCTTGATGAGATCGAGATACCAAAGGCCGTCGGAGGTATCCCCGTAGAGCACGGCCCCGGCGACCTTGCCGTCGTCGATCACGATCTTCTTGTAAACCTGCTGCCCCAGATCCTCGTAAACGAGCGCATCCTTGCCATCGCCGACGAAGTCGCCGGCCGAGAACAGCGATACGCCCGAAACCTTCAGGTTGGTGGCCAGGATCGAGCCTTCGTAGGCGGCGCTGCTGTCGCCGATGAGGGTTCGCGCCAGGGTGCGCGCCTGCTCGTAGGCCGGCTCCACGAGGCCGTAGGCCACGCCGCGATGCTCCGCGCATTCGCCGATGGCGAAGATGTCGGGGTCGGAGGTGCCGAGGCGGTCATCGACCAGGATGCCGCGCTTGCATTCGATGCCGGCCGCCTTGGCGAGATCCACGTTGGGGCGGACGCCCACCGCGCAGACGACCATGTCGGCCGGGATGACCCGCCCGTCGGCCAGTTCGACGCTTTCCACCTTTTCGGTCCCGTTGACCCGCGCGGTATTGGCGCCGAGCACGATCTCGCAGCCCTTCGCCTCGATCGCCTGCTTGAGAAGGGCCGCGGCGGGGTCGTCGAGCTGCCGTTCCATCAGCCGTGGGGCGAGGTGCAGGAGCGTGACCCTGACCCCGGCCTTGGCCATGCCGTAGGCGGCTTCCAGCCCGAGCAGCCCGCCGCCGATCACCACCGCCGGGCGCCCCGGCTTGGCGCCGTCGAGCATGCGGTCGACATCGCCCATCCAGCGGAAGGTGATGACGCCCGGCAGGTTCATTCCCGGCGTCGGCAGCCGGATCGCGTGCGAGCCGGTCGCCAGCACCAGCTTGGAATAGCTCAGCTGGCCGCCGCCCCGCAAAGTCACTACCCGCCGCGCCGAGTCGATGTTCATCACCGCCTGGCCGAAGACGTTGGTGATGCCCTGCCGCTCCCACCAGGCGCGAGGCTTCAGCTCGATATCATCGGCCACCACCTCGCGGGCGAGCAGCGAGGACAGCAGCACCCTGTTGTAGGCCCGCCGCGGCTCGTCGCCGATCAGGATGATGGCGTAGCGCCCCAGGGCACGCGCGCTCAGCTCTTCGGCAAGCTTGGTGCCGGCCATCCCTTGGCCGATGATGATGAGAGGTTCGCTCATGCGCGGCCCTGTTCCTTTGCTGTCCGACACCTATCTGGTCGGCATCCCACGCCGGGCAAGGCGAAGGCAAGCGCCCCATCGCTTCCGGGTCGATGCCGTTGGGCACGGGAGCCTGAGTTTGCCGACGTCCGCAGCCGCCTCGCCGTACGCCGGCCGCATCAAACGGCTTTTCGCCAAACGGCTCGCGGCGGCCTGCGCGCTGGTGGTCCCGCCGATGGCAGCGGCGGCCGGCGAACTCGACGCCCTTCGCAACAGGGCGCGGCCGGTCATCATCCTGTCCGACGCGCCCGGCGACGCCCGCGCCAGGTCGCAGCATGCGGCGCTCGATGCGGAAGCGGCTGCCGTCAGGGAGCGCGACATCACCGTCCTGGCGGAGGATGGGCGCGGCGCGCTGCATCGTCGCCTCGGCGTGGCCGGCTTCGCCGTGGTGCTCGTGGGCAAGGACGGCGACGTGAAGCACATCTGGCGCGAGCCGGTCGAACCTCGGCGGATCTTTGCCGTGATCGATGCCATGCCGATGCGACGGCAGGAAATGCGCCGCTGAGAGCGAAGCCGACGCCTCGCGCGCTTCCTTCAGCCGCAGCGGATGTTGGCGCCATGGGCGCAAGCGGTGTATGCAGCCGAGCATAGCGCTTGGGGAGGTTCACCTGCATGACGTTACGCGAGGCACCGGCACGACACGCCGCCGTACGTGTGGCGGCCGTTCTCGCCGTTGCCGTCGCCGTGGCGCCGCGCCCGGTCGCGGCGGCCGACGGGCCGGTCGTGTTCGCCGCCGCCAGCATGCAGACGGCCCTCGCCGCGATCGCCGCCCGCGTCGCCGCCAAGCCCGGCAAAACCCCGGTCATCTCCTACGGGTCGTCGGGCGTGCTGGCCAAGCAGATCCTAGCCGGGGCGCCGGCCGACCTCTTCATCTCCGCCGACGAGCAGTGGATGGACTTCCTCGCCGGCAAGGATGCCCTCAAGGCGGGAACGCGGGACACGCTGCTCGGCAACGGCCTCGTGCTGGTCGCACCTGCCAACGCGGAGGCCAAGCTCACCATCGCGCCCGGCTTCGGCCTCGCGGCGGCGCTGGGCGACGGCAAGCTCGCGGTGTGCACGGTGGCCTCGTGCCCGGCCGGCATCTACGGCAAGCAGGCGTTGCAGAAGCTCGGCGTGTTCGCGGCGGTCGAGCCGAAACTGGCGCAGGCCGAGAACGTGCGGGCGGCGCTTCTGCTGGTTGCCCGCGGCGAGGCGAAGTTCGGCATCGTCTACACCAGCGACGCCAAATCGGAGCCAAGGGTGAAGGTGGTCGACACGTTTCCAGAATCCTCGCACACGCCGATCACCTATCCCGTCGCCGTGACCAAGGAGTCCAAGAGCGCCGATTCCGGCGCGCTGGAAGCCTTCCTTCGCGCGCCGGAATCGGCGGAGATCCTGAGCGGACAAGGCTTCACCGTTCTGAGCAGATAGCGTCCCGTGCGGATCGATGATCGACGGCGCGGTCCCCTTCCGCCCCGGCGCGGTCGGCCCTCATCGGGGAGAACGTGTTGAGCGCAGCGCTCGGGCTGTCGGGTGAGGACTGGACGGCGGTCGCCCTGTCGCTGCGCGTCGCGGTGGTCGCGACCCTGGCCAGCCTGCCGGCTGGGATTGCCGTCGCCTACGCGCTGGCGCGCCGGACCTTTCCGGGCAAGGCGCTGCTCGACGCGGTGGTCAACCTGCCCCTCGTCCTGCCGCCGGTGGTGATCGGCTACGTGCTGCTTCTCGCCTTCGGGCGGCGCGGGCTGCTGGGCTCGGCGCTGGCCGACATCGGCATCGTGCTGTCGTTCCGCTGGACCGGTGCGGCGCTGGCCTGCGCGGTGATGGGCTTCCCCCTGATGGTCCGGGCGATGCGGCTGTCCTTCGAAGCGGTCGACACCCGCCTGGAGGCCGCCGCCGGCACGCTCGGCGCCGGCCCGGCCTGGCGGTTCGTGCTCATCACGCTGCCCCTCGCCCTGCCCGGCCTCGTCACCGGCTCGATCCTGGCCTTCGCCCGCTCGCTGGGCGAGTTCGGCGCCACCATCACCTTCGTCGCCAACATCCCCGGCGAAACGCAAACCATCGCCGCCGCGATCTACACCGACGTGCAGACCCCCGACGGCGATGCCGGCGCGCTCAGGCTGACGCTGATCTCCGTCGCCCTTTCGTTCGCCGCCGTGCTGGCCTCCAACCTCGCCCAGCGCGCGGCCGAGCGCCGCCTGTCGGCCGCCGGCTGAGCGCCGCGCAGGAGTTGCCGCCATGATGCACTCGCCTTGATCCAACCACGGTGATCGACGTCGCCCTGCAAACGAGCGTCGGCGCCTTCTCGCTCGACGTCGCCTTTCGCAGCGCCGGCGGCGTCACCGCCCTGTTCGGGCGATCCGGCTCGGGCAAGTCGATGACGCTCGGCCTGATCGCCGGCTTGCGTCGCCCGGCGCAGGGCCACGTCCGCATCGACGATCTCGTTCTCCTCGACACCGCCGGCGGGCTGTGCCGGCCACCCCACCGCCGCCGCATCGGGCTGGTGTTCCAGGACGCGCAGCTGTTTCCGCACATGAACGTGCGCCGCAACCTGCTGTTTGGCCGCTGGTTCGCCAAGCGGGAGGCGGGAGCCGGCCCGGCCATCACCCTGGACTCCGTGGTCGACACCCTCGGCCTCGGCGCGCTGCTCGCCCGCTTCCCCGCCACGCTGTCGGGCGGCGAGCGCCAGCGCGTCGCCATCGGCCGGGCCCTGCTGGCCAACCCCCGCCTGCTCCTCTTCGACGAGCCGCTCGCAGCCCTCGACCGGCAGCGCAAGCTCGACATCCTGCCCTTGATCGAGCGGGTGCGCGACGATTTCGCGGTGCCCATCATCTACGTGTCGCACGCGGCCGACGAGGTGGTCCGCCTTGCCGCCGACGTGATCGTGCTGGAGAACGGTCGCGTCGTGGCCAACGGCCCGCCCGAGGTCGTGCTGGGCGCGGCCAGCGGAGCCGGCGACGAGCGCTTCGGCCGGGTCTCGATCCTCACCGCGACGGTTGGCGAGCGCGACGAGGCCTTCGACCTGACCGGCCTCGACCACCCGGCCGGGCGGCTGTGGCTCGCCGGGCGGGTCGCCGGTGCCGCAGGCAGTCAGGTCCGGGTGCTCGTCCATGCCACGGATGTCAGCCTCGCGCCGGGCGAGACCGGCCCGCTGTCGATCCGCAGCTCGCTCGATGGGCGGATCGCCGCCATCGCAGGGGATCGGGCGCTGGCGGCGGTCACCGTGGCGCTCGCCGGTGACGGCTCGCGCGTCGCCCTCATCACCCGCCGCGCCCTGCACGACCTCGCGCTCACCGTCGGCTCGCCGGTGCGGGCCCTGGTCAAGACGGTGGCGCTCGATGAGGGATCGATGCCGGGCGGATGTCGACCGGAGGGGTTCCAATAGGTCCTATGTCCGCATTGCCTTCCCCTGCGCTTGGGCTAACCCAGACCAACTCTTGTCGCTGCCGGAGAAAGATCCGCCATGAGCAATCCCACGACGCTTCGCACCGTATCCGGCCTTCCCAGCGCGGCGCCAAGCCTCGCCGGGTCCGCGCTGGTGATGATCGACCTGCAGAACACCTATCGCGAGGGGCTGATGCGGCTCGCCGACGTGGAGCCGGCGATCGTGGAAGCGCAGGCGCTGCTGCGGCGCGCCCGCGAGGCCGGCACGCCGATCTTCCACATCCGGCACAGCGCCGGCGCCGGCTCGCCCTACGACATCGAGGCCGCGACCGGCGCCATCAGCGACGAAGTGGCGCCCCAGGGCGACGAGCCGGTGATCACCAAGCTGTTTCCCAGCGCCTTCGTCGGCACCGACCTTGAAGAGCGGCTGCGCGCCAAAGGGGTCCGGGACGTCATCCTGGCCGGCTTCATGACCCACATGTGCGTGAATTCGACGGCGCGCGGCGCCTTCAACCTCGGCTTCCACCCGACGGTGGTGGCGGCGACCACGGCGACGCGCGACCTGCCGGGCCTGGACGGATCGGTGGTCAAGGCGGCGGCGCTGCAGAGCGCCAGCCTCGCCGCCCTTGCCGACCTGTTCGCGGTCGTGGTAGCGCGGGAGGGTGAAATCCGCGCCTGAGGCGGCCCGTCCGCCCTCGGGCAGCGAGCCTTGCCACCGGCGGGGCGCCTCCGCTTCGGACCCTGGGAGTTGCATCGATGGCCGCCTCGAACATCACCCCCACGGTGGCGGACGAGCCCTCGCGGCGCGACTTCCTGTTCATCGCGACGGGTGCCGTCGGCGTCGTGGGCGCGGCCAGCCTGGCGGTTCCCCTGGTGTCGGAGTTGCAGCCCGACGCCCAGGTGATCGCGGCCGGCGCCCCCATCGACGTCGACATCAGCTCGATCGAGCCGGGCCAGCAGATCCTGGTGAAATGGCGCGGGCATCCGATCTTCATCGTCAACCGGACGCCCGAGGCGTTGAAGACGCTGCAGGAGCCGGTGCTGGTCGACAAGCTGTCCGATCCCGACTCCAAGGCGCTGCAGCAGCCGGAGTACGCGGCCAACTGGCACCGCTCGGTGAAGCCCGAGTTCCTGGTGCTGGTCGGCGTGTGCACGCACCTGGGCTGCATCCCGAGCTTCCAGCCCAACAAGGGCGAGGTCGATGCGAACTGGCAGGGCGGCTATTTCTGCCCCTGCCACGGCTCGAAGTACGATCTCGCCGGCCGGGTCTACAGCGGCGTTCCCGCGCCCTACAACCTGCCGGTGCCGCCCTACGTCTTCGCCAACGACAAGACGCTTCGCATCGGCGAGAACCCGTCCGGCACGGCCTACGACCTGGCCGACGTCGTTCAGCTCTGATTGCCCGGCTCCGATCGCCGGCCCCAGCCTGTCAAAGGGTTGGGCGCCGGTGCAGGTGGATGAAGTCGACGGGGCCGCCGGGCTTGGCGTCGTCGAAGACGCCGACAACCAGCCGGCCTGTCGCCCACGCCAGCGTGTCGAGGCCGGTCCGCCCTTCGAGGCAGAGTGGGCCGTTCTCGTCGGGGTGATGCCCGTGCACCACGTGGTGGATGCCGTGGCCGCCGGTCGCGTCGCGAGGGTAGCGCTTCCACAGCAGGGTCTTGTCGGCCTGCCGGTCGAGCGGCATCGCCGGATCGACGCCGGCATGGACGTAAACGCGCTGGGCATCCACATGCATCGCCGGCAGGGCCTCGATCCAGGCGAGGTGGCCGGCGATCAGGTCGCGTCGATCGCGATAGGAGTTGATGGTGGCATCGCCGCCGTTGCCGATCCACCAATCGAGACGTTCGGGATTCTGCAGGGCGAGAGCCATCATCGCCTCGTGATTGCCCTTCAGGCAGATCCAGCGCCAGCCCTCGGGCGGCCCGGCGATCAGTCGGTCGAGGATCTCCGCGCTCTGCGGCCCGCGGTCGACGTAGTCGCCGAGAAACACCGCCGTGCGGGTCAGCGCACCGGCGGGGTAAGCGTCCATGGCGGCGAGGGCATCGCCGAGCAGATCGAAGCGGCCGTGGAGGTCGGCGACGGCGAACAACAAGCCGAACGGCGCAGGTGCCGGACCTTGGGGCACCGCGGGCGCCTCAGTCATGCCGGATGTAGGCATGGCGCGGGTCGTCCGGCGGTCCCGTCAGCGCCCCACCTTGGCGTTCTGGCCGCCAGCCGACCACGTCCTCGATCCGGGCGGCGAGTTCGAAGTCCTTAACGGTGACGCCCTTCGCCGTATGGGTCCACAGCCTCACGACGACGCCCTTGAAGCTGACAATCAGCTCGGGGTGATGCCAAGCGGCCTCGCAAAGGTGGCCGACCGTGGTCGCCACCATCAGGGCCGCCTTGAAGCTGGCCGTTCTGAAGCTGCGCTGCAGCGCATTGTCGACGCAATGCCAGTGCGGGAGGGGTGCCAGCCGCTCTGCGATTTCAGCCTCGCCGTAAGCTCGTTGGTCGTCGCAAGCTCGTTCGTGGCCCACGCTCTGCCCCATCCCATGCGATCCCGACGCTCCCACGAGAGCTGGGAGCTGAGCAGGCTTTCGCAAGCCTGATCACACCTTGGGTTCGAAGCGGCTTCGATTCCGGTGGGAAAAAAGCGAGATCGAACGTGGCATGAGCCACGCGAGGCTGCCGAGCGGTTCTTTTCGCCAGACATGCGTCACCAAGCACGCGTCACCAAGCACGCGTCACCAAAGCACGCGGCGCTGGGCAGGCTGCCGCCGATACGTTCGGGGCGGGGACGGCTCACGCCGTCTTGCGCTGCCGTCGGTCCTGCGCCGGCTGATAGGCCATGCGGCTGTGAACCTTGCAATACGGCCCTTCGCCGATCGGCGCCTTGCCGCCGCAGTAGCGGAACTCGGTCGAGGACGGATCGCCGACCGGCCAGCGGCACATCGATTCGCGCAGATCCATGATGGTGACGTTCTCGATCATCGAAATCACCCTGTCCTCTCCGGTGCGACGGAGCGGGAACACCACCGGCTGGCCCTGCACGGCGAGGGCGACGTTGCCGCGGACCGGCATCGCCACGGCGCGGTGCGGGGTCGCATCGGCCGAAGCGGCCGGCTTGGCCGGGCGCTGGCGCGGGCCGGGAGGCGGCACGGGCGCCTTGGCCCGACCCGACAGGCCGAGGCGATGCACCTTGCCGATCACCGCGTTGCGGGTAACGCCGCCGGCCAGTTCGGTCGCGATCCGGCTGGCGCTCAAGCCATCCAACCAAAGCCTGCGCAGCAGCTCGACGCGCTCCTCGGTCCAGGACAACATCGCTTCCTTGTCCACCACTTGGTCTGCCATCTCAGCGCCCGCCCGCATCTCAAGTTCGCCCGCGACACGCCTCGGGTGGTTCACCCCCTGCAAGACAGGCGCGCGACACCGCACCGGCGCAAGCCTGTGTCGTTGAACGCAAGTACGCTTGGAGTGAAACCGCCCGACGCGAGGCCGTGGTCAGCGCCTAGGAAGCTACACTAGGGGTCGAATCGGGCGCAAGCCTCGTACAGGTTGATAAATGGTTTTAACCGGTCGGCGCTGCGTTGCGCTCAAGGCTTTGCTGAACAGCGTTGAATCAAAAGGAGAACGAAACGGAGTCGTCTTGCCACTTGGCCGGGCGCTGCGAATTGATGGTCGTTGTCTGTTCGGAATCGGCAACACGGTCGCAGCGGCGCGCTGGAACCGCCCGATCGGAGGCGGTGCGGTCTGCATCGCTTGCGCCGGCCACCCCTCCAGGCTGCCGCCTTGGGAGCCGTCACCTTGGGAGGTTGCCGATCCCCGGCACCCCGGCTATAGAGCCGCTTCGCGTTCAATCCGACACCCCTGGAGGCGTGGACGCGGTACCACGTTCGTTGTTTGAAGGACACCAGATGGCCGAGACGAAGTCTTTGGCGGCCTCGGTGCGCGACGCTGTCGGCAAGGGGGCCGCACGCCGTGTTCGCCGCGAGGGCCGCATTCCCGGAGTGATCTACGGCGGCGGCGAGCCGCCGACCCCGATCGCTCTCTCCTGGCACGAGGTCAACAAGTTGATCTACGCCGGCGGGTTCATGACCACGACGTTCGACATCGATGTCGATGGCGACAAGCAGCGGGTCATTCCGCGCGACTACCAGCTCGATCCCGTGAAGGACCGGCCGCTGCACGTCGACTTCCTTCGCCTCCAGGCCGGTCAGAAGATCGCCGTGGAAATTCCCGTCCACGCGATCGGCCAGGACGAATGCCTCGCCCTCAAGGCCGGCGGCGTCGTCGAGATCGTCCGCCACACGGTGGCTCTCACCGTGCCGGCCGACGCCATTCCCGAGCGGATCGACATCGACGTGTCGAAGCTCGCACTGGGCGACTCCGTGCACGTGTCCGAGCTCAAGCTGCCGCGCGGCGCCCGCTTTGCCGCGGCCGAGAGCACGTTCGCCGTGCTCACGTTGAAGCCGCCGGCGGTCGAGGAGGAGGCCGTCGCTGACGAGCCGGCCACCACGGAAGCGGAGGCCGCCGGCGAGGGCGCCGACACCGTGCCGGCAACCGCCGAAGACTGAGCCAGCCAGCCCGCGCCCCGATGGCGCGGGCGTCCGCGAAACGGTTGAGAACGATGCGTCTCTTCGTTGGCCTCGGCAATCCCGGTCGGGAGCACGCCGGGCAGCGACACAACATCGGCTTCATGGCGCTGGATGCGATCGCGAGCCGCCATCGCGCGGCGCCGTTCCGCGCCAAGTTCCAGGGGCTGGTGAGCGAGGTCACGCTCGGCCCCGAGCGGGTGCTGCTGCTCAAGCCGGAAACCTTCATGAACGACAGCGGCCGTTCGGTCGGCGCGGCGGCGCGCTTCCACAAGCTGAGCGTGGCCGACATCACCGTCTTCCACGACGAACTCGACCTCGCGCCGGGGCTGGTGCGGGTGAAGACCGGCGGCGGCAACGCCGGCCACAACGGCTTGCGCTCGATCACCGCCGACCTCGGCAACGATTACCGCCGGGTGCGCCTGGGCATCGGCCATCCCGGCTCGAAGGAGCGCGTGCTCGGCTACGTGCTCGGCAACTTCGGCAAGGACGAGATGCCCTGGCTCGACACCCTGTGCGAGGCGGTAGCCAGCGAGGCGGCGGATCTGGTCGAGGGCCGGGACAACCAATTCCAGAACCGCCTTCACGCCGCCCTGGCGCCATTTGCCCCGGCGCCGCCGTCGCGCTGACCGGTGCCGGAGGTCATGCTCCGGCGGTCGCATGCTCCGGCGGTC
>CAXTMA010000060.1:0-18152 GCA_964245015.1 uncultured Beijerinckiaceae bacterium | reverse complement strand
CCAAGCGATCGCAGGGCCGCCAGGACACCGCAAACCTCGACCCGCAACGACGCCTTCGCATCCTCGGGCGAGAGGATCAAACGGAGTGCCGCCAATAAAAGGGTGCGGCGGCTTTCATGACATGTTTGCCCACGCGCGTGGTGATGAACATGATCGTTTCGGGCGCGGCGATCAACAAGGTGTTCCAGGCATCGCAGAACTCGCTGCCGCATCGGTGCGGTTGCGCCCTTCCAGAACAAGGGCGATCCCCAGGCAACGACGCGCCTGGTTCGCGTCCCGGCTCCGCCGCGCTTCCTGCCGAAGCTCCGCCGTCATCAGATCCATCCGGGTGATCGCAAGCGTCATCAAACCGCTCCAGCCAAGCCAGCCGGAGACAGAAAATCACCTCACACCGATCCCGTCGCCCAAAACGAGTCTGATCACCGCGCCTTTGGTATGAGTCAGTGCACGAGGTGTCTTTCCCGTGCGCTGATGAAAGCTCGGCGCCGAGTCGTAGACCTATCCAGCGGTGCTGAACGCTTATCCCGATCTTTGAGCCGGGGCCGCGAAGGGCAGTGTCTCGGCTTGGGCTTCCGACCCGCGCAATCGACGGCCATCGGCCCACGCGCAGCGCCGCAGGACGTTCATCGAGAGCTTGAGTATCGTCCTCGCGGTCCGGACTCTGGGGGATTCCAATGCACGCGGCACTCGCATATGTTGGCGTCAGCGATCCTCGCGCGGCTATCAATCGGCAGGCAAGGCATGTGGATTCCGTTTGTCTCACACTTGCGCAAAGCTGCCATGAAGCGCGAATTCTTACAGAACAACTCCGATATAGGTCAGGTGTTCGGCAAAAAAAGAACAGCGCCGGCAAGTACTCCGCACGGATCGAACCCGCTCTCGCCTGCGGACCTCAGGCACTGGAACGATCAAGGCTTTCTGATCTTGAAAGGATTCTTTCAAAATTCGGTCATCGACGAATACAAGCGCCATATCGATGATCTTTGGCGGAGAAGGTCCGATCCGGAAAACCCGCTTGTGATCTTCACGGCGCGGGGCAAGCTTCATTTTCGCGACGCTTTGGACGTCGATCGTTCGCAGTGCTATCGTCTTGTCGATCATTACATGACGGATGCGCCCACGCGCGATCTATCCATGGATCCACGTCTCGTGGGTATTCTGCATCAGCTCATGGGATTCGCCCCGGTCGTTTGCAATACGATCTTGTTCGAACGGGGCAGCGAGCAGGACATGCATTCGGACATGTTCTACATGCCGCCTGTCACCGACAATCAGATGCTGGCGACATGGATCGCCATTGATGATGTCACCGAAGACAACGGACCTCTCGTCTACGTGCCCGGCTCGCACAAGCTGCCGTCGCATCGGTTCTCCAACGGATCGGTCAAAGCGATCCCCGATGAAGTTTCCGGTGCGGTTGCTGCGATCCAGAAGCGGATGTCCGAACTCGGTCTCCGCAATGAGAAGTTCACGGCGGATCGTGGCGACGTGCTGATCTGGCATAGTCAGCTGATGCACGGTGGCGATGCCATTCGGGACCGCTCGGCCAAGCGAACCTCAATCGTGACGCACTATCTTTCCACTTGCGACGTGCCGATGGGCGATTGGCTTTGCGCGGAAAGGAACGATGGTTCGCTGCTGCTGGTCAAGAAACACTTGCCTGTCGGCGAGCACGAGAGTTCTCGACCCGTCGAGCCGGCCTGATCGCCCAGGGTCTTGCGCGACGCGACGTCGGTCGGACCGCGCTTGATCGACCTCGCGCGCCATGGCTTCGACTGGAGCATCGGATAGATCCGATGCGCCACCATAGGTTGGGGTATCCGGCTGGATCCGATATCGGACCCGATGCTCTGGGCGTGATCCGGCCGGTCAGGCAAAGACCTTTGCGGGTCTTTCGCATCGAAGTGCTGGGGCTGTGACGCCGGCAGGCGAGGACGGAACCTGCTGGGACAGGCCGAGACCGCCGTTCACTCGCAGGGTGGCGCGACGCCTCGACGACGCGTGGCGCTCTTTGATGTGGCGATACAACGCTCTGCGTCTCGTTCCCGTGCCAAGCCAACGGATCGCGGCGCACTTGCGGGACGCAGGCTTCACGCACCAGGATGGCGCCGAATCGGCCGCAGGCTCGTCCCGTCGCACCGACGAGCTCATCTGGAACGCTGCAAAGGTCGGAACGCCGCCCCAGGGCGATATGACGCTCGACCTCGACGGTTTCGAGCGGCTGACACGCCTGCGCCCGTGGGATCGCCGGCCGCTTGCGAGCCTCCTATCGTCGCTGATCAACGCCCATATCGCCGCGCATCGATCCTGCCTCGGCGACCCGACCTTCTGGACGCGCGCGCTTGGTGCCATGCGCCGCGTCGGTACGCCCTACCTTCTGGTCGGCGACAGTCACTCTTTGTGCAGCTGCATCGTGGGAGGATCGATGAGCCGCCCCACGATCCCGATCCATGTCCTTTGCACGGCGGGCTCGGCCGCGGGATTGAACAATCCGGCATCCCGCTCGGGCTATCGAAGGGAATTATCGAGCCTTGCCGATACGCTCCGGCGTTCCGATGGACCCGGCGGGCTCCCGATCCTGCTGCAGTTCGGCCAAGTCGACATCGAGTTCGTGTCTGTCTTCCACCGCGCCGCCCGCTCCGAGTTCTGTTTCGATCGTGCGCGCTTCGAGGCCTTTTGCGAAAGGACCGTCAAGGCCTATGCCTCCTTTCTCGCCGGCCCTTTCTCGGGCCTTGGCGCCCTTCACGTGTTCGCGGTCTTTCCGCCCGCACTCGCCGACAAGGCTTGGGCGGAGGGCTACACCAACGCTCATGTGGCGCTGCTCGAAGGCGACCGGCACGCGGGCGACATCGCCGCCGCGGTCCGCTCGATCGTCATCCCCACACTTGCGGAAAGAACCGCGCTGCACCGACGTTTCAACGAGCATCTAGGCGCGATGTGTCGGGCTCGTCACCACTGCTACATCGACCTGTATGATCGCTTCATCGGCCGCGATGGGACCATCGCGGCGCGCTTCAATCGTTTTTCAGGCGGACTCGACCATCATCTTTGTACCGCGGCCGCCCGGAAGGTGATCCGCCCCGCTGTCGAGCGTACCGTGAATGCTGCGCACGCGCCTGGACGCCAACCCAGCGCGACCTGATCGCCGATCTGCAAGGAAGCCGCTGTTTCGACGGGAGCCGCAGCAGGCTCAGCCGTCGAACGGCGCGGATCCCACCGCCTTCCAGCCCAGGGCGCCACCGCCTCGCACCCAGGATGCTGCCATCAGGGGATCGAACGGCGGCGTCATCCTGATCCGCTCCGGCGAGCAGCGGCCATTCCGCTCGCAGGCCGAGGCCGCTTGCCCGAGCTTTCGACAACGGCGAGGTGCTGCGGTGGAGGCGGCCGGAAGAAGGATCGGCATGCGCTCGCTTGTCGCGCTCGCGACGCACCTTGAGCAGGAATGCCGCAACAACTGTCCCTTTTGATGGGAGCTGCGGTCGGCTAAGTTGGCTGATGACAACCACAGCTCCGCCCCTCGCCGCCAAGATCGAAGAAGCAATCGACTCCCTGCTTCGCGCCCTCATCGATCGCCCGCCACCGCAGCAGCGCGCCGACCATGTCGTCACGACCGGCGAGAACGACGAGGCGGATGTGAACGAAGCAGATCTCGAAGCGATCATCGCGGATCCGATCGGTTCGGCATGCCGCAGCGAGATCGCCTCGCTCGGCTCCTTTCTCCTGGACACGCTCGGCACCGTCGAGGAGCTCGAAGAGGCTTCCGAGCGGATCGCCGGTTTGGATGAAGTCAACAAGGCTCGCCGAGCCGCTATCCTCGACGAGTGCTGGGAGGATGTCGAGTTCGCCGACGACGAGGAGCAATGACCTGAGCCGTCGTTCAAGAACAAGCTGACCGCGGGCAGCGGCTTGTGATCCAGAGGTGGCCGGAGGCCGCCGACTTGAACAAGGGCGAACCAGGGTCGCAGAAACCGCGGCAACCCGCGCGACGGGAAGTCGGTGCTTGTGATCTCCTCATCCCGTCGGCCAAGCGCGGCGGCCATGAATCCAGCGAGCCTCGCGAGGTCGTCGACGGATTGATGTGCCGGGGATTTTAGCGGCGGGCCATGTCCGACGATTTGCTGCCGCGCGGTCCGACACGGCCGAGGGTCCGTTCTCCTGTCCCACGCTGACCCATCGAGCGCAGGCTTACCTGGCACCGCCACCGGTGGTGCAAGGACTGGGACTGCTGGCCCGCAAGGCCCTGGCTTTCCCGCGCGTAGCCTCCATTCCCCTCACGCTGCGAAAGCTAGACGTCAACGTGATCTGAAAAAGATGCCAAGTAGATCGATGCCAAGTCGCAGGAGCCGGCATCCGGACAGGTCGCTTCGATTTTCCGGTCGCGGATAGAGCCCGCCGACGTCGTACGTCAGCGGAGAACATTTGTCGTTGTGCAACATATATTTGCTGGGGGAGGCATCGTAGAAGATCTCAACGTGGCCGCGAGCCGGGCGTCTGAAAGAACGGATTGGCGACCGGGCGCGCCCGCGAAGGACGTCCGCCCCCCACCCACGCCGGCACCGTCGCCATCTGCCCGTTGGCATCGTCGGCGATCACATCAAGGCCGCACCCCGTCGGCAGGGCGACGCTGCCGCCGTCTGCCAGCGTGGCTCGCGAACTGCGGGCATTGACACCTGAAGCCAGAACATGACCAGCGGCATCCGTGTTGACGTGGAGCGGCGACACCGTCAGCGCGGAGTCAGCCGTGATCGCGACTTCCTCGCCATCGGACGGGATACCCGGCAAGACGACGCTGTAGGGAGTCACGCTTCCGCTGGCTCATGGTCGCCGCGCCGTTGGATGCCGCATTTGCGGCATCGCGAACGAAGCGTCGTTCAAGTTGACCAAGGCGTTGTCGACGGTCGTAAACTGTCCCAGGGCGATGTCCGATGGCGCCCGCCCGGCGCCCGTCGCGGCTGCGTTCCGGATGGCGGCATCCGCGAGAACACGCGCGTTGAGAAGGCCGATACGGATGATGCTCGGCAGAGCGGTTGCGCTTTGGTTGATCGCGCTCGCGCACCACTCCGCAGGCAACTTGCTGAAGGTGGCTTCGACCGATCCGCTTGCCGCGACGTACAGACCGCTGCCGTTTGCGTTCAAGTTGCCGGGATTGCCGGGCGTCGAGCATGCCTGATACATGCTTTCGACTTCGAACTCAGGCCGCGCATACGGCGCCGACACGGCGGAATCAGCCACGCGAAAGGCGCTCACGACGCTGTTGGCGTATACGTCTGCGAACGCGATCTTGGTCGCGAAACCATTCGACGCGGTCGAGAACTGCACGATCGATCGACAGCCGTAGGCGAACAGGCTTGAAGGCCAGATCGCGGCTTCCCACCCGCTTCGACCGGTTTGGGCCGTCGATGCGGGATTTCGAAACGCCCGGCGCGTTCAACCAATCGGATATCCGCACGGCCATGCTAGTTTGCCGTCCATGGAAACCAAGCCGCCACCCTCACTTGCCGTCCTCGTGGGCATCCAATTGCCGGAGGTCGACGACATCGCTCACGAAGCCAACCTTGCGGAACTTGGCCGACTGGTGAAGACGCTGGGATATCAGGTGTCCGCCACGCTCTCGCAGCGCCGCGAGGGCACCGGCGCCGCTTCGCTGCTGGGCAGCGGCAAGCTGGAGGAACTGGCGGCGCTGACGGGTGGCTCCGGCATCGTCGGCACGATGGCGCCGCCGCCGAAGGCCAAGGCCCGGGCGCGCTTCGAAGGCGCCGCGGAGATCGCCGGACCGACCAAGCCCGACACGGCCGAAGAGTCGGGATCGACCAAGCCTGGGCTGATCGTCGTCGACCACGAGCTTTCGCCCAGCCAGATCCGCAACCTGGAGCGGGCCACGGGGGCGCAGGTGCTGGACCGCACGGGCGTCATCGTCGAAATCTTCCATCGTCACGCCAACACCCGCGAGGCCCGGCTTCAGGTCGAGATGGCGCGCCTGAAGTACGTCGCCCCACGGTTGCGGGAATCGGCGTCCGGCGGAGGTCGCCAGCAGGGCCGTGGCGCCGGTGAAAGCACCCTCGACCTCGACCGCCGCAAGGTCCGCGACCGCCTCGCGGAGCTGAAGGAGCAGCTGGACGCACTGCAGCGCGACGGCGACCGGCGCCGCTCGGCCCGCCGCGACCAGTTGCGCGTGGCGCTGGTCGGCTACACCAACGCGGGCAAGTCGTCCCTGATGCGAGCCCTCACCGGCAGCCAGGTGCTGGTGGAGGACAAGCTGTTCGCGACCCTCGACACCACCGTGCGCGTGCTGCAGCCGGAAACCAAGCCGCGCGTGCTCGTCTCCGATACGGTCGGCTTCATCAAGCAGCTGCCGCACGATCTGGTCGCCTCGTTCCGCTCCACCCTGGCGGAAGCGCTGGAAGCCTCGCTGCTGCTGTACGTGGTCGACGCGTCGGACCCGACCCACGAAGCGCAGTTGGAGGTGAGCCGCGGCGTGTTGCGCGAGATCGGGGCGGATGCGGTGCCCTCCCGCTTGGTGCTCAACAAGATCGACCGGGTGGACGCCGTCGGGCGGGCTGCCTTGCGGGAACAGCACCCGGACGCGATCCAGCTGTCTACCCACGCGCCCGCGGATGTGGCAGCCCTGCGCGAGACGATCGTCGCATACTTCGAAGCGGCGATGGTGGAAGAGGTGCTGGTGCTGCCCTATGCCATGCAAAGGCTGATCGGCGAAGTGTACGAGAGCGTGCGGGTGCTGACGGAGGAGCATGAGGAGACGGGCCGCGTGCTGACGGTGCGCGGGCTGCCCGGTGCCATCGCGCGGTTGCGACGAAGCCTCACCGCGCAGTGAAGTGAGCGTTAGGCAGGCTTCGGCAAGCCTGCCTGCGCTGCAGGTCCCAAGCAGCTTCATCCAAAGCAGCTTCGATCGCGCTTCGAATCGGACCTCGCCCGGCGCGGCTCCGCTCAGCTGCGCTTCCTGCTGGGATCGTCGGACGCGCGGATGTATTGCACGCCGAACGGGCCGGTCCCGGTAACCTGGATCACGGCCGGTTCGCTCCCCGTCCAGAGCGAGTGGACGTGGTTGGCCGGAAGAAAGACGAAGCCGCCTGTGTGCACCTCGGTGCCCTTGGTGCGATCGACGACGTCGTCGTCCCCGTGGTAGAAATCACCCGAGATCACCGTGACGTTCTCGTCCTGCGCATGGGTGTGCGACGCGATCACCGTATTGGCTGGTATCGTCAGGCGGATCGTGAAGGGCCCGGGCTTCGCGGGATCACCGGACAGCATGGTGATCGTCATGCCCTTCGGCAGGATGTCGGGAGCGGGTTGCCATGACATGTCGTTGCCAGCCGGCATGATCTTCATGCCCGGACCATCGGCAGCCCAAACCGCGCCTGCGGGGAGCAGGACGCTTGCGGCCAGCATCGGCAGGAATGAACAACGCATCGATGTCTCCCGTGTTCTGGATTCGACTGGCAACGGTTAAGCTTCAGGGTGCGGGGCCGATCCCTGGCCGGCCAGCGAACGCAAACCCGACCGGATGATCCCGGATCGCCGCGCCCTCGGCATCAGGCTATGGGATGCGGCAGCTTCGCCTGCGCTGCCCATCACCCGCGCCCGACCCGGCTCGCCCCTTCCCCGCGACCGAGCGGGCGGATCTTCTCGCTGGTCCTCGGTTCGCTCACGATGGGCCCAACCGACGGTCCAGTCGAGGGCCGATAAGACGGCCTCCGGTTGCGATCCTGGTCGCGGGCAAGGACGCCGCGCGGCGCTCGGCGAAGGTCGGGTCGTGACGGACGATCCAAGCTGAAGCTTCGGTCCGCTTCGTGAGCCCGATGCCGGGCCGGCAGCCCGCATCGGCAATGGAGATGGTGGCAAAGATCATGCGGGCCGACTGCGGTTTCCGAGCGGACAGCCTTGGCGACGTCAGGTCGATCCCAGACGATCGGGCACATCAGGCTGCCAATCGTCGCTGAAGCCGCCGTACATCGTATGGTACATCTCGTCGCCCGGATGCTGGGTGAATTCGAGATTGAGGTTGTCCTCCCTCAAACCGAGGATCTCGATGCATGCGCCGATCAGCCTTCGGGCCAGTTCCGCGCGGTGCTCCGGCGTACGGCCCTGCCTGATGTCGCACATCAGCAGGGCGGCCGGGCGCGGCTCGCCGTCGCCACAGCGCCAAACACCGCCCTCGCCCAGCTCGCGGACCGCGATGGTGAGGCGGTTGATGTCCGAGTTCATCACGGAGGCGTAGATCCCACCGAGCGTTTTGGCGAGCCTGCGTTTCGTCTCGACGGGGTAGGCGAAGGGCGTGTCGAGCTGCAGATATGGCATGGGCGACCTCTTGAGCGACGATCGTGCGAGATGGCGCGTGATGATCGCCCGACGGGAAGCCCCACCATCGTGCCAGGCGCTTCGCGATTTCGTCTTCGGTTACAGGGGCTCCCGTCGGGATCAACCATCCCAAGCGGATCACCGGGATCATCTTGCCGGAGGGCGGCGCCTGCGAAGGTTGGGCGAGACGGCGTGGGCGCCGCTGCGCATCTGCGGGGCCTGATCCCTCCACCAAGCTTCGCGAAACGATCCGCTCGCACCCGAGCCGCGATGGCGTCGAGGCCGCCGACGTCGCAGGAGAGCGGACCCTCCGATTTTAGAACCCGCGGCCGTACCGGTCCGGACGCGCGGATGTACCCGGCCGCGGCATCGGGGGTAGAGCCGCCACGACGTCCTTCATGACCGTCACGCACGTCGGGCGGCCTCGCCAACCGTGGCGCTGGGCAGCCGGCGGCGAGCGTTTGGCCGGCGGCGGCGTTGGCGCTTGGGAGTGCTCATGCGATCAACCATGCCATCGTCCAGGCGACCCTTCATCTGATCGCGCAGGAGAGGCCGATGTTTCAGCCCCCGACCCGGGCAGCGGGGCGGACGCTTCACGGCGCGAGCGAGCCGGTCGCCATCGTCATCCCCATGCTGAACGAGGCGGCGACGCTGCCGCGCCTGCTCCGCAACCTTTCCGCGCTCCACCCGCCGCCGGTCGAGATCATCGCCGTCGACGGCGGCAGCGTCGACGGCAGCGTGGCGCTGGCCGAAGCCGGCGGTCTGCGCGTGATCGCCTTTGAAACGCGCGGTCGTCCGGCCCAGATCAATCACGGCGTGCGCGAGGCGACGGCACCGTTCGTCATGGTGCTCCACGCCGACACCCTGCTGCCGGACGACGCGATGAGCGTCGTCGATGCGGTCCTGGGCGACCCTCGCGTCGCGTTGGCCGGGTTCACAGCGATCATTTGCGGCTGCGAAACGGTGCGTTGGGGGACGACGTTCCACAACTGGATCAAGACGTGGTACGTGCCGCTGCTGTTTCGGCCGCAGCTCTTCGTGAAGGGAGGGCGCCTTCTCTTCGGCGACCACGCGATGTTCTTCCGCCGCGCCGACTTCCTCGCGGTCGGCGGCTGCGACGAGGCGCTGACGGTGATGGAAGATGCGGACCTCTGCCAGCGTCTCGTCCGGCGCGGCCGCACCCGCCTCGTCAACCGTCTCGTGATGACGTCCGATCGACGGGTCGCCGCCTGGGGCGGCTTGAAGGCGAACTGGATCTACCTCTACGTCGGGGTGCGCTGGGGCTTGGGCCTGCGCAAGCGCATCGAGCGGCACTACCCCGACATCAGGTGAGGTGTTCGCCAGCGGATGCCAGCTGGGGGTCGCGGCGGAGATAGCCGGCGAGGTGGGCGTAGCCGATCATGCGCCGGAGAAAGGCGACGTCGACCGGCGGCGCGACGCGGCCGGACAGTGCGGCGAGATTGCCGGTCGCGAAGCGCGGATCGCGGGTGAGGTAGCCGGCGTACAGCGAGAGCAGTTCGCGACGCAGCGTGCCCCGCCCGCTCGCCTCGGCATCGTCCGGCTCGATGAGGCGCGGCGCGTGAAAGCCTGCAAAGGCGGTTGTGCACAGCGTCCTCACCGGCATCGGCGCTCCCGAGGCGAGATGGAACACGCGGTTCCCCGCCATCTCGAAGCGCTCGACGAGATCGAGAAGGCCGCCGACGACGTGGTCGATGGGCACGAAGTCCAGCGTCGCGCCGGGTGCGACCGGCAGCGCGCGGATGCGGCCGGCGGCGACAAGGCGGATCAGGCCGTAAAGATCGTCGAAGCGCGAGATGGCGCCATCGTGCCACCGCCCCACCACGATCGAGGGGCGGGCGATGGCGGCGCCCAGGCCCGCGGCGGCAACGCGCCGCTCGCTCTCGATCTTGCTCGCCTCGTAGGGGTTGGTGCCGTCGTGCTCCGCCATCGTCTCGGCGACGGGACCGGAGCGGGCGCCGCAGACGTAGGCGGTGCTGACATGGACGAGCCCGGGAGCCGCACGCATGCTCGCGAGCACGTCGAGCAGGTTCTGCGTGCCCCCGACGTTGATCTCCCCGTGCCGCCCCGGCGCGAGGCTGGTGTCGGCGGCGCAATGCACCACCCGGTCGCAGCGCGCCAGGATCGCGGCGACCTCCGTGCCGAGCCCGAGATCGCGTTGCGTGATGTCGCCGCGCAGCAGCGCCACGCGATCGGGCACGCGTGATCCATCGCTGCGGACGAGGTGCGCCCGACGGTGGATCATCGCCACCACCCGATGGCCGCGCTCGGCGAGGGCGCCGCAGAGTTCGCTGCCGATGAGGCCCGCCGCACCCGTGACGAGAACCGTGATCGGTGCGCTCACCGCCGGCGGGCGGATGCGGCCGGCTCGCCCGATCCGGGACACGCGCCGCCGTGTTCTTCGCGGCCGTTCTCGATGCCCATCGCACACCAATTTGTTGAGCCAGACAGGTTTCAAGGCGTCGCTGCAAGCACGGCCTTTGTCCAGAGGACATAGTGTGACGTCGAAGGCCGATGAGGTAACGCTCGGCGGGGCGATCCCGGCGCCGCCGGTGCTTCGGGCAAGTTCGGCACGCAGCCTGCGTGCGCCGATCGCACGCACTGCCGTGATCCTTGGGAAGACCGACCGGCATGGTAGAACGGTTCCAGCGCCGACATCCGGAGTCCGCCTCCTCGTGCCAAGCCCAACAGTGCCGAGCCGAACAGTGCCGAGCCGAACAGTGCCGAGCCGCTTGGCCGAGCGCGGGATCGCCGTCGCCTACGGGGTGTCGTGCCACACACTTTTCACGCTCGGCGTCGGCGCGATGATGTTCGAGATGGCCTTCGGCATGAGCCGGTGCCGGGGATCGTTGCCCTCGCCCTGGCGCGAGATCGCGGATTGCGTTCTCCTGCTGCAGTTCCCCCTCGCCCACTCGCTGCTGCTGTCGCGACGCGGACGTCAGCTTCTCGGCCGCCTGGCACCGCTGGGTCTCGGCGGGCGGTTGTCGACCACGACCTATGCGACGATCGCCTCGGTTCAGGTCGGCTTGCTGTTCCTGCTGTGGACGCCGAGCGGCGTCGTTTGGTGGCGTGCCGGCGGCCCATGGCTGGTCGCGACCTGCGGGCTCTACGCCGTCGCTTGGCTGCTGCTGCTCAAGTCCATCGTCGATGCCGGCTTTCCCCTCCAGGTGGGGTTGCTCGGCTGGTGGGCGGTGGCGCGCGGGCGCAAGCCGGTCTATCCGCCGATGCCCCGCCGCGGCCTGTTCCGCCTGTGCCGTCAGCCCATCTACGTCGCTTTCGCGCTGACGCTGTGGACCGTGCCGTGGTGGACGCCGGACCAGCTCGCCGTCGCTGCCGTCCTGACGCTTTATTGCCTCGTCGGGCCGTTGTTCAAGGAAGCCCGCTTCCGGCGCCTTTTCGGGGCGGAGTTCGCCAGCTACCGCCGCCTCGTCCCCTATTGGGTGCCATGGCCGCGCCCGGTGGCGCAGCGCTCCCCGCGATGATGACGCAACAGCTCCCGATCTTCCAGCAAAGCGACTGGTGGGGCGGCTCGGTGCGCGGCTTGCGGCAGTTGCGCAAGCTGGCGCCGGGCCGCTTCGTTTACCTCGACCGCGTCGTCGCCGACTGGCACGAGCGCACCGTGCTCGACCTCGGGTGCGGCGGCGGCTTCATGGCGGAAGCCTTGGCGCGGCGCGGCGCCCGCGTGATCGGCGTCGATCCCAGCGCAGGCGCGGTCGCGGCGGCAACCGCGCACGCGCGCGACGCGGGTCTCGCGATCGACTACCGGGTCGCGCCCGGCGAAAGGCTGGATCTCGCGGACGGCTGCGTCGACATCGTGGTCTGCGTCGACGTGCTGGAGCATGTCGAGGATCTCGACAGGACGATGGGCGAGATCCATCGCGTCCTCAAGCCCGGCGGCCTGTTCGTGTTCAACACGGTCAACCGCACGGCGCTGGCCGCCTTCGTGGCGGTGACGATGGCGGAGCGCGTTCTGCGCATCCTGCCCCGCGGCACGCACGATCCCCGCCTCTTCATCACGCCGCAGGAGATGGCGGCGAAGCTCGCGGCGCTCGGGTTCGCCGTGTCGTCCTTCGAGGGCTTCGGACCCCGCGGTCTCGACCGCGACCTCGACTTCACCTTCGGCCGCTTGCCGACGCTCGCGGTCGGCTTCATCGGCCACGCCCGGCGCGGCTAAAGCATCAAACCGAAAAGTGCGCGGCGGTTTTCGGATTAGTCCGATGCGGCACAATGAGTTAGAGCATCGGACCGGGCCCGTTTTGGGGTCCGATGCTTTAAACCTCGGCGGCCAACATCGGCGCTTCCACGCGATTGGCGAAGGCGCGCGAACGGACGAACGCCAGGGCGGCGATGGCCGCGACGGTGAGAACCGCGAGCAGCGCCCACGCCTCGTTGATCGCCTGCGTCAGCGCCGCCTTTTTCACGAAGCCCGACAGCGCCGCCCGCGTCCCGTCGTCGAGGGGCATCGACCTGTGGGCGAGAAAGGCGTCAAGCGGCAAGCCGATCGCCTTGGCGGTCGCGACGTCGCCCGCCTTGAGGCGGCTCAGAATGGCCTCCGCCAAGACCGGCAGGCGGCCGTAGATCAGCGAATCGATCGCCGCCAGTCCGACCGCTCCCCCGAGGTTGCGCATCAGATTGAAGACGCCGCTGCCGTCGGCGACGAGGGAGGGCGCGAGTCGGCTGAGCGCGAGGTTGGTCGGGGCCAGCAGGCAGAACATGATCGCGAGACCGCGGAGCGCCTGGGGCAGGACCATGCCCGCGAAGTCCGTGTCGATGGTTTGAAAGGCGCTGAGGCCGAGACCGATGGCGAAGACGAGAAAGGCGGCGACGGTCAGAAGGCGGGAGTCGACGCGCGTTTCAAGAACCACGGCCAGTGGCGCGGTGACCAGTTGCACGATGCCGGTGACGAGCATGATCTCGCCGATCTCCAGCGCGTCATGCCCGCGCACCAGGCCGAGAAAGACGGGCATGAGATAGATCGTGCCGAACAGTCCGGCGCCGAGCATGAAGCTCAGCGCGCAGCCGACGGCGAAGCACCTGTCGGAAAAGAGGGCGAGGTCGACGATCGGACAAGCCGAACGGTGCGTCCGCGCGATGAAAAGACCTGCGCACGACAAGCTCGTCGCGAGCAGGGCCAGGATCGGGAGCGACAGCCAGCCGTTTTTCGGCGCCTGCGTGAGCGCGAGTTCCAGCGCGCAGAGCCCGACCGCCAGGGCGAGGAGGGAGACCACGTCGATCCTGCGCAGGTGGGTGAGGTCGGTCGCCTCCCGCGGCAGCAGGAAGCCGGCGGCGATGGTGGCGGCGATCCCGGGTCCGACGTTGATGAGGAACAGCCAGTTCCATTCGAAGGTCTGGGTGATCCAGCCGCCGACGATGGGTCCCACGGTGGGTGCGAGAACGGCGAGAACGCCGGCAAGCGTCGTCGCCATGGCGTGATGACGCACCGGGAAGAGCAGAAACACGGCCGCGAAGACCGCAGGGATCAGCGTGCCGCCGGAAAAGCCCTGTACGACCCGCCAGGAGATCAGCCCGGCGAAGCTCGTGCTCTGGGCGCAGCCCAACGAGGCGAGGGTGAAGAACGAGACGGCGATCACGAACAGCCAGCGCATGCTGAGCACGCGCGTCAGGACGCCGGTGAGCGGAATCGCGATCACCTCGGCGATGAGGTAGCTCGTCTGGATCCAGCTCATCGCGGAGTCGTCGATGTCGAGCGCGATCCCGATCGTGGGCAGCGACGTCGCCACGACCTGGACGTCGAGGATCGCCATGAACATGCCCACGCTCATCGCCACGAAGCCGCCCACGGTTCGCGGCGAAACCGACCGATCCGGCCGCTCGCTAGGCTGCGCGCGCATCAAGGATTCCGCTGCCCAGCGCCTTGGTCTCGGCGCGGACGCGAACGAAAAGGACGCAGGCGTTCGCCAGGGAGAACACCAGCGCGACGAGCGGCAGTCCCAGGGCGAGAGGCAGCACCGCGATCTCGGCGACGACCACCGCGTAGTTGGGGTGCTTGAGCCAGCGGTAGGGGCCGCGCGCGACCAGGGTTTCGCCGGGAACGACGATGATCCGCGTCGTCCAGCGGGGGCCGAGCGTCGTCAGGACCCAGCCGCGCATCGCCTGCAACATCATGAACAGCGCCAGCCACCCCCATGCGATGGGCCTTGACCAGCCCAACAGCCAAAGGCTGGCGAGCCACAGCGTATGGCAGGCGATGATCGCGGGATAGTGCCGCGGTGCGACCTCGATGCCGCCCCGGCTCAGGAGGCCGCGGGTGTTTCGGCGGGCAAGCACCAGTTCGCCGAGTCTTTGCATCGTTACCAGCGCCAGAACAACGGGCGCCAGGGTCACGCGGCGCGTCTCAGCATCACGCAGCTCGAGGTGAAGCCGGGACCCATCGCATTGAGAAGGGAACACTCCGGCAGCCCGCGCTTGAGCACGCGATCGAGAACGAAAAGGACCGTGGGTGACGACATGTTGCCGTGGGCCGACAGGACTGCGCGCTCGTGGTCGAGCGTGCCCGGCCGCAGCGACAGCGCGCTTTCCAGCGCCAGCACGACGCGCTTGCCGCCGGGATGACAGATGAATCGATCGACATCGGCCTGCACGTGGCCGGAGCGGGCGAGGATGCCGTCGATCGCCGGCCCGACATGCTCATGGGCGAACGGCGGGATCGCTTGCGCGAAGATGACGCCGAGCCCTTCCGGCTCCACGTTCCAGCCCATGATGTCCAGCGTACCCGGCCAGGTATGCTCGCCGCTGGCCTCCACCGACGCCAAGCCTCCGTCGCCGGCGCGCAGCACGCAGGCGGCGCCGCCGTCGCCGAACAGGGCGGTCGCGACGATGTTGGCCGGGGTCAGGGTGTCGAGCCTGAACGAAACGGTGCACAGCTCGATGACGACGAACAGGACGTTGGTGCCGGGACGCGCTTCGGCGAGGCGGGCTGCGATCGAAAGCCCGGTGACGCCGCCGGCGCAGCCCAGACCGAACAGCGGGACGCGGGTGATGTCGGAGCGGAAGCCCATCTCGTCCATCACCAGCGCTTCGAGGCTCGGCGTCGAGATCCCCGTTGAACTGGCGAAGACGACGGTGTCGACCTCCGCGGCACCCACGCCGGCGCCAGCCAAAGCCTTGCGTGCGGCCTCGATGAACAACGCCTTGCCGCCCTGCACGAAGGCGGCTGTCCGCTCCGGCCACCCGAGGGGCTGGACATACCAGGCCAACGGCTGCACGGCTTGGCGCGTCACGATTCCGCTGCTCGTCCCGAACACCCGCGACAAGCGCGCGAACTCATCGTAGCGCGAGCCGAAAAGCGCGCCGGCAAGCTCCGAAACCTCGGCCTGGGTTATCACGTGAGGCGGCGATGCCGTCGCGACGGACAGCAGGTGCGCGGACGTCTTCAATGGATGCATGCCCATGCCGCAGCCGCCGGGCCACGTGCCGGATCCTCCTAAATCGTCGGACGCGTTTGGGGCAGTGTAACATAGGGACGCACACCGACCAGCTCCTGCCTCGCCCTTGAGCTGAGGCGCAGGCCGGTCCGAGGCGAGTGCGGTCCGAAGCGGTCGGGCCGGCCGTGACGTCCGCGCCTGTTGCCGCATCGAGGATGGAGGGCCGCGCGCGACGGAACGTCATGGCGGCGCGGTTCATGACAAGGCTGCTCGGTCTTCCCATTCCGGTCGAAGGATCACCTCGAACAAGGCGGGATGGCCAAGGCTTCGATCAGGTCGTCGCCAGTCCATGCGCGCGGCCCAGTCCGTGCGCGCGGCAATGCGTCACCTGCGGCATCGAACCGAATGCGATGTTCGAGCGCCGGCTCGCTACCTGTAACGCGTCCAGGTTTCGCCGCCACAGATCGCGCCGCCCATGACGCATCCGTCGACCTTCAAGACGCTGTCGGACTGAAGCGAGACATGCGCGAGGTAGCTTGTGCCATCCCGGACATCGACAACCGTTCCGGTCCAACGCCCGCCGTCCGGCTTCATATCGATAAGGATGGAGCGGCCGACTTCCTTGCCGTCCGAACTCCACGACAGCTTTCCGCAAAGGTTGGGTCCGCATTTCCGGATCAGCACGCGCGCTGTTCGATCTTGCACGAGCCATTCGCCACTGGGCGAGGCGGCATGGGCTGTCGTCGCGACGACAACAAGGGCGAGAGCGGTGAGGTAGCGGCGCATTCATTATCCCTGTTCAGCAACGGTCACATGTTGGATGGCGCGACAACCCCGGCAAGCATGACGCGCGGTTGCAGGAGATAGCTCGCTCGAGCCACCCATGATCCGCCTTCGTTGAGGAGGTCGGTCGAGGTTTGTTCGATCTTCGGCAGGCGCGGAACCTGTCCGGAGGGGTTGGCGGGCACGGCTGCATGACCGGCCGCGCCCTTCGGAGCCACGCGGCGGAATATCGGTGCGCCACGTCCGATACCGCGTTCCAGCGCGAAGAGGCGCAGCCACGGACATTCCGAAGCCGCGACCACCTTCGCGCGGCGGCTCAGGCGATCGAGCGGCATCGCGATGCGCCGGCAAGCTCAACGGAGGCCGAGAAAATCGCCACGCCGGTCGATGCCTTCGCGGCCAAGTGCCGGCCGCCTGAAGCGGCGGTGCCGAGCGATAATCCGGCCTCCACGCTCGGCGGCAGTGGGCCTCCCCAACGCAGCGGGTCGACACGCCGCGATCGCGCCCGCAGGCGTCGGATCGGATCGGCAGCCGACGGCAGGTCGCGTTGACCGAAGCGCGCTTGGTGGGTGCCGCATGGGCTGTCGAGCTTCCCGTAACACCTTGTGAGCATGTCGCCGCCCGCTGGCGATTGCCGGATCAAAGAAAGTCGCCGGCAGAATCGACATGTCCATCCCTAGCCCAAGCGCAAGATGGCCGTCCATAGCGCCCTCCAACGACGTTGTTCCAGCGTCGGCAACCGATCCGTTCGCGAAGCCTTTCGGGCCCCCACGCCGCCTCAAGACGTCGCGCGCGAACCCGGCGGCAAGTCCGTGGATGCCTTTGCCCGAGCCTGTTCGGCCGGACAGCCGGTGCTTGCGACGACGCTTGTCGATCGTTCCCGCCCTGCCCCGCGCGGGAGAACGCGCTCGCCTGGGGCGCGACCCTGACGATCGATCCCGCACCCCGGAGATCGGTCCTCCAGTCCCGGCGAAGGGCCTGCGGGGGAAGATCTTCGACTGAAGAGCCGACACCAATCGCGACCTCGGCGAGGGTTGCTCGAAGAGACTTGACATCAGGAAGGATCCGACCGCTGTCGCGCGTTCACCCGCAAGAGGCGAGGCGCAACCCGCAACGCGCCCGGCATGACCATTGACGCTTTTTCCATCGTGACCAAGCCGGCGGGCCGGCCGATCCGGGCTGCGATCCCGCTGCCCGCACCCTCAGGATCCCTCGCAATGTTTGATCGCCGAACGGTTCTTTCCGGCACCGCCGCCCTCGCCGCGATACCTCGGGTCCTTGCTCCGGCGGCGGCCGTCGCCCAGGCCGCCGCCGGCCCCTTCATACTGCCGCCGCTGCCCTACGCCTACGACGCCAACGAACCCTCGGTCGACCGGCCGACCATGGAGTTGCATCACGACAAGCACCCTGCGGCCTACGTCGCCAACCTGAACGCTGCCCTGAAGGACCATGCCGACCTCCAGGCGGCGCTGGAGATCGGCGTCGACTGGATCGCCGCCTCCTTCGTGCAGCGCCCCGAGGACGTCGCCGAGATCAAGGCGATCGTCGACGGCCGGGCGCTGGTCATGTCGAAGATCGAGAAGCCGCAGGCCCTGACGCGGCTCGACGAGATCATCGCGATCTCCGACGGACTGATGGTGGCGCGCGGCG
>CAXTMA010000059.1:1125-18209 GCA_964245015.1 uncultured Beijerinckiaceae bacterium | reverse complement strand
GATCTCATGCCGGTCCCGGCCCAATGGGCCGACCGCGGCCGGCCCTTCGTCGTCCGCCGCCGTTGCGCCGCCGACCGCCCGGAGCGGATCGCCCTCGGCCTGCCGCCGGCGCTCGGCAAGGCGCGCCTCGGCTTCGATGTTCCGCATCAAGCCATTTCGAAGTTGGAGCCGCCCCTGCCGCTCGCCGCCGCACGCGCGGTTTCGCCGGCGGGTTGGTGCCGCACGGTCGAGGCCATCCCCGACCTGTCGCACCGGCACGGCCTCGACGTCCGCACCTACGGCAGCTTTGCCTGGCAAACCCTGACCGGGCTGCCCTACGTCACCGCCACGTCCGATCTCGACCTGCTGTGGCCGCTGGCGCCGACCACGCCCGCCCTGCTCGCCGCCCTGCCGGTGATCGAGGCGCGGGCGCCCGGCCGGCTCGATGGCGAGATCATCGGTGCGGAGGGCGCGGGCGCGAACTGGCGCGAGCTGTCGGCCGGCGCGGGCACGATGCTCGTCAAGACGATCGGGAATGTGGCTCTCGTGGACACGGCCGCGTTCCTGCGCGGTGAGCTGCTGCCGGCATGAGGGCTGCACGCCGTTGTCCACCAAGCGGCCGAGCCGCGCACGAGCCGTCGGCGCTGGGTGCCTTGGCCAGGCACTGCCTTGCCCTCGATGTCCGCACCTCGCCGAAACCGGGCCTCGTCAGTCCGAACGACAGCGGAAGCCACGAGGACATGGATGCCGCCCTCCTCCTGCGCGACGCCGACGTGCTGGAGCCGTTCTTCTCCGCCCTGGCGGCGGCGGGGGCCGACGGCGCCGGCATGGTGCGGCTGCGCGCGATCGGGCTTGCGGCGGAAGCGGCCATGCTTGCGGAAACGGGCGGGATCAACACCCATCGCGGCGCGATCTTCGGCCTCGGGCTGCTGTGCGCCGCCGCCGGGCTGCGCTCCACCCCGGATCGAGACGGCAGACCGAGCCTGGGCTCGCTCGTTCGCGAGCGGTGGGGCGAGGCGATCCGCGCCGCGCCGGCATCCCCCGACAGCCACGGGGCCGGGGCTGCGCTGCACCACGGCGCCGCGGGCGCGCGGGGAGAGGCCGCGTCCGGCTTCGCCAGCGTGTACCGCATCGGCCGGCCCGCGCTGAACCGCGGCTGGCGGCTCGGGGGCAGCAATGCGGAAGCGGCGCGGGTGCAGGCCGTGTTCGCCCTCATCGCCGGCGTCGAGGACACCAACCTGCTCCACCGCGGCGGTCGCGACGGTCTCGCCTTTGCCCAGGGCGCGGCGGCGGCATTCCTCCACGAGGGCGGTGTCGGCGCCCCCGGCTGGCGCGATCGGGCGGCGTCGGTGCACCGTGCCTTCGTCGCCCGACGGCTCAGTCCGCGCGGGGCGGCGGATCTCGTGGCGATGACGCTGTTCGTTCAGGCAGTGGACGACGGAGCGGTGCAAGGCGGAGCGGAGGGCGAGACGTGACGATCGCCCTGCTCTGCTCCGGCCAGGGCCACGCCGGCTACAGCGTCGGGGAGCTGGCCAGCTGGGGCTGCGCCGGCCTTCTCGACGCCGGCCAAATGCTCGACCTCGCCACCTCGCGCGCGGCGGCGATGGATGCCGCGAGCGGGCCGGACGACGGCCTCGCCTACGTCAGAGGCCTCAAGCGCGCAGCCCTCGACACGTTGTGCGCCGGCACGGCGTCGCCGTGGCGATTCATCAACCCCGGCGACGTCTTCGTGATGGGCGGCGCGCGCTCGGCTCTCGACGCCGCCTGCGCCGCCGCGGTCGGGACCGGCGCGGCCCATGTCGGGACGCTCAGGGTCGCCGTCGCCTCGCATACCGCACGGCTGGCCCCGGCGAGCGGAGCGTTTCGCGAAATCCTGGGTGGGATCGGGACGGCGCGACCCGATCCGCGCGTGCGTCTGCTCAGCGGTCTCGATGGCACGACCGTGCGCGTCGCCGAGGGCCTGGACAGGCTGGCGCGGCAGATCTCGCAGCCGATCGACTGGGCCGGCTGCATCGAGGCCTGCCTGGAGGCCGGGATGACCGCCGCGCTCGAACTCGGGCCGGGAAACGCGCTGGCCGCGATGGTCAGCGCACGCGAGCCGAGGATCATCGCTCGCAGCCTCCACGACTTCCGCAGCCTGGAGGGCGTCAAGCGCTGGCTCGGCGCCCGTCCTTGAGGACGCGCTCAGAACAGCCCGTCTTCCAACGCCATCATCGACGCCTTGCCGGCCTTGATCGCGGCGAAGGAGGCGGCGGTTTCCGGCAGGATGCGGTCGAAGAAGTACTGCGCGGTGGCGAGCTTGGCCTTGTAGAACGAGGCGTCGCGGTTGGCCGCCGGCAGCTTCGCATCCTTGAGCTTGCCATGAGAGATTTTGGCCGCCTGGGCCCAGGTGTAGGCCAGCGCCACGGTGCCGAACAGGCGGAGGTAGTCGCTCGCCGCCGCGCCGGCCTCCTCGGGATCGCGCAGGCTTCTCTGGGCAACCGTGGCGGTGGCGAGCTGCAGGGCGCCGAACGCCTTGGCGAGGGCTTTCACCTGCTCGCCGATCGCGGGATCGTTCGTGTTGGCCTCGATGAAGGCCGACACGGGATGGAAGAAGGTGCGGAGATAGCGGCCGGTGTGCGCCGGCAGCTTGCGGCCGACGAGGTCGAGCGCCTGGATGCCGTTGGTTCCCTCGTAGATCATCGCGATGCGCGAATCACGGACGAACTGCTCCACGCCGTGGTCGCGGATGAAGCCGTGGCCGCCGTAGACCTGCACGCCGCGGCTGGCGTTCTCGAAGGCGAGATCGGTGAACAAAGCCTTCACCACCGGCGTCATCAGGGCGCAAAAGTCCTCCGCCTCCCGCTTGGCGGCGGGATCGGCGGCATGGTCGAGTCGGTCGAGGGCGCGGGCGACCCAGCCGGAGAGCGCGCGGCAGCCTTCGGTGTCGGCGCGCATCCGCATCAGGCTGCGGCGCACGTCGGGATGCACGATGATCGGGTCGGCCGGCTTGTCCGGGTGCTTGGGGCCGGCGAGGGAACGGCCCTGCAGCCGCTCCTTGGCGTAGGCTACCGCCGACTGGTAGGCGATTTCCGAGACGCCGAGGCCCTGGATGCCGACCGACAGGCGCTCCGAATTCATCATCGCGAACATCGCCTGCATGCCCTTGTGCGGCTTGCCGACGAGCCAGCCCTTGGACGCGTTGAAGTTGATCTGGCAGGTGGCCGAGGCCTTCATGCCCATCTTGTGCTCGATGCCGACGCAGTCGACGCCGTTGCGGGTGCCGGGGCGGCCGTCGGCGCCCGGCACGAGCTTGGGCACCAGGAACAGGCTGATGCCCTTGACGCCCGCCGGCGCGTCGGGAAGCCGCGCCAGCACGAGGTGGATGATGTTGCTCGTGAGATCGTGGTCGCCCGACGAGATGAAAATCTTCGAGCCGGAAACGGCGTAGCTGCCGTCGTCGGCCGGCACGGCCTTGGTGCGCAGCAGGCCGAGGTCGGTGCCGCAATGCGCCTCGGTGAGGCACATGGTGCCGGCCCATTCGCCGCTGACCATCTTGGGTAGGTAGCGGTCCTTCAGCTCGTCGGAGGCGTGCGCCTTCAGGGCGACATAGGCGCCGTGGGTCAGGCCGGGATAGAGGCCGAACGACATGTTGGCCGAGCAGGTCATTTCCTCGACCATCTTGCCCAGGCTTTCGGGCAGGCCCTGCCCGCCGTAGGCCGGATCGGCGTTGATCGCCGTCCAGCCGGCGTCGCGGAACTTGGCGTAGGCTTCGGGGAAGCCCTTGGGCGTGCGCACGACCCCGTTCTCAAGGGCGCAGCCCTCGACGTCGCCGGGCGCATTGAGCGGCAGCAGCACTTCTTCGCAGAACTTCGCCGCCTCCTCCAGGATGGTATCGACCAGCTCTTCGTTGCAGTCGGCGAAGCCCAGGCGTTCGAACTCGGCCATGTCGTGCATCTCGCCCATCACGAAGCGCATGTCGCGGATGGGGGCCTTGTAGACTTGCATGAATGTCCTCCAGCGTGGTCGGGCGAGCGTGGAGCTCAGTTGCGCAGCGGCTTGCCGGTTTCCAGGGTGTGCTCGATGCGCGCCAGCGTCGCGGGCGTCTTCATCAGGCGCAGGAAGACCGAGCGTTCGAGGGCGAGCAGGTCGCCCTCGGCGAGGTCGTCGATCGGATCGGCCGCGCCGCCGCTGAGCACCTCGGCGAGGCCGGCGGCGACGGTGACGTCGTGGTCGGTGGCGATGCCGCGCTTGTGGAAGTCGGCCGCCGCCCCGTTGAGGGCGACGCGGCCGGCGGCGCCGGGCAGGCGGATCGTCTTCTGCTCGGGCGGCTTGTAGTCGACGGCCAGCGCCAGCGCCTTCGCCTTGGCATCGGCGAGAAGACGATAGCGGTTCATGGTTACGGCGTCGCCGTCGCGCAGGATCTTCATGTCGCGGGCCTGCGCCGCCGACTTCGAGACGGTTGCGGTGGACACCATCTCGAACACCTTGGCCACCGGCGGCATCGGCCCGCGCGGCATCTTCGGGTCGGTGGCGAAGCGCACCAGCATCTCCTTGCAGCCGCCCCACCCCGGGATCAAACCGACGCCGCACTCGACCAGCCCGGCGTAGAGTTCGGCGTGGGCCTGCACGGCGTCGGAATGCAGCAGGATCTCGCAGCCGCCGCCGAGCGCCATGCCGCTGGGCGCCGACACCACCGGGAAGGGCGCGTACTTGAGCTGCTGATAGGTGGACTGCCCGGCGAAGATCAGCTTCTCGATCTCGCTCCAGGCGGCGATGTTGGCGGCGAACAGGGCGAGGCCGATGTTGGCGCCGACGGAGAAGTTGCCGCCCTCGTTGTAGACGACGAGGCCCTTGAAGCGCTCCTTCACCAGCCGGATCGTCTTGCCGAGCAGGTCCATGATCTGCTCGTCGAGCGCGTTGCTCTTGCTCGTGAACTCGAAGCAGGCGACGCCGTCGCCGAGGTCCCACACCGCCGCCGAGCCGTTCTTGAGCAGCGGCTTGGACGCCAGCTTGATGTCTTCGAGCAGCAGCACGCCGTCCGGGCGCACCAAGTCGTGGTAGTGCCCGTCGAGGCCGAAGAACTGCCGGCGGCCGTTCTCGACGCGGTAGAAGGTGCCGGAGCCGACCTGCTGCAAAAGCGCCGGCACCTCGTGGCCCTCGGCCCGGAGGCGCTCGGCGAGCCAGCCCGCGCCGACCTTGTCGATCAGCTCGAAGGGACCCTGCTTCCAGTTGTAGCCGAGCCGCATCGCCTCATCGATGCCGGTGATGTCGCCGACCGCCTCCGGCACCAGGCTCGCGGCGTAGGCGAGCGTCTGCCCCATCACCGCCCAGGCGTAGCGGCTCAGGTTGGAATTGCCGGACATCAAGCGGCGCAGGTCCTTTTCCACCCCCTTCAAGTCCTCGACCTGCTTGATGCCGGCCGCGCCGTAGGTGCCCGAGCCGAGGTCGAGCGCTTCCTTGAGCTTGGCCCCGTTGGCCTTGTTCATGCGGTAGAAGCCGCCCTTGCCCTTGCGACCGGTGTAGCCGTCCGCGATCATCTTGGTGAGGAAGGGCAGGTCGCGCACCGTCCTGTGGAAGGCGTCGGTCTTCGGCAGCAGGCCGCCGAGGCTGGCGTTGATGTGCGGCATCAGGTCGAGGCCGACGAGGTCAATGAGGCCGAACACGCCGGTCTTGGGGATGCCGAACGGACGGCCCATCACCGCGTCGGCCTCCTCGATGGTCAGCCCGCCGTCGATGGCATCGATGACGCCGCGCTGCAGCCAGTACACGCCGAGCCTGTTGGCGATGAAGCCGGGCGAATCGTTGCAGGTGACGAGGCTCTTGCCGAGCACCACGTCGGCGAAGGCGGAGATGCGCTCAACGACGGTCGGGTCGGTCTGCGGGCCGGTGACCACTTCGAGCAGGCGCATGTAGCGCGGCGGATTGAAGAAGTGGGTGATGAGGAAGTCCTTGGCGAAGCCCTCGGGCAGGCCTGATGTCAGCGAGGCCAGCGGGATCGTCGAGGTGTTGGACGACACCGGCGTGCCGGGACGGCGCACGGCGTCGAGCTTGCGGTAAAGGTCCTGCTTCACGTCGAGGCGCTCCAGCACGACTTCGACGATCCAGTCGCAGTCCGCCACCGCCGCGAGATCGTCCTCCAGGTTGCCGGGGGTGATCAGCTTGGCGTTGTTCGGCGCCATCAGCGGCGCGGGATCGGTCTTCGCCATCCTGTCGATGGCGCCGCGCGCGATCGAGCTGCGATCGGCACCCTTGCCGACGATGTCGAGCAGCAGCACCGGCACGCCGGCGTTGGCGACCTGCGCGGCGATCCCCGAGCCCATCACGCCCGAGCCGATCACCGCGACCTTTCTGATGTTGCCGACGCTTTCCATCAGATGCGCTCCAGAACCGTGGCGATGCCCTGGCCGCCGCCGATGCACTGGGTCGCCAGCGCGTAGCGCCCGTTCTCGCGCTTGAGCAGGCTCGCCGCCTTGCCGGTGATGCGTGCCCCGGTGGCGCCGAGGGGATGGCCGAGCGCGATGGCGCCGCCGTCGAGGTTCAGCGTCTCGTCGCGGATGCCGAGTTCGCGCATGCAAGCCAGAGCCTGGGCGGCGAAAGCCTCGTTCAGCTCGACCACGTCGATCTGGTTCATCGCGATGCCGGCCCGCTTCAGCGCCTTGCGCGAGGCCTGCACCGGGCCGATGCCCATGATGTCGGGCTCGCAGCCAGACACGGCCACCGCCGCGAGGCGGGCCAGCGGCTGCAGGTTGTGCCGGCTCGCGAACTCTTCCGAGCACACGAGCACGGCCGCCGCGCCGTCGGTCAGCGGCGAAGAGGTGCCGGCGGTGACCGAGCCGTCCGTGTCGAAGGCCGGCTTGAGACCGCCCAGCGCCTCCTTGGAGGTGTCGGGGCGGATGCAGCCGTCGGCATCCACCGTGCCGGCCTTCGTGGCGATGGGCACGATCTCGTCGGTGAAGCGGCCGGCGGCTTGCGCCGCGTGGGCGCGGGCGTGCGAGCGCAGCGCCAGCTCTTCCTGCGCGGCGCGGGTGATCTGCCAGCGGCGGGCGACGTTCTCCGCCGTTTCGCCCATGCCGATGTAGGCGCCGGGGCGCTTGGCGGCGAGCACGGGATTGGGCATCGGGTTGTAGCCGCCCATCGGCACGCGGGTCATGCTTTCCACGCCGGCGCAGATGAAGGCCTCGCCGGCGCCGAGCCCGATCTGCCCGGCGGCGATGTGGATGGCGTGCATGGACGAGCCGCAGAAGCGGTTCACCGTGGCGCCGCCCACCGACAGCGGCAGGTCGGCCTGCAGGGCGACGAGGCGGGCCATGTTGAGGCCCTGCTCGCCCTCGGGAAAGGCGCAGCCCAGGATCAGGTCCTCGATCTCGGCGGGGTCGATGCCGGTGCGCTGCACCAGGGCGCGCACCACGTCGGCGACGAGATCGTCGGGCCGCACGCGGGTGAGCGCGCCCTTTTTGGCCAGGGTGAAAGGCGAGCGGGCGTAGCCGGCGATGACGATGCTCTTCATGGAAACCTCCTTGGAATGATGCGCGGCCGGGCCGGCGGCACGGTATCGAGGGTCAGGATGGATCGTGTTCCCCACCCGAACCGTCGAGAAGGGCGCGGGCGTCGCGTTCGAGGTCGGCGAGACCGGCCAGGGCCTGCTCGATGGCGCCGCGCTGTTCTTCCAGCAGGCGGCGGCGCTGCCCGATCTTGGCGAGAAGGGCACGGGTCTGCGTCTCATGCCGGGGATCGGCGTCGTAGAGATCGAGATAATCCTTGATCTCGCGGATGGAGAAGCCGAGCGTCTTGCCGCGCAGGATCAGGATCATGCGCGCCCGCTCGCGGTTGGAATACACCCGCGCGCTCGCCACCCGGCGCGGCGAGATAAGGTCCTGGTCCTCGTAGAAGCGCAGGGTGCGGGCGGTGATGCCGAGCTCTCCCGCCAGATCGCTCACCGACAGCAGCCGCTCCGCCTCCTCGCGAGGCAGGCGACCCTCGGACGCCGGCTTGCCGGCGTCGAGATTGCCGGCGTTGAGATTGCCGGCGTTGAGGCCAGCGTCGAGAACGATCGTCATGCCGCCGCCCGCCGGGCGCGCTCGGCCTCCTCGGCGAGGATGTCCTTGCGCGAAATCTTGCCGACTGCCGTCTTGGGCAGAACGGTGCGGATCTCGATCAGCTTGGGGCGCTCGATCTTCGACAGATGATCGTGGAGGAAGCGGTCGAGGTCGGGCGCGGTGGTCGCGCTGCCCTCGCGCAGCACCACGAAGGCCTTGGCCGACTGGCCGCGATAGGCGTCGGGAATGCCGATGGCCACCGCCTCGCGCACGTCGGGGTGCCGGTGGAGCGCGTCCTCGATGGTGCGGGGGTAAACGTTGTAGCCGCCCGACAGGATGACGTCCTTGATGCGGTCGACGATGAAAAGGTAGCCGTCCTCGTCCTTGAGGCCGATGTCCCCGGTGCGCAGCCCGTGCGCGTCGAGCACGGCGGCGGTGTCGTCGGGCTTGTTCCAATAGCCGCGCATCACCTGCGGGCCGCGGATCACCAGTTCGCCCCTGGCACCGGTGGGCATCAGCTCGCGCGTCACGGGATCGCGGATCTCGATCACCGTATCGGCCAGCGGCAGGCCGATCGACCCGACCTTGGCCGTGCCTCGGACGGGGTTGCAGGCCACCACCGGGGACGCTTCGGTGAGGCCATAGCCTTCCACAAGCCGGGCGCCGGTGACGCGTTGGAACAGCGAGCCGACCTCCTGGGGCAGCGGAGCCCCGCCGGAGATGCACAGGCGGACGAAGGACAGGTCGCGCTTCTCCGCCTCGGCGAGGTTGGCGATGGCGCCGTAGATGGTCGGCACCGCCGGGAACACGGTCGCCCTGGTGCGCAGCAGCGCCTTCAGCGTCGCGGCGAGGTCGTAGCGCGGCAGCAGCACCATCTCCGCCGCCATGCGCACGGCGTAGTTCATCACCACCGTCATCGCGAACACGTGGAACAGCGGCAGCACGCCCAGCACCCGTTCCTCGCCGGGCTGCCGCGTCGGGTCGAAGGCGACGCATTGCTCGGTGTTGGCGAGGATGTTGGCGTGGGTCAGCATCGCGCCCTTGGGCGTGCCGGTGGTGCCGCCGGTGTATTGCAGGACGGCGATGTCGTCGGGGGCTGTGGCCACGGGCTGGAACGGCTGCCCCGGCGCCGCGAGGGCCGTGAAGTCGAGGTGGGCGAGGCCACCGCCGACAACCGGCATCCGGGCCTGCGCCTTGCGCCTGAGCAGGCGATACAGGGCGGCCTTGCCCCGCGGCAGCACATCGGCGAGCCGGCACAGGACCAGGGTGCGAACCCCGGCCCTGGCGCAGGCGGCGGCGACCTTGGCGTGGATGTCTGCGAGATCGATGGCGAACATCGCGGTCGTGCCGGAGTCGCGGATCTGATGCTCCAGTTCGCGCTCGACGTAGAGCGGGTTGTAGTTGACGACCACGGCCCCGGCCTTGAGCACGGCATGATAGGCGACCACGCTGTAGGGCGTGTTGGGCAGGCACAGCCCGACGCGGTCGCCCTTCGCCACGCCGGCCTTCTGCAGGCCGGCGGCGACGCGCTCGACCAGGACGCCGATCTCGCCATAGCTCCAGCGCCGCCCCATGAAGTCCACCGCCGGCTTGCGGGGAAAACGCGCGGCGATGTCGGCCAGAGTCGCATGCGCGCCCACGGCTCGCGGTGTCATCCCATTGGTGATCCTGTCGAGCATCGCGGCCCTCGCGAGGATTGGTGCGCCCTATGACCTATAGAGGAAGCGCTTGACGTATACGTTAGGGTAGACGTACAGCATCTCCGCGCCAGCGCAACCATTTCGCTCATCCCCCGATCGTTCGAGTTGACCTTTGCTCGATGGAGCCGGTCGAGTGGGCTGTGGTCTGGCCGGGTCGCGCTTCCTTGAAAGCGTCGTCCGGTATCGGCCCATCGAACGCACGGCGCGCAAGTGATACGCGCGACTTTCCCGTTTCCTCCAAGTTGATCCTGGGCCGACACATGAAGATCCTTGTGCCCGTGAAGCGGGTGGTCGACTACAACGTGAAGATCCGGGTCAAGCCCGATGGGTCGGGCGTGGAGCTTGGCGGCGTCAAGATGAGCATGAACCCCTTCGACGAGATCGCCGTCGAGGAAGCGTTGCGCCTCAAGGAGAAGGGTGCGGCCAGCGAGGTGATCGCGGTCTCGATCGGGCCGCAGCAGGCCACCGAAACGCTGCGCAACGCGCTGGCGATGGGGGCCGACCGCGGCATCCTGGTCAAGGTCGAAGGGGCGGTGGAGCCGCTGGCCGTCGCCAAGATCCTGAAGAGCGTGGTCGCCAAGGAGCAGCCGGGGCTGGTGATCCTGGGCAAGCAGGCCATCGACGACGACTGCAACCAGACCGGCCAGATGCTGGCAGCCCTGCTCGGCTGGGGCCAGGGCACCTTCGCCTCCAAGCTGGACATGTCGGGCGAAACGATCACGGTGACGCGCGAGGTCGATGGCGGCGCGCAGACGCTGAGCCTGAAGCTGCCGGCGGTGATCACCACCGACCTCCGGCTCAACGAGCCGCGCTACGCCTCGCTGCCCAACATCATGAAGGCCAAGAAGAAGCCGATCGCCGAAAGCAGCGCCGCCGACCACAACGTCGACGTGGCGCCGCGCTTGACTGTGCTCAAGACGACCGAGCCGGCGGCGCGGCAGGCCGGCTCCAAGGTGACCAGCGTCGCCGATCTCGTCACCAAGCTGACCGCCGCCGGAGCCGTGTCATGACCAGCCTTCTCATCGCCGACGTCCAGGGTTCATCCTTCGGATCGGACATCACCGCCAAGGCGCTGACCGCCGCCGTGGCGCTCGGCCAGCCGGTGCACCTGCTGGTGGCCGGCGAGAACGTCGGCGAGGCGGCGAAGCAGGCGGCCAGGCTCGACGGCGTCGCCAAGGTGCTGGTCGCCGACGGCCCGGCCTACGCGCACGCCCTCGCCGAGCCGCTCGCGGCGCTGCTGGTGGAGCTGGCCGGCGGCTACGGCGCGGTCGTCGCGCCCTCCACGGCCGCTTCGAAGAACGTGATGCCGCGCGTGGCGGCGCTGCTCGACGTGATGCAGGTCTCGGACGTCTCCAAGGTGGTCGCGCCCGACACCTTCGAGCGCCCGATCTACGCCGGCAACGCGATCCAGACGGTTCGGTCGGGCGATGCGATCAAGGTGCTCACGGTGCGCACGGCGTCCTTCGCGCCCACCGGAGCGGGCACCGCGGAGGCGCCGGTCGAGCCGGTGGCGGCGGCTCCTACCGACCCGCAGGTGTCGCGCTTCGAAAGCGACGCCCTCGCCCGCTCCGAGCGGCCGGAGCTGACCGGCGCCAAGGTGATCGTGTCGGGGGGACGTGCGGTGGGCAACGCCGACAATTTCGAGAAGCTCATCGTGCCCCTCGCCGACGCGCTGCATGCGGCGGTAGGCGCCTCGCGCGCGGCGGTGGACGCGGGCTACGCCCCCAACGATTGGCAGGTCGGGCAGACCGGCAAGATCGTGGCGCCGGAGCTTTACGTGGCGGTCGGCATCTCCGGCGCCATCCAGCACCTCGCGGGCATGAAGGACTCCAAGATCATCGTCGCCATCAACAAGGACGAGGAGGCACCGATCTTCCAGGTCGCCGATTTCGGCTTGGTGGGCGACCTGTTCACCGTGATACCCGAGCTGACCAAGGCGCTCGCGAAAAGCGGCTGACCGACCTTTTCCGTGAACGGATCGCGGCTATCCCAAGGTCGGGGTTGCGCCGCCTCGCGAGCTGCCGTGAACTGTCGATGTCGCTTCGCTGGCGGCAACCCCGAGGGTTGCGCACGCAGCGCCGCCGGCATCGTTGCGGAGGGAAGCATGGCGCTGCTGGCCGGCGTTCTCGTGGTCATCGGGGCAGCCATCCTGCTGACGGCCAGCGAGGTGATCGAAAATCTGCTTGTCGCCGGACTGTTCTCGCGCGTTTGCCGGCGCGTGGCGCCGATCGGGATCCGCTACGCCACACTCGCGGTGGTAGTCGGCGCCGCTCTCATCATGGCGGGTTTCGCCCTGCTGCGTGCCGGCTCCTGAGCGGTCGCCCACTGGGTCGGTGGTGTGGGAGCCCAGCGATGTCGAGGACGTCGCGGCGTGCGCACCCGAACGGGCTCGACGGTCGCGCCCATGTTTCAGGCGCGGCTCCCAGGCGGGAGACACCGTCGAGGACGCCGTGTTGCGCGTTGATCGGCAGCGCGGGGATTTTCACACCCATGATTTCGCGCCGAAGCGTTGCGCCGGTACGTCGCACCTGAAGGCTGGAGCGAGTGCCATGACGTCGCCGATCACCGGCAACAACCTGATCGACTGGGGTTTCCAGCCCGGCAACAAGTTCAAGACCATGCTGGCCACCGCCAATCGCCTGCAACGGGAGGGTGCGGACGAGGCCGCGATCCGCACCGCACTGGCGCCGCTGCAATCCACCCGGCCGGTTGAAGCGATGCTGCGCACCAACGCGCTGCCCTTCGGCATCTTCCTTGATGCGGACACGCCCGACGAGCAGGCCAACCGGGCCGCCGTCATCGGGCACATGGACGCATTGCTGCGCGTGCCGACGGTCGAGGCCGGCGCGGTGATGCCCGATGCCTGTCCCTCGGGCGCGGCGATGGGCACGATCCCCGTCGGCGGCGCGGTGGCGGCGCGCGATGCGATCCATCCCGGCTTCCATTCGGCCGATATCTGCTGCTCGGTGGCGCTCACCGTGTTCGCCCGCGCGCACGACCCCAAGCTCATCCTCGATGCGGTCGCGGCGTGCACGCATTTCGGGCCGGGCGGGCGAGCCAGGATGGTGGCCCCGCCCAACGCGATCATGGCGGACGTAACGGCGAACCGCTTCCTCGCCGGACTGGAGACTCTGGCGCTCGGGCACTTTGCCAGCCAGGGTGACGGCAACCATTTCGCCTATGTCGGTCACCTGCGCTCGACCGGGCAGCCGGCGCTCGTGACCCACCACGGGTCGAGGGGCCTGGGGGCGCAGCTCTACAAGCGCGGCATGGCGGCGGCGCGCAAGCACACCGCCATTCACGCGCCGCGGGTGCCCGACCACAACAGCTGGATCGTCGCCTCCAGCGAGCTTGGGCAGGCGTACTGGGCGGCGCTGCAAACCGTGCGCGCCTGGACGCGGGCCAGCCATTTCGCCATCCACGACCTCGTGGCGCGCTCGATCGGGGCCGGCGTGGCCGATCGCTTCTGGAACGAGCATAACTTCGTGTTCCGGCGCGACGACGGGCTGTACTACCACGGCAAGGGCGCGACGCCGTCCTGGAGTGGCTTCTCGCCCGACGATGACGGACGCACGCTGATCCCGCTCAACATGGCGGAGCCGATCCTGATCGCCTCTCACCGAGACCGCGCCGAAGCGCTCGGCTTCGCGCCGCACGGCGCCGGCCGCAACATGAGCCGCTCGCGCTTCCTGCGCGAGCAGCAGCCCGAGTTGCCGCCCGGGATCGACGCGCGCTTCTTCTGCGGCAGGATCGACAGGTCCGAACTGCCGCAGGCCTACAAGAACGCGGCCTCGGTACGGGCGCAGATCGCCGCCTACGGTCTTGCCGATGTCAAGGACGAGGTGGTGCCTTACGGCTGCATCATGGCCGGGGACTGGGAGGTCGACGCACCCTGGCGGCGCAAGCGCGCGAACAAGGCGGCTGCGCTCGATGAAACGTCGGCCGAGTCGGGACCGAGCTGAGCGTCCGAGGCGGCATCCACGCGCCGGCGACGTCCCATCAGCACACTCCACGTGGATCGATGCCGCGGATTGGGGCCTCGCATTGCAACGAAAGCGGTCGCACCTTTCGCGTAGGATCCGCGAAAGGGCTGCTTGTTATCCGGCCGAAGCGTGGCGGGCGGTGGTGCGCCGATCAGGACATCTTTTTCATCATCTTTTTCTTCATCGCGAACCGGCGCTTGGACGAGTGGCGCACGAAGCGACGGCGCATCGGCGGTGCGGGCTCGGCGACCGGGGCGGGCATGGGCGCCAGGATCGGCTGCAGGATCGGCTGGGTGACGGTGTTGACGACCGTCATGGCTTCGGTGAGGCCGGGAATCAGCGTCTCCCCGGGCAGGTTGGTCGGGGCGCCATGGTTGATCGGCGTCGCGGGAAAGTCCACGGCTCGGGCGCTGACGGCAAAGGTCAGCGTCGTGCCGGCGACGAGGCTTGCGGCGATCAGCTTCTTCATGATGTTGGGAATCCTTTCCAAGGGCTTGAGATGCCGTCGAATGTCGAGCGGGGCTCGTCCCGATCCGGTCCGTTGTATCGTCACCGTGCACGGGAAACGAGATGCCAAGCCGCGATGTGGTCGAATTTCGCCAGTCCACGACCGCCTGTCACGATAAAGCCACACTCCGCCGGTCGCAACCACCAACGTGAACGATTCACGGGCGCGTCCGTTGATGACATATGACCGGACAGACATCGAGGGCTGAAGACGGCCTCGCCTATGCCAGGGAGGTTTACGCCGCCTGCGCGACGGTTGGCTTCAGCAATGGTCAGGTGACCAAGCTGAAGCGGCTCCTCGATGAACACGATGCGGGGTACGTCGACATCGCCGACCTCGTCGCCGCCGCTCAGAGCGTACAGCTCGCCTCGATCGCCTGGGTCAGCCGGTGAGGAGGGAGTTGGAAGGAGATGGAATGAACAAGGATGCTCCGACTTCCACTGACCGGCTCGGCGAGACGCCGGCTTCGCACCCGAAGGTGAAGACAGCGCAGCCCTTTTCCGACGATGCCACCGATGACCAGTACAACCAGATGGGTGGTGGCAGCCCCAAGCCGCGTCCCGATCAGGTCGACGAGCCTCCGACGATGGAAGAGTCGAACAAGACGACTCAGCGTCAGGAATGACTGCGCAGCCAACCGTCGCGTTGGCTCTCGCTAGGCGGCGCGGCTGGTGAGCGGTGAAACTATCGATCTGACACGCGAAAGGTCAGAGCCGTCCGGTTAGCAGCAGGATAACCAGAACAAGTACCAGCACGCCGGCGATACCCGAGGGGAAATAACCGGCGTTGAGCAACCCGACTGAAGGGAAGCCACCCACTGTGGCAAGAACAAGGACGATGATCAAGATCAGAACGATGGGGTTCACGGTCGACCTTGCTCCGCAACCGGGTTCAAGCTTGAGCAATGCCGCAACAAGCTGCGAAACCGGCGAAATGTTCCAGTTCTTTGGGGAAATCGCCCGGCCGTGACGGATCTCGTCAGCTTCTGCGTCTCACGGTCGGACGAAGGGTGGTGAACGGCAGCGAGCCGCCGGCATCCGAAGCGCCGGCGGCATTCCCGCCCGCCCTGCGCGCCACCCTGCGCCTCGTGATCGTGCTGAACCTGTCGATGTTCGCCATCGAGGCCGCGGTGGCGTCCCTCATCGGCTCGGTATCGCTGTTTGCCGATTGTGCCGACTTCCTTGAAGACGCGTCGTTGAACCTTCTGGTGGTCGTCGGGCTGTCCTGGTCGGCGCGGGCGAGGTCGCGACTTGGCGGCGCCCTTGCCGGCGTCCTGCTGGCCCCGACGCTGGCGACGGTGGTCACGGCCTGGGTGCGCCTGGAGGTTGCGACCCCTCCGGCGGCGGGTGCGCTGGGCCTGACGGCGGCCGCGGCGTTGGCGGTCAATTCGGTCTGTGCGGGGCTGCTGGTTCGCCACCGCGAGGTCGGCGGCAGCCTGTTGCGTGCCGCCTTCCTGTCCGCGCGCAACGACACCCTTGCCAATGCCGCGATCCTTGCCGCCGCCGGCCTGACGAGCCTGACGCGGGCCACCTGGCCGGATCTCGTGACCGGCTGCGTGATCGGCCTGCTCAACGCCGGTGCGGCGTGGGACGTGTGGCAGGCCGCCCGTGCCGAGCGCCAAACGTCGGGTAGCCCGATCGCCGTTGGTCCGCCCTGAAGCGGCCCCACGGGGACTACACGTCGTCGATGCGGGCGAGCCGCCAGCCTTCCGCCGTTGCGGCGGTCTGCCAGTCGCGCCAGGCCGGCAGGGCCATCACCGCCTCCATGTAGGCGCGCGTGGCCGGCGAGACCGGCTGCGCATAGGCGTGCAAACGGTTCACCACGGGCGCGAACATGGCGTCGGCCGCGCCGAAGGCGCCGAACAGGAAGGGGCCGCTGCCGTGTCCGAAGCGGGCGCGCGCATCGGCCCAGGCCGCCTCGATGCGGGCGATGTCGAGCGCGACGGCGCGGGCTGTCGCGTCGTCGCGCGAGGCGGGCGGCCTTGGCGCGCGGCGCATGTTCATCGGCAGGGCGCGCCGCAGGGGTGCGAAGCCGGCGTGCATCTCGGCGGCGAGCGAACGGGCCAGCGCCCGCGCCGCGCGGTCGGGCGGCCAGATCGCCTGTTCGGGGTGCTCCGCGGCGAGGTGATCGATGATCGCCAGCGACTCCCACACCCGCAGAGGCGCCCGCGCGGGTCCGTCGAGCAGCACCGGCAGTTTGCCGGCCGGGCTGTAGCCCAGGATGATCTGCGCCGTATCGGGCTGGTCGAGGGGGATCACGACCTCGTCGAAGGCGATGCCGAGGACGCGCATCAGCAGCCAGGGCCGCAGCGACCAGGACGAATAGGCCTTGTTGGCGAGGACGAGCTTCAAGGGATGCGGACCGCGAGGCGCTCGATGGGGCACTTGCGAGCCTCAGCGGAAGGGATCGGCACGCTGCACCCACGCATCGACCGCGCTTCCGGCGCGTTCCTCCGCCTGGGCGCGATGCAGGCGGGCGCCAAGCCCCTCGCTGGCGCTGCGGTCGGCGATGCGGCGCGGCGGCTCGGCGACGCCGTCCCTGCGGCGCTGCGCGAGCACGACCTCCTCGCCGAAGGCGTAAAGATCGATGCTCGGACGCTCGCAGCGCAGCGCCGGCGGCAGAACGAAGGCGTCGGGCTGCGCGAAGCGCGACACAAGGATCATCGATGCCAATCCGGCGGTGAGCGCTCCCTCGGCGAACCGCTGCGCAACGGCGGCGGGCACGACAAGGTGGTAGCCCGGCGCAGCGTCGCAGTGGGCGAGGAAGCGCCGCGCGGCGAAAGGTCCGTGGAGGACGAGATGCGACGCGCCCACGAACGCGGCGAAGGGGCCACCGACGAGACCGGCCAAGGTGCAGGGCGGCAGCAGCGAGATCAGCGGGTGCGAAGGAGCCATGC
>CAXTMA010000059.1:0-1115 GCA_964245015.1 uncultured Beijerinckiaceae bacterium | reverse complement strand
TGCTCGACGAGCGAAAGGGCATCGGCGAACAACGCGACCTGCGAGCGGAACACGAGTTGCGGCGCCGAAGCCGGACCGGCGAGGGTGGCGATGGCGGCGGACTCGACCGTGCCGGACACCTCCGCCGCCGGACCGCCCAGCGCGACCTCGCCGGGAGCGTCGAGCGTGCGAGCGGACACGTCGGCGGCGCCGTCGACCAGACCGGGCCCGTGGGTCAGGATGCCCCGGATGGAGTCCGCGACGGCGGCGGCGGACAGGTAAAGGTCGCCGAGATCGCGGCCGCCTTGGTGCGAGGGACCGATCATCGCCGCAGCATCGGCCGCCTGCGCGGCGGCGGCGAGTTCCACCGGACCCAGGTTGCAGGGCACGAGAACGGGGTCGAGGCCGGCTCGCAGGGTCGCCACCAGGGCGACAACGCTGGCAGTCTGCGGCCCGGCGAGGATCAGCACCCGCTCGCCGCCGCGCAGGCCGCCAAGCCGCAGGTGGGCGGCGAGGCGATGGACACGGCGCGCCAGGACCTGCGCCGTCGTTGGGCCGTCATCGTCGCAAAGGAGGACGTGGTCGGGGCTGCTATCGGCGGCGGTGGTCAGCAGGGCGTCGAGGCCGCTCGCGGCGAAGGGCTCCTCGACCCCGGGCAGTCCGGGCGTCATGCGGCGCGAGCGGGCGCGAGATCCGCCACCCGGGCGGCGAAGCGCGTCATCCCCGACCCAAGGTCGCGGAGCATCAAGCGGAACGCGGCAGCGGCGAACTCCATGACGACCGGAATAAACGATCGCCCGCCGATTCGCATGCTCCTTCGCGAACCGCGCCGCTCGCCGTTGCATCGCCGCGAAGCGGTTCGCGCGGATTTGTCAGGGGCGAAGCCGCCCATATGTCGCCTCAATACGGGGTAAAGAGCTTGCCGTGTCGCCGGACGAGCGCGAACGTCCTCCCGGACGCCCTGGTGCCCCCTGCCCGGCTCTGCGATCAGCACGCCTCCCCGGGTAGAGGGGAGGAAGGTCTTGAAAGGAACACCGATGCCGCTGAAGTCCCCGCATTTCCTGGCGCTGGCCCTGGCGGGCGGCTGCCTTCTCGCGGCCTCCGGCATGACGCCGAGCCTCGCCGCTCCCAAGAAG
>CAXTMA010000058.1:0-18258 GCA_964245015.1 uncultured Beijerinckiaceae bacterium | reverse complement strand
GGACGGGTCAACAAGCCTGCGTTCAGCCCCTTCCTGTACCGCTTCCGCAACCACGTCGAGCGCTTCTTCAGCAAGCTCAAGCACTACAGGGCCGTGGCCACGCGTTCCGACAAGCAGGCCAGCAACTATCTTGCCCTCGTCAAGATGGCGGCCTCACGCATCTGGTTGCGAGCTTATGGGTCCGTGACCTAGTACTACTGCGTCACAGGGTTATCATCGATCCGTGTGGAGAAACTTGTAGCGCCGTTGATCAACGACGGAGCGGGCGGGCCGCGATGGAGCGCTGGACGCAGGAGAGTGATGCGGCGTTTTCGGCCCATGTCGATCATTTGGTCGAGGTGATCGGCCATGCCGACAGGATCGCTCCGGTGCGGGACGACTGCCTCGGGCTACTGATGCCGCTGGAGCGCAAAAGCGTCGAGCCGATGGCGGCCGTGACGGCGCCGGCGCGGGTGGCTGCCAAAGCATCAATCCCTGCTGCACTTCGTCGGGCAGGCGCCGTGGTCGGAAGAGGCGGTGCTGGCCCGGGTCTGCGCCAACGTGTTGCCGGTCATCGAGCAACAGGGGCCGATCCGCGCCTGGATCGTTGGGGACACGGGGGTCCCCAAGAAGGGCCGCGACTCGGTCTGAGGTGCGCCTCTGTCCATTCGGACCATCCATGCTGCCGTCCGGCCCCAGCGGCAACCGAGGGATCAAGAAGACCTCGGGTCAATGCGAACCGGTGTGGCATGACGATCGACCATCATGATCCATGATGGTCGATGGAGAGAGCGCAACTGCGCGGGATGCGAAACGCGGCCTTTGAGAGCAGAAGCGCATCGGCCGGCACGCTCGCGACCTTTCTGCTGGTGCCGCCACAGGAAACGACGAAGTGAACGCCGCCTCAGCGTGCCAAGGTCAGCGTGCCAAGGTCAGCGTGCCAGAGCTGGCATCGCGATCTCAAGAGCCCGCGCGGTGCGGATCGCGTCCGCCTCGCGCCAGGGCGCCGCGATGACCTGAATGCCCAGGGGGAGGCCTTCGTCGATGAAGACGGGAACGGCGACGACGGGAAGGCCGATGAAGGAGATGGGCTGCGTGAACAGGCCGATCGTGGCCCGCGCCGGCACGCTGGTCCCGCCGACCATTATGGCCGTCTGCCCGATCCTGGGCGCCCGGCAGGGTGTCGAGGGCGCGAGAATGATGTCGACGTGCTGGAAGAGCGCGTGGACCTTTGCTTGATAAAAGCGCCTGAACTTCTGCGCCCTGTCCACCCAGACTGCCGGGATCATCGCGCCGGCGATGAGCCGGTCGCGAACGGCGGGATCGAAGTCCCGGGCCTGCGCGCGCAGGCGTTCGAGATGAAGCGCCGCGCCCTCTGCGGCGGTGATGACGTAGGCAGCCGCCCGCGCCCGCGCCGCGTCGGGGATGGTCACGCGACGGGTTGCACCGAGCCATCCGGCGGCTAGGCGCACGGACTGCAGCGCATCGGCGTCGGCCATGGCCTCGAAGTAGTCATCGGCGACCGCGATCCTGAGCGCGCCGACGCCGTCTTCCAGCACGGGGCGAACCGGCTCGATCGGTCGCTCCGCCAGATGGCCGTCCTCGGCATCGCCGCCCTGCAGGGCGTCGTAGGCGAGCGCGAGGTCGTGCACGCTGCGGGTCATGGGGCCGAGATGATCGAGGCTCCCGACGAACGGGAAACTCCCGGCCCGGCTGAGTCGCCCGTAGGTCGGTTTGAGACCGAACGTGCCGCAGAACGCGGACGGCACGCGGATGGATCCGTTGGTGTCGGAGCCGAGCGCCAGCGGCACCATGCCGGCGGCGACCGCCGCGCCGGAGCCGCCCGACGATCCGCCGGTCATGTGATCGAGCGCGTGCGGGTTGCGCGAGGGACCGGCATGGACGTTCTCGCCCGTGAAGTCATAGGCGTACTCGCCCATGTTGAGGGCACCGACGAGCACGGCGCCGGCGGCCTCCAACCGGCGAACCAGGCTTCCGTCGCGCTCGGCCGGTAAGTTCCGCTCGTTGATCCGGGAACCGGCCCGCGTGGTGAGGCCGGCAACGTCGATGAGGTTCTTGACGGCGAAGGGAACGCCGGCCAGCGGCCCGATGTCCTCGCCGGCGGCGAGGCGTACATCGAGATTTCGGGCTCGCGCCAGCGCGCGGCCGGCGGTGATGTCGGTGAAGGCGTTGATCCGGGGATCGAGGGCGGCGATCCGCTCCAGCGTTTCAGCGACGACGGCGGCGGCCGACCGCACCTTGCCGCGCACGTCCCGCGCGATGGCGGCGGCGGTGGCGGCTCGCGCGATCGTCATGCGCGGAACACGGGGGCCGCTTCGTTGTGGTCGCCGAGCGGAGCGGCCATGACGAAGCGCGCCGATCGTGCGATCGCCCGCATGTTGGCCAGCACCGCGTCGCGCCACTCCGGCTCGATGGCGAGGCCAAGTATGGTCGCGGCACCGTCGACGTAGGTTTCGAGTGCCGTGTCCGGTTCATCCATCATCGTCATCGCGCGTCCTCTCCAACCCCTGGCAAAAGCAGCACCTGACATTACAACGTGTGTCGGACATCCGCGCAAAGGTTGGCTCGTGGCATGACGGCGCTTTGGCGGATGACGGCCGAACAAACCGCCGCCCTGGTGCGCTCGCGCGAGGTCAGCGCAACCGAGGTGGCGGAGAACGCGCTGGCGCGGCTGGAGGCGGTCAATCCCGCCATCAACGCGGTTGTCGCCTGCCGGCCGGACGCCGTTCTCGCGCAGGCCGCCGCCCTCGATGCCGCCTTGGCGCGCGGCGAGACAGTCGGCCCCCTCGCGGGCGTGCCGGTGACGACCAGGGTCAACACCGACGAAGCGCGATCGGCCAGCACCAACGGTCTTCGCAGCCAGCGCGATCTCATCGCGAGCGAGGATAATCCAGGCGTCGCCAACCTTCGCGAGGCCGGCGCCATCCTGCTCGGCCGCACCAACACGCCGGCCTTCTCCTACCGCTGGTTCACGAACAATCTCCCGCATGGCGCGACCCGGAACCCGCGCGATCCCCGCCTGACGCCGGGCGGGTCCTCGGGAGGCGCCGCCGCCGCCGTGACGGCCGGCATCGGCGCGATCGGCCAGGGTACGGACATCGCCGGCTCGGTGCGCTACCCCGCCTACGCCTGCGGCATCCACGGGCTGCGACCGTCGCTCGGGCGCATCCCCGCCTTCAACGCCTCGATGCCGGAGCGCTCGATTGGCGGCCAACTCATGGCGACCCTCGGCCCGCTGGCGCGCACGATCGGCGATCTCAGGCTGGCGCTGGCCGCGATGTCGCGAGGGAAGCCCCGCGATCCCTGGTGGGTGCCGGCTCCCCTCACCGGTCCACCGGCCCCGAGGCGGGTGGTGCTCTGCTTGAAGCCCGACGAGCTCGCCATCGCGCCTGCCGTCGAGGCGGCGCTGCTCGACGCGGCGCGGCGCCTCGAAGCGGCGGGCTGGCACGTTGAGCCGATGGAGGCGCTGCCGCCGCTGCAGGAGGCGGCGGACCTGCAGATCAAGCTGTGGCTGGGCGAGGGCTACGTCGACAAGCTGCGGGCGGCGGAGGCCGAGGACGATCCCGGCGCGCTCGCCGTGCTGCGCGCGCTGGAACCGCTGGTGCGCGGCGTCGGCACCGCCGAGGTGCTCCACGCGCTGACGCTGCGCGCCACGCTGGTGCGACGCTGGCAGATTTTTCTTGCCGACAACCCGCTCGTTCTGCTGCCGATCTCAGGCGATCTGCCGTTCGCCGACGGCGCCGATCTCGAAGGTCCCGAGCGGTTCCGGCAGATTTGGCGGTCGCAGCTGACGCAGGTGGCGATCCCGATCCTGGGCGTGCCGGCGCTGAGCGTGTCCACCGGCCTCGTCGGGACGGTCCCCGTGGGCGTGCAGGTGATCGCCCCGCGGTTTCGCGAGGACCTTTGCCTTGCCGTCGGGGAGGCGATCGAGGCGGGCGGCGTGCCGCCTTCGCCGATCGATCCCGCGCCGATCGATCCCGCGCCGATCGATCCCGCGCCGATCGGTCCCGCGCCGATCGATCCCGCATGATGATCGACCTTCCCGCCGTGAAGGCCGAGGTCGAGGCCGCCTTCGCAGCCTACGAACGGGCGCTGGTGACGAACGACGTCGCCACGCTCGAAGCCCTGTTCTGGGACGATCCGCTGACCATCCGCTACGGTGGCGGCGAGAACCTCTACGGCATGGAGGCGATCCGCGCGTTCCGCCGCGGCCGGACGCCGGCCGGCCTCGATCGCGAGCTGTCGCGGACGGTGATCACCACCTACGGGCGCGACCATGCGACCGCGATGACGCTGTTCAAGCGCGCCGGAGCGCCGGGCAAGATCGGCCGGCAGAGCCAGACCTGGGTGCGCTTGCCCGTGGGTTGGCGGGTCGTGGCCGCCCACGTCAGCCTCATCGACGCGTGACGCGCGGATTCACGGCGGATGCGGCAGGGCGGCGAGCAGTTCGCGCGTGTAGGCGTGCGCGGGCTGCGTCATCACCTGCCCGGTCTCGCCCGCCTCGACGATGGTGCCGCCGCGCATCACGAGCACGCGGTCGCACAGCAGCCGCACGACGTGGAGGTCGTGCGAAACGAAGAGGTAGCTCATGCCGAGCGTCGCCTTCAAGTCGGCCAGCAGGTTCAGCACGATCGCCTGGACCGACACGTCGAGCGCCGCCGTCGGCTCGTCCAGGATCACCAGCCTGGGGTCGAGGGCGATGGCGCGGGCGATGCCGACGCGCGCCTTCTGGCCGCCGGACAGCTGGTGCGGGAAGCGGTCGAGAAGGTTGCGCGGCAAACCGACGAGGTCGGCGAGGCGCTCGACCTTCTCGCGCGCGGCCTCGCTGCGCTTGACGCCGCCGAGGCGGTAGAGCGGATCGGCGATGGCGCGGAAGGCGGTGTAGCGCGGGTTGAGGCTCTCGGTCGCGTCCTGGAATACCATCTGCAGCTTGCCGCGATCCTTGTCACCGGCGAAACGCGCCGCGGGAACGGCGGCGAGGTTGCGGCCATCGAGCGTGATCGTGCCGCTGGTCGGGTCGAGCAGCCGCATCACCATCATCGATGTCGTCGACTTACCGCAGCCGGACTCGCCGACGAGGCCGAGGCTTTCGCCCGATCTGACATCGAAGCTGATCCCGTCGACGGCACGAAACACCCCGTACGCCTTGACCAGGTCCTTGACTTCGAGGAGCGGCTCGCCGGCCGGGATCGACACCACCGGCGGCGCCTCGACCGCGAGCAGGTCGCGCAGCCCGATGCCGGGGCGCGGCGTCGCCTTCATCAGCCTGACGCTGTAGGGGTGCTCGGGCGCGGCGAAGATCCGCTTCGAGGCCGCCGCCTCGACGATCCGACCGCGCTCCATGATGACGAGACGATCGCAATAGGTCGCGGCGAGGCCGAGGTCGTGGGTGATGAGGATCGTCGCCATATCGCGCCGGCGCCCGAGATCGACGACGAGATCCATCACCGCCTTCTGCGTGGTCACGTCGAGGCCGGTCGTCGGCTCGTCGGCGATCAGCAGCTTCGGCCGGCAGGCGAGCGCGATGGCGATGACGATGCGCTGGCACATGCCGCCGGAGAGCTGGAAGGGAAAGGCGTCGACGCGCTCCTCCGGCCGCGCGATGCGCACGAGCCGCAACGCCTCGATCGCCTTTTCGCGTGCCGTCGCGGCGCTGGCCTGGCCGTGCCGGATCAGCACGTCGGCGATCTGCCGGCCGACGGTGCGGATCGGGTTGAGGCTGGCGCGCGGGTTCTGGAAGATCATCGAAATCTGCGAGCCGCGCACGTTCTGCATCGCCGGCTCGGACGCCCCCGTGAGGTCGCGCCCGTCGAACGAGATGGTGCCGTGGGTGATCCGCCCGGCGCGGTCGAGGATCTTCATCACGGCGTAGGAGGTCACCGACTTGCCGCTGCCGGACTCGCCGACGATGCCGATCGTTTCGCCCCGCTTGACCTGGAACGAGATCGTGTCGACCGCGCGCACGAGGCCGTTGCGCGTGGTGAAGTCGACCACGATGTCGTCGATGTCGAGCAGCGCCCCGGTGGTCTTCGCCGGCGGCGGCTCCGCGCGCAACGCCATCAAACAGGGCCCATCAGGTCCGTCGCTGCGGGTCGACGAGGTCGCGCAGGCCGTCACCGAGGAGGTTGAAGGTGAAGACGGCGAGCATCAGTGCCAGGCCGGGAAACATCGCCAGCCACCATTCCCCGGACACGATGTTGTTGGCGCCCTCGGCGACCATGATGCCCCATTCCGCCGTCGGCGGCCGCACGCCGAGGCCGATGAAGGACAGGCCGGCGGCGTTCAGGATCGCCCACCCCAGGTTGAGCGAGATCTGCACCATCATCGGCGGCAGGATGTTGGGGAACACCTGCATCGCCAGGATGCGCGGGCCGCTGTTGCCCGACAGCCGGGCAGCCATCACGAAGCCGGCCTCGCGGCGCACCATCACCTCGGTGCGGGCGAGGCGGGCGTAGAACGGCAGGTTCACGATGGCGGTGGCATAGACCACGTTGGCGACGTTGTTGCCGAGCGCGGCGACGATGCCCATCGCCAGCACGAAGAGCGGGAACGCCATGATGGTGTCGATGAGCCGGCCGGACAAGCGGTCGAACCAGCCGCCGTGGAAGCCGGCGAGCGAGCCGATCAGGCAGCCTCCGACGAACGACAGCGTCACCGCGCTGACCGAGATCAGCAGGTCGAGCCGCGTCGCCACGACCACGCGGGAGAACACGTCGCGGCCGACGCTGTCGGTGCCGAACCAATGCGCCGCCGACGGCGGCTTCAGCGCCTCGGAGCTATCGCTGGCGAGAGGCGAGAACGGGACGAGGCTCGGCCCGAGCAGGGCAACGAGGACGAGCAGCACGAACAGCAGGACGGCGGAGAAGGTGAGGGGGTTGCCACGCAGCACATGGATGAGATGGCGCCAGTTGCGCCGCAAGGCGCTGGGCGGCGCGATGGCCAGGACGTCGATCATGCCGTCGCTCATGCCGGCACGCCGAGGCGGGGATCGATGAGCGTGTAGAGCACGTCGACGGCGAGGTTCAGCAGCACGAAGAGGATCGCCATGGTGAGGACGAAGCCCTGCACGGCGGCGTAATCCGAGCTGACAAGGGCATCGACCGCGAACGAGCCGATGCCGGGCCACGAGAACACCTTCTCGACCAGCACGTTGGCGCCGAGCACGAACGAGAAGACCATGCCAAGCGTGGTGATGACCGGCAGCACCGCATTGCCGAAGGCGTAGGTGAACAGCACCTTGCGGCGGGACAGGCCGGCCGCGCGGGCCGTGCGCACGAAGTCGCTCGCCAGCACCTGCAGCATCGAGGCGCGGGTCATCCGCGCGATCGGCGCCAGCGTGAACAACGCCAGCGTGGCGGCCGGCAGCACCAATTGGGCGAGCGCCGCCCTGAAGGTCTCGACATCGCCGTTGAGAAGCGCATCGACCGTGAAGAAGCCGGTGACGGCCGTCGGGTTCGCGTACAGGATGTCGAGCCGGCCGACCGGGGCCGGCGACCAGCCGAGCCGGTAGTAGAAGATGTAGACGAGCGCGAGCCCGGTGAAGAAGGTCGGCAGCGAGACGCCGGTGGTGACCACGAAGCGGCAGAGATGGTCGACGAGGCTGTCGGGCCGCGTCGCGGCGAGGATGCCCAGCGGCACCGCGACACCGATGGCCACGATCAGCGCCGCCAGGGTCAGTTCGAGCGAGGCCGGCAGACGCGTCATCAGTTCGTGGCCGACGTTCTGCCCGGTCGAGATCGACTGGCCGAGGTCGCCGTGGAGCAGGCCGCCGACGTAGACGGCGAACTGCACGGGCAGGCTGCGGTCGAGCCCCAGGTTATGGCGGATCTGCGCGATGCTCTCGGCATCGGCCGTCGGCCCGGCGAAATAGGCGGCGGGATCGCCGGGCAGCGCGCGCGTCAGCAGGAAGGTGACGACCACGATGCCGATCAGCGCCGGCACCGCCCCGCCGATCCGCTGTGCGACCAATCTCAGCTTGCCGGTCGAGCGCGCCACCTCAGGCGAACCGCAGCGGGCGGGCATCGACGCCCCGGTGGAACCACGATTCGTAGCCCGACACGTCCTTCGCCATCGCCGATGCCAGGGCCGGCTGCCAGAGCGGGATGCGCGGCACGTCGGCGATGGCGATGGCGATCATGCGCTGGATCGCCGGCGCGTAGGCCGGGTCCGTCGTCGCCATCGGCATGGTCTTGGCCACCAGCGCCGCCATCTCCGGATCGTCGTAGTTGGCGGCGTTGAAGAGCGTGCCCTTCGTGTAAGTATAGAAGAAGTAATATTCCGGCGTGTCGAGCCAGCCGCCGAAGCCGTCGATGATCATCGGGAACTTCTTCTGCACCAGCGCCAGCGTGCGCCAGTTCGCGCCGGGAATGCGGTCGATCGTGCACCTGATGCCGATGCGGCCGAGGTTTTCCTGCACCAGCAGCGCCGAAGGCTCGCTCCATTCGGCGGTGCTGAGGTCGATCGACAGCGGCACCGTGAAACCGTCCTTGTAGGCGGTCTCGGCCAGCAGGGCCTTGGCCTTGTCGAGGTCCGTCTTGTAGGGGAAGGCCGCCGGCCAGATGCCGCTGCCGGACACGCCCGGCGCTCCGAACATCGGCTTGCCCTGGCTGAAGGCCGCCTGCTCGAAGATCTGCTGGTAGGGGATCGACCAGGCCACGGCTTGCCGCACCTTGCGGTCGGTGAACGGTGGAAAGGCCACGTTGAGGCTGAGGACGTTCTCGGTGTTGACGATCGGCCAGCTCGCGACCTTCAGCTTCGGGCTCGGCTTCAGCTCGGCCGCATCCTTGCCGCCGACGTCGAAGTCGATGTGGATGTCGCCGCGCTCCACCAGCGCGCGACGCGTCGACTTGCTCGGGATCTCGCGGATGATCGCCCGGCGGATCGCGGGAACGGGCCCGCCCTTCCAGTGATCGTTGCGGACGTAGACGAGCTGCTGGCCGGGATCCCAGCGCTCGACGTGGAATGCGCCGGAGCCGGCCGTGTTGCGATGGGTGTACTCGGCACCCCACGGATCGGCCGGGGTGAGATGCGCCTTCACCAGCTTGGAATTGTAGACGATGGCCAGCGGCACCGTGAAGTCGGGAAGCGACAGCTTCGAACCGACAGGGAACGTGACCTTGATCGTGTGCGGATCGAGGATGGTGAACTGCTCGGGCTTGGTCATCTTGCCGATGCCGAACTGCTGCGTGGGAAAGCCGCCGATCGACACCGCCCGGTCGAACGACCATTTCACGTCGTCGGCGGTGACCGGGGTTCCGTCGGAGAAGACCGCGTCGGGCTTCAGCTTGAAGACGACGGAAAGGCCGTCGGGCGCGACCTGCCAGCTTTCCGCCAGTTCGCCGCGCAGCTTCCCGTAATCGGAATGAACGCCGTAGCCGTCGTCGATGGTGCCCAACGACAGGAGGCGGTCGTAGGCGTTGATGGCGACCTGATAGGCCGGGCGGTTGGTGCCGGACCGCTGGATGTCCAGGCTGTTGATCGTATCGGCGATGGCGATAACGATCGTGTCCTTCCCTGCCGCCCAGCTCGGACGGGCGTCGAGAAGGCCGGTCACTCCAAGCGCACCGGCGCGTTGCAAGAACACTCTACGATGCATGGGAGCTCCGATCCTGCGATCGGCTATGCAAAACGGACGCCCGCCCGGCGTGCAGCCGGCGAGCGCCCCGATGCCAAGCCGCTCAAGAGCCGGTGGCGACGTAAGCGCGCCATCCTCCGACGATCTCCGAAGCTCCCCTGATCGCCCAGCCCTCGCACAGGAAGCCGCTCGCCGTCGAACCATCATCCATCGTGATGCGAGCGATGCCGAGGGGTTGGGGGATGGCGGCGACGAAGCGACCGAAGGCGGATGGCGTGAGCGACCAGATCTCCGCCGGCACGCCGGGACCGGCGAAGCCGGGGTCGCGCACGAGGCCGGGCTTGGGCGGCACCGTGCCCGGAAGCGCGTAGAGGCGGTAATCGCCGGCGGTCCGCACCTCGCGCACGAGCTTCGCGCCGAGCGCCTGAAGCTGCTCGTTGAGCGGGAGGCCAAACAGATGCGCGCCGACGACAGCCAGCTCGATCGCGTCGCCGGCCGGTTCGGCGATCATCGCGGCGCCGATCTTCGCGCGGGCCCGCCCCATGCCGCAATCCGCGGCCCGGTGCAGCGCGTCGGCGAGCGGCGCCAGCCCGTCGTCGCTTGAAGCCGGACCGACGAGCGTGACGCCGAAGGGAAGGCCGGCCGGCGTGAAGCCAGCCGGGATCGCGATCGCGGCGAGGCCGAGCAGGTTGGCGAAATTGGTGTAGTGCCCGAGCCGGCTGTTGAGCCGGATCGGATCGGCACGCATCGCCTCGACCGTGTAGATCGTCGGCGCGGTCGGCAGAAGCAGCGCGTCGCAGGCTGCCCACGTCGCCTCCGTGCGGTGGCGCAGCTCTTCCAGCGCGTAGCGACCGCGGAAGGCGTCGACGGCGCTGAAGCGACGTCCGCCCTCGACGATCGCGCGCACCGACGTGTCGAACGCATCGGCGTGATCGCGCAGGAAATCTTCGAGCGCGGCGAGCCGCTCGGCGACCCACGGACCCTCGTAGAGGAGGGCGGCCGCCTCACGGAATGGCGCGTAGTCGAACGCGACCGCCCGTGCGCCGCAGCCGGCCAGCCTTGCCGCCGCCTGCTCGTAGAGGCGGGCGGTGTCCGTGTCGCCGAAGAACGCGCGATCCTCCGCGCGCAGAACACCGACGCGCCGCCCGATCAGCCCGACGAATTCGCCGGGCCGCGCATCAGCATCGGACCGGTCGCGGCCTTCGGCGATCCGTCTGATCGCCACGCCGTCGGCGACGCATCCGGCGAAGATGCTGATGGTGTCGAGGCTCCGGCAGGCCGGCACAGTGCCATCGACGCTGAGGCGGCCGGGCGTCGGTTTGATGCCGACGATGTTGTTGAACGCCGCCGGCACGCGGCCGGAACCGGCGGTATCGGTGCCGAGCGCGAAGGCCGCGAGGCCTGCGGCGACAGCGGTGGCCGAGCCGGAACTCGAACCGCCGGAAACGTAGGCGTCGTTGAAGACGCAGCGCGGCGCACCGTAGGGCGAACGGGTCCCGTTGAGACCGGTCGCGAACTGGTCGAGGTTGGTCTTGCCGATGGGGATCGCGCCGGCCGCCCTCAACCGCGCGACGACGAAGGCGTCACGCGATGGCGTGTAGGCAAAGGCCGGGCAGGCGGCGGTGGTTGGCAGGCCGGCGACGTCGATGTTGTCCTTGACGGCGAAGGGTACGCCCCAAAGCGGCAGGCTGTTGGGCTTGGGCGCGCGTCGCAGAAGCGCGTCCGCCTCGCGCCGCAACTCCTCGCGATCGCAGGCCGCGATGAATGTCGCCGGGTCGCCGGGAGCTTGGAGGCGGGCAGCGACCGCGTCCATGGTGTCGTGCAAGGTGCGGCCTTGCGCGTAAAGCGCGCCGAGATCCGCAAGTCCGAGCATCGGTGTCAGCATCATCCGCTCCTCTCGCATCGCCATCCGAAGCTGCTCGGCCAGGCAGCGTCGATTGTTGAGCGATATGGGTTTGATCAGAGCCGGTATGCATGGCTGACGGCCGTGGACTCGTGGTTCTCGGCCTGGATGAGGCGTGCGCCGCACCGGGTGGCCTCACCAGAGTCGACGTTGAGAAATCCGCGACCGCCGCCTGTCTGCCAAGCGAGGCGGTGTCGGCCATCAGGCGAGATTCGCTTCGGGGATGACCTCCGGATACGGACCGGCCTGCGGAAGCAAGCCTTTGACCGGATCTCAACAGATGCGGAGGCGCCGCTGGATCGGCCAAGGTCGGCCCGCATGTGGGAGCATGAGGGCCGCGATCTTCCGGCGAACCCCTGCTTTGCCGAGAACGCTCGGACCAGCAGCGCGACGGGTTGACGGCTCGGTTGAAGGCGAAACATCCGCCATCAGAGATGCGTCCTCGTCTCCGAACGTCGTGCGGCTCGCCGATGGCACCTACGGCGGCGGTGCGCGGAGAACGAGCACAGACCCATTTGCCGGCACGCAGTTGCCGCAGTCTCCGGCGCATCACCTGGCGCGATTGCCGTGCCGCTATGTTTGCAACCTCACTTGATCCGCTTCGGGTGTGAACTGGCGGCATGATTGACCCCCATATAGGCGCCGAAGGGTGACCCCACCTCGATCAGTGTGATTAGCTCGTTTGACGGGAATAAAGATCCTCTGAATAGGGTCTGCCTTCGGCGCCGATTCGGAGTCAACAATCACGCCGCTTCACACCATCGCCCGGCCGGTCCAATGCGTAACGGCGCCGGGCGGCGCGCGCAGGGTGCGCTCGAACACGGCCTGGACCCTGGCCTGCGGCACCGCCGGCGTGCCGGGCGGCCGGGTCTTGTCGCGCAGCAGGCCGTCGACGCCCTCCTCGCCGTAGCGCTGCTGCCAGCGCCACACCGCCGGGCGGCTGACGCCCGCTTGCCGGGCGACCTCCTGTACGTTCAGGCGCTCGGCCGACAGCCGACGATGCGGGCCCGCAAAACATGCTTGAGCGGCCGAGACCGATTGCCGATGATCTTGGCGAGCCGCACCTCGTCGCTTTCGCAAGGGCTCACGGACACCGTTTGAGCCATGGCCTAGCCTCGCACCGCTCACCATTCGCGGATCCTTTGTCCGCGTCAGTGCAATAGGTGGAGCCTGCCCTTCACTTCCGGCCCGACGCCAAGGCCCCGAGCGCGTTCGTCAGCCCTTCCGGCATGAAGGTCAGCGACACCGAGGCCGGCGTGGCGCCGTTCCACTTGTTGCGCAGCGCCTCGGCGACGGCCAGCGCCTGGATCGCCGACGTATGCTGGGCCAGCAGCGTCGCGATCGCCTGATCCTGGCTGGCGATGAAGGTACGGTTGATCGCGTCCTGCACCTTGGGATCGAAGGTGAAGGTGTCGGCCCAGCCGATGAAGTCGAGCGAAATGCCCTGTTCCGTCAGGAACGCCGTGATGTCCTTCTTCACCGCGTCCATGATCGCGTTGGCCTGCGCGCTGTCCTGGATCAGCGTGCGGCCGGCGATCTGCGAGCAGACCAGCGCCTGGACGGCGTTGCGCACGTTGGACTGCATCACGTCGGTCAGCGAGCGCCCGTACAGCACGCTTGTGAAGATCACCTCCGGGTCGGTGCGCGATCCCGCCGGCGGCTTGATGCCGTAGTGGAACAGGAACTTGGCCGCATTCTCCTCGGTGACGAAGGCGGAGATCGTGATGCCGACGTTGATGTCGAGGCCTTCCGACGACTGGCACTGCAAACCCTCGTCCTTGGCCGACGAACCCTTGGCGAGGCTGCTGACCCATTCCTGGTTGTAGGGCGAGCGGTCGACGATGTAGAGGCGGCCCGCCGGCACGGAGTAGTCCGAGAAGGTCCAGAAGCCCGAGTTCGAGAGCTTCACGTGCGGGATCAGGAAGCGCTTGGTCGCGATCTTGTTCTTGTTGAGGTACTCGGACGAGGCGAAGGCCTTCTGGGAGTCCTGGTTGTCGCCGACGTCGGGAGCCCAGAACGCCGATTCGTTGGGCATGATCAGGTAGGGCTCGGCGTAGTCCTTCTGCTGGTAGTAGGCGAAGGCCGGGCGGGGCGCCAACAGCGCGGCCGATGTCAGCGCGAGCAGGATGGTCGGCAACAAGCGGCGTAGCGGCTTCCACCACAGCAGGCCGAGCAGGAGCAGCGCGACGCCCGTGCTGACGCCGATCCCGGACCAGAATGTCGTCTGGATTGCGTGCTGGTACGCGGCAGCGTCGCTCGACTCGAGCTGCAGGCCGGCGGCGATTCCCAGCGCGATCGTGCGCGCGGTGTCGGGGATGAGGTTGGCGACTGCCCATGCTGCCACGATGAGAAAGGCGGCGCCGAAACGGAGAACTGAAGCGGACATGATGGGGAAGACTTCGTGTTGGACGCTCGTCGATGGTCGACGTTGCGGTCTGGTTGAATGGTCACGGATTAGTGACTTGAGGAGCGCGGCGCCGACATGCCGACCATGGTCGTATCGGCTCAGCGCGCATGAGCCTCGTCTTGATGAAGCCCCGACGCACAGTCTGAGCCTCGGCCCGGATCCGACACGCCGAACGACGCTCGCCGTGGAAGGCAAGCGCCAGCAACTCGTCATCGCAGACACACGGGATGTCGCGCTCAGCGCCGGCGGCCGCCACCCTTCGGCGCGGTGAATTGCGGAGCGCTGATACGTGGTGTGCTGATGCGGGCCACGGTGATGCGGGGCGCGCTGACGTGGGGCGCGCTGACGTGGGGCGCGCTGACACGCAGTTGAGGAGCAGCGCGGAAGCCGCTTCCTTGATAGGCACCCCCCAGAGGTGCGGTGCGAACGGGATGGAACACGGTGGGAGAGTAGGTCGGCGAACGCGGACTCCCGAAGGAGCCGCGGATGGTGCCGCCGTATCGCGAAAACGTCGGCCGAGGACCAAAGCCTGAGGTGGGATGATAGGCGACGGGGGTCGGGCCTGTGGGATGGATGACGATGGGACCGGTGCCGCCGCCCTGCGATCCGCCCTTGCCGCCTGCGGCACCGGCGCCGCCCTGCGATCCGCCCTTGCCGCCCTGCGTCGGCGTTCCAGTCTGAATCGGAGTGGCGGAACCGTTACGCGGACTGCCGATCTTGATGGGCTGCTGCCAGCCGTTGAAACCGCTGCGTCCGCCGAAGCCGCGACCGAGCTGGAAAGCCAAGCCCGCGACGTAGAAGCCGGGCCCGTTCCAACCATTGTCGACCCAGTCGTACTGCTGGCCGCCGAAGACGTAAGTTTGTTCCACAACGACCGGAGCCGCCTCGACGAGGACTGGCGCCACCTCGACCGGTCGAACACGGTAAGGGCCACCGACGACCGGCTCGCTCGCGCCGACGAATTCGGCGCTGCCGACGCGCGGGATCGGTTCGACATACACGCGGCTCGCCGCCAGGGCGTTCTCCCGGGCCGACTGCGCCCTGATCTCGGGGGTGACGCAGACATGATCGCCAGCAAACGCCTCGCGCCAGACGAAACCGCTGATGCAGGTGTCCGGACCATAGTCGTGGTTCGTCTCGTCGACCCGCGTCGCCGCGAACGTATTGTCGATCAGGGCCTGATCGCGCGAGGACGGAACCACGCAAACGTGGTCCCGCGGCATGGCTTCCCGCCAAACGAAGCCGGCGCGGCAGCCGTCGCCGGCGGCTTGCGCCGTCGCTGATAGGGCAAGGATCGAGGTGGCCGTTGCACTCAGCACCATCGCGGCCTTATGAAAGAACAGCTGGTCATGGACGTATCCGATCAAACAGAGGATCAGGCCCGACTTGTCGGGTTTACTCGCTGCGTCATCGCAGGAAGTTGACGTGATGACCTTACGATGGGCTACGAGCGGGTGACTGTGAGGAACTGCACAGAAGGCTGGTCCACGTCGCGTGTTCGTCAACGACGCCCTCGTTGGCGCCCTCGTTATGGAGAGATGATCTGGCCAAAGCCGGCGCGATAGTTGACGGAGAGGGCCGGAGCGCTGCTGGAGGCGCTTGCGGCTGAGTTCGACACGACGCGCGGCCTCGTTGCTGGCGTGGTCGACGTCTTCGACTTGGTCGCCCGACGTGTCCGTGGCGCCTTGGACGTAAAGGGATGCCGCCGCGATTCGTCCCGCTGTGCCTCGACGCCGTCTTTGGTGAGCCGCGTCACGCACCCCGTGTTCTGATGGGCCTACAGTATCGCCAATCCGGGGCGTCCCATGGCAACCATCACCATCATTCCTACCCTGGGTCTTGGCTTTGCTCTATTTGTCTGTTTGGCATGTCGCTACCCAATATTCGCGTTACTTCTGGACATGCTTTCCTTTTTCTGGATATAGCCTCGTGGCGACGCGGCGGCATCCATCATCGTCGAGCGCCGTGATCTTCGCCGCCATGGCGAGGACGATCCCGGTGCTGATCGGCTGACGATGCCAGTAGCCATCTACGCGCCCTGCAAGTCCGCCGTCCCGTTCTTCCTCACGCGATCGCCCATAACAGACTGTTGTTGCTGGAGAAATTACGTTCGCCAGCGGCGTGCGCAGGTCGTGCGAGATGGAGGTGAGCCGCGCCGAGTGCAGCTTGTCCGTTTCAATGGCGCGCTGCGCCCGGTCGAGGACGCCGGCGAGATGAACGCGCCTCAAGGCCAGCGCGCTCCGGTCGAGCAGGGCGTCGGTTAGGCGCCGGGCCTGTCGAGGTCGAGCAAGCCGACCGTGCCGCGTCCGGTGCGCATCGGCGCCGCGCCCGGCGGGAGCGCCGCCGCTCCATCTCCATCACACCGCGGCGAGGTCGGCGTCGCTCGGCTCGTCCCCGGGAGGGTAGCTGGCGCGCACCGTGACGCGCTCCCCTTCCGGCAGCTGCAGCACCCGCACCTCCAGCGTGGCAGCCATCTGGCAGGCCGTGGCCCAGAGCACGTCATCGACGCCGTCGCAGCCGGCAAGCTTGCGCGAAAAGGGGTGCCGGCAACGACCTAAGACTTGATTGAGAGCGACTTGAGCATGGCTTATGTTCTTCCGTCTGCAAACCTTCAGGCGGTCCGCTCGGGCTCGCCACGGCATACAGGTCGGCCGATCGGGCATGGATCGACAGTGCGTCAGGTTGCGATAATTGAACCATGGTCGTCGCGCGCAGCCCCGCCCGCCGCCGCTTCAGGGAGTTGATGGCGTGCAGATCACGCTAGGCAGGCGCACCGAGTTCGCGATCATGCTGCGCGCCAACGCCTACTTCGGCACGCTTGCGCCGGAGGAGTTGGACACCCTGGCTGCGCTTTGCACGACGCGTTCGCTGGCCAAAGGCGTGACGCTGTTCCAGAAGGGCGATGCGGGGGATGCCATGTACGGCATCCGGCGCGGGCAGGTGATCGTCGAGGTCGGACCAGCCGATGGTCAGCGTCTCGTCATTGCGACCCTGGGCGCCGGTGACGTGTTCGGCGAGATCGCGTTGCTCGACGGCCGGGGCCGCACGGCCGACGTGGTGGCGACGGAGGCGACCGAAATTTTCGTGCTTCGCCGCGCCGACATGCTCGCCCACATCGAACGGGCGCCGCACCTCGCGGTGAAGCTCATCGAGATCATCTGCCTCAAGCTGCGGGCAACACTCACCCAGTTCGAGCAAACGCTGACCGCGCGCCTCGACGCGCGCCTCGCCGACCGGATCGTCGGCCTCGCCGACGACTTCGGCGAAACCCTGCTCATCACGCAGGAGCAGCTTGCCCGCCATGTCGGCGTGACCCGGGAAAGCGTGAACCGGCAGCTCCAAGTCTGGCAGGGCGATGGGTTGATCGAGCTTGGGCGCGGCCGCATTCTCCTGAAGAACGAGCGCAAGCTCCGCCTGATCGCGCGAAGCCAGGTCTGACACCGACGTTGCCACCAGGGTCGCGACGTGCGGCGGATCACAGATCCCGCGACGCCCGGCGGCTAGAACGGATCCCGACAGCGGCGCTCGCCGCCGCCGGGTCTCGGGAGGCCGACATGATCGCCATCAGCAAGATCCTCGCTGCCGCCATGGCGGTGATGATCATCGCTCCAGCGTACGCCATTCAGCCGCGCGCCGTGGCTCCCCGCGCTTCGCTCACCATCGTCGCGTTCGGTTCGTCGTCGACGCAGGGGGTCGGCGCCTCGACGCCGGCCGCTTCCTACCCGTCCCAACTCGAGATCCTGCTGCGCCACGCCATGCCGGGCGGACCCGACGTGAGCGTCATCAACCGCGGCGTGGGCGGCGAGGATGCCGACGACATGGCGACACGCTTGAAACCGGACGTGATCGCGCGCCGCCCCGATCTCGTGATCTGGCAGACCGGCAGCAATGACCCGATGCGCCGCGTTCCGCTCCAGCGCTTCGAGAGTGAAACACGCGATGGCATCCGCGCCATGCAAGGCGCCGGGATCGCCGTGATGCTGATGGAGCCGCAATGGTGTCCGCGTCTCGCCGGGATCGATGGTGCGGAAGCCTACCGCGACGTGGTGCGTAAGGTCGGCGCGGAGACCGGCGTCGCCGTGATCCGACGCTATGACCTGATGCAGAGCTGGTTGCGGGAGGGCGTGATCACGCAGACGGAGATGATCGCCGATGATGACCTTCACATGCGCGACAAGGGTTACGCGCTGCTGGCCCGCTCCGTCGCCGCGGTGGTGCTCGCCCGGATCACGGTTGCCCGACGGACACCCGCGATCCCGGCATTCTGACCGGATGCGAGGCGAGAGCATCGGACCGAAAAGTGCGTAGCGGTTTTCGGGCTAATCCGATGCGGCACAATAAGTTAGAGCATCGGACCGAGTCCGGTTTAGGGTC
>CAXTMA010000057.1:0-18502 GCA_964245015.1 uncultured Beijerinckiaceae bacterium | reverse complement strand
GTTGAAGGCCGCCACCGCCTCGGCTGGAACCATGGGTGCGGCGAGAAGGGCGGCGGCCAGACCCGGCTCATGGCCGGTTTCGACCGAACCCAGCAGACCGGCGGCGGGATCGACGTAGACCGGCGGCGTCGCGGCAAGAACGACGGGTTGGACGATGGTTGGGCCGGCGGCCGGCTCGCTCCCGTCACCCAGCAGCAGGGCGGGCGCGAGGCCGGTCCCGTTCGTTTCCCGCCACGCGATCCGGCCGGGTCGCGCCGGTCCAGCCGCGAGAACCGGGCCGTTGACCGACAGCCAGCGGGCTCGCGAGGTGGCAAGGATCTGCCCCAGCACCTCGGCGCCGCCCTCGCCGTCCAGGCCGTAGGCGGGTTGACCGGCGCCGCCGGGAGCGTCGGCGCGACCGCCGCCGGAGGACGGCCCGATCTGTCCCAGCGCGCGCAGGATGCGCAGGTCGGCCGGCCGCAGATGCCGTGCCGGCGTGGCGGCTCGGGGATCGCAAGGCCGGCCGGCGTCGGAAAAGGTGCCGTCCTTGAGCAGGCGGGTGGAGACCGGCTGCACGGCCAGCCGCGCCAGCCGCGACCCGCCCGGCAGGGGGCTGAACAAGGGGCTGAAGACGTAAACGACGCGAAAGGCGACGTCGGCCGGAAAGCTGTCGCCGACGTTGAGGCGGGCGAGGTCGTCGAGCCAGGCGGCCAGCGCCGGCGGCAGTTCGCCGGGCAGCGGCTGCCGCACTGCGGACGCGAAGCGCTCGACGTCGCGCGGCATCACCGACATCGCGGCGGCGGGTGAGCGGGCCGGCGCGGCGCCGGCGAGACCGTGCAGCAGCGCCGCCGCGACGTGCTTGCAGTTGAAGCCGACCGGGCAGGAACACTCGCCGTCGAACGTCACCCCGCCGCGCGCCTGCGACAGCACGATCGTCTGGCCATAGGGCCGGACATCGCTGCCGCGCACGGTGGAACGGATGCCGTCCCCCTCGCGGCGGAACGACAGCACGCGCTTCCCCCGCTGGTAGGCCCGCCCGGCGGCCAGCGCCCTGGAACCGACCGCGCGCTCGATGTCGTTCTCGCCGTAGCGCACCGTTGCTGCGACTCCCTCTCAAACAGCCTTGCGCCAGCTTTGCGCTCGCCCGTTCCAAGCGAAATCGAAGCCGGCTCGGACTCCGATTGTTGGAAGGCTCGCGGAGCCATTTCTGCCGGCGCGTCGGCAACGCTTGAAATTCATGCGCCGAGCGGCCGTGGCTTTTGTGCGACACGGCCGCAACATCGTCCGCCAACGGCGGAAGCGCCCGATTTGTGCCCGCGAATCGGCGGATTAAGGCAGCCTTAACCATGCCGTGTCGACATCCGTCCGACGCCGGCTCGAACCACCATGGACGCAATCGTGAAGCACTTCGCCTGCACGGCTCTCCTGACCTCCGCGGCGCTTGCCGCCTCGTTGGGCCTGGCCCGCGCCGCGCCGCAGGATGCGACCGATCAGGCCGCAACGGATCAGATCGCGCCCGACGCGAGCGCGGCAAGCGCGGGCGCCAAAGCCAGGGTCAGGAGGAGCCGGCACGCGAGCGACCGGGGCATGGCCGGCAAAAGCATGGCCGGCAAGAACCTCGCTGCCGCGGGCGCGAAGGGAACGGGCCCGACCGTTCTCGGCGACAGCATCGGGATCGGCCTGTCGATGGCGTCGGGGGCGCCGCGCTTGGCGCACGAGGGCGTGGCGATCCGCAGTTCCGCCGCTCTGGCGCAGATCCGGCGCGTCCCCGGCGGATCGGTCGTGGTTCTCAGCCTGGGCACCAACGACGCGGTCGGCAGCATCCACGGGGTCGAGGGCGCGATCGAGCGCATCAAGGACGTCGCCGACCGCAACGACCTCAAGGTGATCTGGCTCGGCCCACCCTGCGTGCTGAAGACGTGGAACACCACCGCCGAGCGCCTCGACGCCATTCTCAAGGATCGGCTGCGCGACGACGGCAACGTCCGCTACGTCAGCGCCGCCGATCGCGGCGTGTGCGACCGCAGCCTGCGGGCCGGCGACGGCGTTCATTTCACGATGAAGGGCTACGCCATGCTGTGGAAGCGGGTCGTCGACGCCCGCAACGCCTGGACCGGAAATGCCTGGACCGGAAGCGCCAGGGATCGGGACGCCAGAGCGGACGAGCCCGCGCGGTCGGCCGGCGACGGCACGACGAAGGTCTCCGGCGGAACCGCTTGGAACGACAGGTGAGTCGTTTTAACTAGACCGTCCACCGACGACCAAAGGCCGCGCATGCCAACCTTCCGGACAACCGACCGGGTCACGAAACGCGACCTGCTGCGCGCCGGCGGTTCCGCGCTGGTGCTGTGCGGCCTGCCGGGCGCGGGGTTCGCCGCCCCGGAAACGTCTGGCAAGGAGGGGGCGGGCAAGGACGGGTCGGGCAAGATCAACGTCGCCTTCGTCGGCGACTCGATGATCGACGGCGTGTGGGGCGGAGCGCTGCGGCTCGCCGCCGCCGACCGCTGCCTGTCGCAGCACTACAAGTTCGGCCGCTTCGGCGAGAACGGCACGGGTCTTACCCGGCCGGGGAAGTACGACTGGATCCTGGTCACCAAGGGCATCATCGCCGAATTCAAGCCGGCCCTGATCGTGGTCTCGCTCGGCCTCAACGACCGTCAGAACATCGTCGACCTCGACGGCACGCGCTACGGCCTGGGCACGGACGGTTGGCGCACCCGGTACGGGCAGCTCGTCGCCGAGCTGGCGCAGGCCGGCAAGGACGTCCCGGCCGGGCTGCTGTGGCTGGGGCTGCCGGTGCTCCGCGACAAGGCGGCCCAGGCCGACGCGCTGGAAAAGAACACGCTGGTCGCCAAGGCGCTCGCCGACATGAAGGACCCCAAGGTCCGCTACCTCGAACCCTGGCATCCCGAGGGCGACAACAGCTTCCAACCCTACGGTCACGGCCTGGACGGGTCGCTGGTGCAGCTGCGCGCCACCGATGGCATCCATTTCACCAGCATGGGCTACGACGTGATCGCCCGCTACCTGCTGCCCACCATGATGGGGCAGCTGCGGGACCATCACGTGACGCCGGATACGCCCTGCGAGGCGGTTCGATGAAGGGCCGGAACGGGCGCGGGCTGATCGCCTGCGCCGTGGCCGCCGCAGGCTGCACCGTTGTGATCGCCTTGCCGGCGAGCCGGCGCGCCCTTACATCAAGCCCGCCGGCCGATGCCGCGGGATCGCCCGTCTCACGCAAGACGACCGTGGAGGCGAGTCCGGCGCCTGCGCGGACCGACTTGCGGGTCGACGTGCGAGCCGATTCGGAGCGCGCGCCCAGCCGGCTGGCGCTGCTGACCGCCCGCTCGGTCGCCACGTCCGCCTCCATCGCGCGTCTCGACCGCGGCGCTTTCGCCGACACGCCGGCGCGCGTCTGGCAGGCCCGCACTTGGCCGGTCCAAGGATGGCCGCTGCAAAGCCTGCCGACCCAGGCTTGGCCCATCGAGGGCTTGCCGACCCGCGCCTGGCTGCCCCCGACATCGCCAACCCAGAACTGGTCGACGCGGGCCTGGCTCAACCTGGCCTGGTCAGGCGGCACCCCCCTTTCGCTGTTGCCCGACCGATTCGGCGACGGCATCGAGGACGCGCGCGTCAACCGCGCCCCGCGCCGTTCGCCCCCGCTGCGCATCCTGCAGATCGGCGACAGCCACACCGCCGCGGATTTCTTCACCGGCGAGGTGCGCGACATCCTTCAGGCCCGCTACGGCGACGGCAGCCTCGGCGTCATGGACGTGGGATTGCCGACGCCGGGCGTACGCAGCGCCCGCCTCAAGCTCACGGCCTCGCCGGGCTGGACCTATCAGGCGATCCAGAAGTCAAGCGCCGTCGAGCACTTCGCGCTCACCGGCTTCCTTGCCGAAACCCGCCGTGCCGGCGAGGTGCTGGGCTTCGCGGCGGAAGCCCCGGTGCCCACCACCGACATCGAGCTCGACGTGCAGACCGGGCCGGACGAGGGCGCCATCGAGGTCGACCTCGACGGCAACAGGACCCGCTACGCGCTCAAGGCCGACGCCAGCCGGCACGAAGTCCTCCACCTCGCCTCGCGCGGCACGTCACCGGCCGGCCTGCGGCAGCTCACGGTGCGGACGCTCGACGCCAAGCACGTGGCGGTGGCCAGCATCGCCTTCCTGAACCGCCGCAACGGCGTGTCCTACAGCAACATCGGCTTCCCCGGCGCGACCGTCGACATCCTCAACAAGTTCCCGCAGCAGACGGTGATCGACGGTCTCCGGCAGCTCGCGCCGGCGATCGTGGTGCTGAGCTTCGGCACCAACGAGGGCTTCAACGACAAGCTCGACCTCGTCAAATACGAGGAACAGTTCGATCACGTCCTGGCCACGATCCACGCCGGCGCACCGGGCGCCAGGATCGTGATGATCGGCCCCTCCTTTGCCGAACGGGTGCAGGCCATCTGCCTGAAGGAGCCGCAGGGCAAGGCGTGCGACGCGCTGCGCCCGGCCCGGCCGGCCTCCGCCGCGCCCGGCCCCGTCCAGATCGCCAATGCGCAGGTCGCCAATGCTCAGGTCGCCGGCGCGCAAGCCGCCAACCCGCCTCCCGACGCCTGCGACTGGCCAACGCCGCCGCAGCTCGACCGTGTCCGCGACCTGCAGCGCAGCTTCGCCGCCGCCCGCGGCATCCCCTTCTGGGACTGGTCGGGCATCATGCCCAAGCGTTGCGGCGCCCAAGCCTGGACGGCCTCCGAGCCGCGGCTGATGACGGCCGACCACGTGCACTTCACCAAGGAGGGCTACAAGAAGAGCGCGCGCGCCTTCACCGCCTTCCTCGATCCGATCGTCCGTCAGGCACTGGGAACGACCCATGCTGTTTCCAACGATTGAATTCCTCGTCTTCTTCGAGATCGTGTTTCCGCTGACCTGGGCGTTGAACAGGTACAACCTCGCCAAGAAATGCCTGCTGGTGGCGGCGAGCTACGTCTTCTACGCCTTCTGGGACTGGCGCTTCGTCTTCCTGCTGTTCGCCAGCTCGCTCGGCAACTACCTCTTCGGCCTGCTGATCGACGCCCAGAAGGGTGAGCGCCGGCGCCGCGCGGTGGTGACAGGGGCAGTCGCGGCCAACCTGCTGCCGCTCGGCTTCTTCAAATACTACGACTTCGGCTCGGCGCAGCTCGAAGCCTTCCTGAGCCTGTTCGGCTTCATCCCGAACTTCGGCTCCACGGGGCTGGCCGTGCCGGTGGCAATCTCGTTCCTCACCTTTCACGGCATCAGCTACGTGGTCGACGTCTACCGCCGCACCAGCGAGCCCTGCCGATCGCCGATCGACCTGCTCCTCTACATCAGCTTCTTCCCCCACCTCGTCGCCGGACCGATCGTGCGCGCGTCGGACTTCCTGGCGCAGTTGGCGAGGCCCTCGCGCATGGAAGACATCGCGGTGGGCAAGAGCTTCCTGCTGATCGGCGGCGGCCTGTTCAAGAAGGTCGTGATCGCCAGCCACCTGTCGACCCTCTACGTCGACCCGATCTTCACCAGCGTCGGCAGCCAGTCCCGCCTCGACCTGATCCTCGGCATCTACGCCTACGCCATCGTCATCTACTGCGACTTCAGCGCCTACACCGACATCGCGATCGGCATCGCCGACCTGCTCGGCTACAAGTTCCCGCAGAACTTCGACCAGCCCTACAGGGCCCTGTCGCTGCAGGACTTCTGGCGGCGCTGGCACATCACCCTGTCGTCGTGGCTGCGGGACTATCTCTACATCCCGCTCGGCGGCAACCGGCGCGGCCGGGTGCGGACCTACGTCAACCTCGTCCTCACCATGCTGCTCGGCGGCCTGTGGCACGGGGCCGGGCTGCAGTTCGTGCTGTGGGGCCTCCTTCACGGCGCCGGCCTCGCCGTCGAGCGCTTCGCCGGCGAAGTGCTGCCGCGCCAAGATCACGGCGGGCTGGGTCGCCTGCGCCGCTGGTCGCAGTCCCGGATCGGGCGCGCGGCGTGCTGGCTCGCCGTGTTCCACTTCGTGTGCCTGACCTGGATCTTCTTCCGCTCGCCCGATTTCACCACCGCCATCTTGTATCTGAAGACGCTCGTCGGCGGCCCCGCCGTCGAGACGGGCACGACGCTGACGCCGTTCGTGGCGGTGATGCTGCTGCTGGGCGCGGCCACGCAGATCCTGCCGCCGTCGGCCCTGGCGCGGGCGCGCGACGTCTTCTTCGCCATCCCGACCTGGAGCAAGGTCGGCCTCAGCGCGGCGACGGTCTGGACGATCTCGGTGCTGGCGCCGGGCGGCGTCGCCCCCTTCATCTACTTCCAGTTCTGAGGAGAGGTTCCTTTGAGCAGCACGGACAACTTCGACGAGGCCGGCTTCGCCCTGCTCGTCGGCGAGCGGCGCGTGGCGCCGACGCCGCTGCGGGCGGCGATGTGGACGGTTTACGCGACCACCCTGGTCCTCGTGCTGCTGATGCCGCACTCGGTGGCGAGCTGGCTGGACGACCTGCCCACCGGCCCGGTGGTGGGCCCGTTCGTCGACCCGCTCGTCGGCTTGGCGCGAACCTGCCTTGAGCCGGTCGCCCGCCTGTCCGACCGGCTCGGCCTCCAGGACCTCCACGGCGCGGCCCGCCGGCGAACGGAAGCGCTGAGCAGGCGGGCGCAATAACGCATCCCGGATGCTGCTGTGCGGGGTTGGATGATGGCCGGCGGAGCCGTGCGGGCGCGCGGCGAAGGAAGGTCGGGGAATGAAAACAAGGATCGCGGCGCTCGTGGCGCTGGGACTGCCGCTGCTGGCCGGGCCGGCCCTCGCCGGTTGCCAGGTCGTCGGCGACAGCGTGGCGGTCGGCGTCGGCCGGGCGATGGGCGTGTGCGCGGTTTCGGCCCGCATCGGCATCTCGTCGACGGCCTCCGCCGCCTCCGTGCGCGGCGGCGGCTGGGTGATCGCCTCCATCGGCAGCAACGATTTCCCGCGCGGCATTTCGGTGAGGCAGCGCGTCCAGTCGGTCGAGCGGACGCGCCGCGCCCTGGCCAGCGCCTATGCCGCCGCGGGCGGGCAGTTGATCCTTCTGGTGCCGGCCAACGGCGCGCGCGGCGTGGTTTCCGCCTGGGCGGCGGAGCGCGGGGTAAGGGCCGTGTCGTTCAGCCCCGGCCGCGACGGCATCCATCCCCGCGACTACGGCGGGCTCGCCCGCCAGTTGCGCGCCATGATCGGATCCTGACCGGGCCGGCCGGCCGCCACGCCTACGTGTCCGCCAGCGACGCTTGGCCGCGCGCGACCAGGGCGAGGCGCGCGACCGCCGCCTCGAAGCCGGCGTTGCGCGGCAACCAATCGAACTGCGACGAGCCGGCCGGCGTCGCGAGCCGCAACGACATGTGCGATCCCCGCGGCTCGATCGTCAGGCTGAGGAGGCCGGCGGCGGGCGTGGCATCTGCGACGACCGTTCCGCCATTCATCGTGTAAACGACCAGCCCTTCGTCGCCCACGCAGATCAACGTCTCGCAGATGGCGCGCCGGCGGAGGTCGAGCGCCTTGCGGAACGTCTTGACCCGTCGTTTCAGGAGCCAGCGCGACGCGTCGCTGCCTTCCCAGCCCCTTACCTCGGACAGGAAGCCCCACGCCGCCGCCGCAACCGCCACGGCCGCCGCCCCGAAGGTCGCCACCTTCCCGGCGATCTCGACCCAGGGAGACGCGGGAAACCACGACAGCACGCTCGCCGCCACCACCGCCGCCGCGATCGACCAGCCCATCGCCATCACCGTCGGCCTTGCCGCCAGACCGGGGATGCGGGCCTCCAGCCCCGTCCGCTTGATGGCCTGCGCCGCCGCGGCGGAGCCCTCGCCCTCCGCCCGCGCCCAGGCGGTCGCGTCGGCGACGGCGACGAGGTGGTCGGGATGATCCCGCCGTGCCGCCTGGCGCAGCAGCTCCCGGCTCGCCTGCGTTGATGCCACGGATCTTTCCATCGTGTCGTTCGATCCCGCCGTCCGACACGGCGATCCCGGCCGCTTCAACGTTTACCGCAAGGACCGAGCCTGCCAAGGGAGCCCCGTCGCCGCGAGGCCGGCCCTCGCCTCTAGTCCTCATCGGCGATCGAGCCGATGGAGCCGGCGAACCGGTTGCCAGAGCCCCGCCATGGCCCTCGCCAACCCGCGCGCCGCCGACCATTCCATCGAGCCCCTGTTCCCGAGGCGCTGGTCGCCGCGCGCCTTTTCCAGCGAAGCGATCCCGAGTGCCGAGCAGGCGCAAGGCGCTCGCCGACATCGTCTTCGAAGGCGCGTTCAGGGCCGACACGGGGTGACCCCACACTGTCGCCGGCGATCCCTCCGAAGCCGGCCGCCAGAACCGACGCGAAGTCATCGTTCGATCGGCCGTGCTTCAACCAAGACTCAAGGAATACAGACTTGGACGGATTTCCAATTCATCGCAGCCGGAGGGACGTGGTACGAATTCGTCGTCGATCCCGTCCCAAGGAACATCAAGGATGCGCTTTCCCCTTGCAGCCCTCGTTGCGGCAATCCTGACCGCCTCAGTCGTGACACCGGCCCTCGCCGGCCCGCTCGCCGATGGCGGCGTGACCGCAGCCGAGGTGTCGAAGATCCTGCAGGACAAGGGATATCGCGCCGAACTCGGCAGAGCGGGCGATGGCACCCCGAAGATCGTCACTTCAACGGAGGGTTCGACCGCCACCGTCTTCTTCTACACTTGCGGCAAGGGCGAGCGCTGCACGTCCATCCAGTTCTTTTCAGGCTTCACCGTCGACAACAAGCTGACGCCGGCTCAGATGAACAAGTGGAACGCCAACCACCGCTTCGGCCGCGCCTACCTCGACGACGAGGGTCAGGCCAACATCGAGATGGACCTCGACGTCGAGCACGGCTACACAACCGAGGCGATCGTCAACAACCTCGACACCTGGAACCTGATCCTGAGCAAGTTCAAGGCGTTCCTGAGGTGCAGCACCGAGACGGCGGCCAAGGACTGCGCGGCCTGACACCTCGGATCCGCTAAAGGATCGCCGCGCACCGTTGCGCCTCACGCCAGACCTCGCGCGACCGCGTTCAAGTCTTGCTTCGCCTCGGGCGCCCGGTCACAGCATGCTCGCCAGCACGCGGTCGGGCGGGCGATGGCCGTCCCAGAAGGCCTGGACGTTGACGATGACCTTCTCGCCCATGTCGATGCGGCCCTCGCTGGTGGCCGAGCCCATGTGCGGCAGCAGCGTCACCTTGCCGGTCCTGGCGAGCTTGATGAGCCGCGGCGAGACCGAGGGCTCGTGCTCGAACACGTCGAGGCCGGCGCCGGCGAGCTCGCCGGTTTCCAGCATCCGCGTCAGCGCGTTCTCGTCGATCACCTCGCCGCGCGAGGTGTTGATGAGGTAGGCGTCGGGACGCAGGTACTTGAGCCGGCGGGCCGAGAGCAGATGGTAGGTCGCCGGGGTGTGCGGGCAGTTCACCGAAACGATGTCCATGCGCGCCAGCATCTGGTCGAGCGAGTCCCAGTAGGTCGCTTCCAGCTTCTCCTCGACGGGCAGGGAAAGGCGGCGGCGGTTGTGGTAGTGGATCTGCAGGCCGAACGCCTTGGCCCTGCGCGCGATCGCCTGCCCGATGCGCCCCATGCCGACGATGCCGAGCCGCTTGCCGGTGATGCGGCGCCCCAGCATCCAGGTCGGGGCCCAGCCCGACCATTCGTTGGCGGGGATCGCCCCGGCTCCCTCCACGATGCGGCGCGCCACCGCCAGGATCAGCGCCATCGCCATGTCGGCGGTGTCCTCGGTCAGCACGCCCGGCGTGTTGGTGACCGTGATGCCGCGCTCCAGCGCCGCGCCGATGGCGATGTTGTCGACGCCGTTGCCGAAGTTGGCGATCAGCTTGAGGTTGGGCCCGGCCTCGCGCATAAGATCGGCGTCGATGCGGTCGGTGACGGTGGGCACCAGCACGTCGGCGCTCTTCATCGCCTCGGCGAGCACCGCCCGGCTCATCGCCGCATCGGCGATGTTGAGGCGCGTGTCGAACAGCTCGCACATCCGCGTCTCGATGCGCTCGGGCAGCCGTCTTGTGATGATGACGAGGGGTTTCTTCTTGCCCATGGCGGGGGTGGAAAACTCGCGGGTTGAAGATCGGGACCCCATCGGGGAAACGGGACGCAGGGCCGGGCGCCGCGGTGGCGTCACGAAGTGGTGGGAGAACGCGCCCGCCTTCACCCCGTCTTAACGTTGCCGAGCCGACAAGACGTAAGGTGAACCCCCGTCGGCCTCTCTAGCAGATGACGGATCAAAGACAAGAAGCGCAACCGATCGGCTGCCAAGTCCCCGAAAGTGTCCCAGGCCGTTCCGTGTTCGACCCCGGATCGATATCAATCAACGGAGAACCGCGATGACAAAAGGCGCGACCGGACGAGCCGCTGGGCGCCGCTCGGGCGCCGCCTTCGTTGCGGCTGGCTTGCTGGCGCTGTTCCACGCTTGTCCGGCCGCCACAGCCGAACAGATCGGCAAGGCGTCGGGACTCCCCGTGCCACGCTACGTCAGCCTGAAGTCGGACCGGGTGAACCTGCGCGAGGGTCCCTCCAAGGACCACCGCACGAACTGGATCTTCGAGCGCGCCGGCCTGCCCGTCGAGATCACCGCCGAGTTCGAAACGTGGCGCAAGGTGCGCGACTCCGAAGGCTCGGAGGGCTGGGTGCTGCACTCGCTGCTGTCGGGCCGCCGCACCGGACTGGTCACGCCCTGGAAGAAGGACGGCGTGGCGGTCGTGCTGTTCGCCAAGCCCGACCCGACATCGGGCACGGTGGCCAGACTGGAGCCCAACGTGCTCGCCAACATCCGCTCCTGCGACAAGACGTGGTGCCGGATCAACGGCGCCGGCTTCGACGGCTTCGTCAAGCAGGCCGACCTTTGGGGCGTGTACCAGGACGAGGTGGTCGAGTAGCCGCCAGCCTTCCCTGCTTGGCGGCGGAGGGACATCTCCGGACCGATGGACCCGATCACCCCGCCGGCGAAGCGTCCTGCTCCAGATCGTAGCGGACGAGGACGTCGCGCACGGGCGGCGGCACGGGGCGCGCGCTGGTGAACACGGCGCGGCCCCGCCGGCGGCCGCCCGGCGCATCCCCGTATCCGTGATCGCGCAGCACGCCGTCGACGCGCCGGGCGATCGCCGCCGCCGGATCGATCCAGAACACCGGCCAGGGCGCCAGCGCCTCGAAGCGTGGGAGGAGCAGGGGATAATGCGTGCAGGCGAGCACCACGCAGTCCGTGCGGGCGCCGCCGGCCGCCACGAAGCAGGGCGCGATCTCCGCCGCCACGGCGGCGTCGGCGATGGCGGCGCCGGCCATCGCCGCTTCCGCCAGCGATGCGAGCGCCGTGGAGCCGACCAGGGTGACGCGGCAATCGCCGGCAAACGAGCCGATCAGCGCGCGGGTGTAGTCGCGCGCCACCGTGCCCGGCGTCGCCAGCACGGAGATCAGCCGCGAGCGCGACAGGGCCGCCGCCGGCTTGATCGCCGGCACGGTGCCCACGAAGGGCACGTCGGGGAAGGCCGCGCGCAGGTCCGGCAGCACCAGCGTCGAGGCGGTGTTGCAGGCGATCACCACGAGAACCGGACGGATGTCGGCCAGCAGCCCGCCGATCACGCCGACGATGCGCGCGATCAGCTCCGGCTCGCGCCAGGCGCCGTAGGGGAAGCCGGCGTCGTCGGCGGCGTAGACGAAGTCGGCATCGGGACGCAGCTTCGCCACCTCGGCGAAGACGGTGAGGCCGCCCAGGCCGGAGTCGAAGACGAGGACGCGGGGTGGCATGAAGTAGGACTCATCTCCGGCCAAGAGGTCTCGTCTGGCCTCATAATCTTTTGCCCGCGCAAGATCGAACGTCATCGCCGCAACGGAAGAGCATGTGCCGGTTACGAAATCTTGCAGGCGGTCCAGCCGATCGCTTCGAGGCTGCGGTACACAGACCTTTATGCCTTATGACTCGCGCAGGTATATCAAGTTGAAAGATCGCACACGAGATCGCTTTGCCCGAAGCTTTCGCTAATCTCGGCGGGCTCAGTCTGCATCATTTTTCCAAATTTTTTGTTGATCCGAGCAACGTCGGCGCCGATTTCAGCTTCGACCCGCGCTTTCGGATCGGAGAAGTGAACTCGGAACGAATTTATACCGTTCCCACTCCCCGCTGCCAACTCAACAAGGGATACGTTTAGATGATGGTATATCCCCAGAATCGGAATGCTTACCAGGAAGTACTCTCCTCTGTTATCAAATTTCTCTTTCCCGATCGCTGACCTTGATGTCTTGGGAAGAACAACGGGGTCCTTCGGCTTCTCCAGCAACTCCGATGGAGCGTTCCGAAAAACAATTTCATATTGTAAGTCTTGCAACAGCTTTGTCGGCTCGCACCTTTCTATTCCCTTAAGTAGCGCATCAAGCTCGACGCCTTGCTCGGAAAGAGCAAACGATGGCCTACAAATCAAGAAAGCAGCGAGAACAGGCAATACTGCTTGCCATGCGTATCTGTTCATCAACAGCCCCAATCAAAGACACGTGCGGCGAAGGCGAGGGTCGCAGCATCATGATCCATGGAGAAGATGGGCGGATGTCGCGTCGCTCATCGGTTCCACCTGGACTTCGTTATCCCGACCATCAACTTCCGACGTAGTGCCGCACGGCGCGGTCCACCGCCTCGCGTTGCTCGGGGGTGAGCTTGCGCATCTCGTCGTCGAGCCAGGCGTCCTTGTGGCCGGCGGCATTGGCCAGCACGTGCCACTTCATGCCCTCCACGAGGTCCTTCTTCACCCCGCGCCCGGCGACGTAGAGGCGGGCGGCGCGGTCCTGGGCGACGGCGTTGTTGCGGCTCGCCGCCTTGATGAAGTAGCGGGCGGCGACCGCTTCGTCCTTGGGCGCGCCGATGCCGTTGAAGACCATGATGGCGTAATCCACCATCGCGGCGATGTTGTCGTTGTCGGCCGCCGCGCGGATCAGGTCGGCGGCCCTGGCCTCGTCGCGCTCGACGCCATCGCCCTGCCGGGCCATCAGGCCGAGCGCGTACTGCGCTTCGGGATAGCCGAGTTCGGCGCTTTGGGCGAAGAAGGTGGCGGCCGCCTTCGAGTCGGCGGCGACGCCGTTGCCCTGCAGCGCCATCAGGCCGAGGTAGAACAGGGCGCCGGCGTTGTTGCGGGCCGCCGCGGCGGTGAACATCGCCCGCGCCCCTTCGCGATCCTGGGCGACGCCCTCTCCCTTCATCCGCGCGATGCCGAGCTGGAACATCGCCTGGGGATCGCCGGCCGCCGCCGCCAGCGCGTACCAGCGCGCCGCCTCGGCCTTGTCGGGCTTGACGCCGAGGCCCTGCGCGTACAGCTCGCCGGCCAGCGTCATCGCCGCGCCGTCGCGGCTGTTGGTGCCGAGCCGCTTCATCGCCTCGCGCATCGCGGTCGCGTAGAAGCCGCGCTGGAAGGCGCCGAAGGCCAGATCGGCCCCCTTGTCGGGCGCCTTGCCGGGCGCCTTGGCCCGGGCGCCGGAGTCCGGCAGGTCGAGCGGCCCCGGCAGGTCCGGCCGGTTCGCGTCGGGCGCATCCGGCACCCGGGAGATCGACGGCGTCCCGAAGGGCGACAGCTGCGTCGGCGCGAAGGCGCTCTGCGCCGAAGCGGCGGCGGGCAAGATCAGGATCCCGACGAGAAGTGCGGCCGACCGGCCCGGGCAGAACACGCTCACGAGGCGGACTCGACGAGTGACAATTGCGCCGCGACCGCAGCCAGGGTCGCGGCGATCCCTCCGGGATCGTCCCACAGCCCGTCGCACAGGGCGACGAACTCTGCCCCGGCGCGGGCAACCCTGCCGGCCTCGGCCGGGGTCACGGCATAGCCGACGCAGGGCACGTTGAAGATCTCGGCCCACCAGGCGACCCGCTCGATGATCGAGTCCTGGACCGCCTCCTGGACCGCCTCCCGGTCGTTGTCCTCGCCCGGGCCGCCGAACATCAGGTAGTCGACACCGCTTTCCCCGGCCCGCATCGCCTCGTCGCGGCCGCGCAGGCCGCCGACCCCGACGATGCGGCGCGGCCGCAACGCGTCCAGCGCCTCGTCGAGGTCCGGCCCGATGCGGGCGACATGCACGCCATCGGCATCGACGCGCGCCGCCAGCCGCGCCGTGCCGGCGACCAGCAGCGCCGCGCCGCGCTCCTGCACGATGGGCGCCAGCGCGCGGACGGTGGCCTTGAGGGTGCCCTCGTCCTTGCCGGCCGCGCGCAGGAGCACGCAGGCGACGTCGGCCTGCGCCGCCATCGCCGCCTCAAGCAGCGGGGCGAAGGCGGCCGCGTCGGCAACGGCGGGCGTGATCAGCAAAAGGCGAGGCAGCTCGGACATCGCTCAAACTCCGGCTCGCGCATAGCTTCCACGCTGGGATCTGGCGGCGGGGAGGGCCGCCAGCCGGCTCATGCCCGCAGCAAAAGCCGGAAATCCGGCGAAACCGGGACGCGCTCAGCCGTTGAGCGCGCCGTGGCAATGCTTGAACTTGCGGCCGGAGCCGCAGGGGCACGCCTCGTTCCGGCCGACCCGCCCCCAGGTGGACGGATCGTCGGCGTCGCGCTTGGGCATGGTCTGCGTATCGGCCTCGCCGCCGATCCCTCGGATCAGCGGGGCATCGAGCACGGAGGCGCCGTTGTGCCCGACCATCTCGCCGCCGCCGAGCCTGGACATCAGGTTCGCCAATTCCTCGTGACCGCCGTTCATCGGCTCGAACTGCGCCGCCTGGAACGGCGGCGAGCCCCCTGCGTCGGCCTGCTCGTAGGCGATCTCGACGCGGTTCAGTTGCGAGGTGGTGGTTTCGCGAAGCTGCCCGATCAGCTCGTTGAAGAGCTGAAAGGCTTCGCGCTTGTACTCGTTCAGCGGGTCCTGCTGGGCGAGGCCGCGCCAGCCGATCACCTGGCGCAGGTGGTCGAGGGTGACGAGATGCTCGCGCCACAGCGTGTCGAGGACCTGCAGCACGACCTGCTTCTCGACGTAGCGCATCACCTCGATGCCGTTCTTGTCGATGCGTCCGGCATAGTGCTCGTCGGCCGCCTTGTGCAGGCGTTCGCGCATTTCCTCGTCCGAAATGCCCTCCTCCTTCTGCCAGTCCTGCAGGGGAAGGGTGACGTTGAGGGCCTGGTCCACCGCCTTGGTCAGCCCCGCCATGTCCCAGGCCTCGGGATAGGCGTCGTGGGGGATGAAGCGGTGGACGATCTCGTCGACCACGCCGGTGCGCATGTCGCGGACCTGCTCTTCCAGGCTTTCGGCGGCCATCATCTCGCGGCGCTGCTCGAAGACCACCTTGCGCTGGTCGTTCATCACGTCGTCGTACTTCAGGATGTTCTTGCGCATGTCGAAGTTGCGCGCCTCGACCTTCTGCTGTGCCTTCTCCAGCGCCCGGTTGATCCAGGGATGGACGATCGCCTCGTCCTCCCTGAGGCCGAGCTTGACCAGCATGCCTTCCATCCGGTCCGACCCGAAGATGCGCATCAGGTCGTCCTTGAGGCTGAGGTAGAACTTGGACCGGCCCTCGTCGCCCTGGCGCCCGGAGCGACCGCGAAGCTGGTTGTCGATGCGCCGGCTCTCGTGGCGCTCGGTGCCGATGATGTAGAGGCCGCCGGCCGCCTTGGCCTTTTCGCGGAAGGACGCCACCTCGGCGCGGATCGCCGCCTCGCGGGCGTCGCGATCGGGTCCGGCCGGCATGTCGCCAAGCTCCTTTTCGACGCGCATCTCGACGTTGCCGCCAAGCTGGATGTCGGTGCCGCGCCCGGCCATGTTGGTCGCCACCGTGATCGCGCCGGGCACGCCGGCCTCGGCGACGATGTAGGCCTCCTGCTCGTGGAAGCGGGCGTTGAGCACGGTGAACAGCTTGGAGGGCACGCCCTCGCGCGCCGCGTGGTAAAGCTTCTGCAGCGCGTCGGGCTGCGACACGTCGAGCAGGGTGTAGCCGTTGTTGGCCATGTACTCGCCGAGTTGCTCGGACTTCTCGATGGTGGTCGTTCCCACCAGGATCGGCTGCATGGTGGCGTTGGCGTCGGCGATCTCGCGCACGATCGCCTTCAGCTTCTCCTCGTAGGAGCGATACACCTCGTCGTGCTCGTCATGGCGCTTCACCGGCCGGTTGGTCGGGATCTCCACCACTTCGAGCTTGTAGATTTCGGCGAACTCGTCCGCCTCGGTCAGAGCGGTGCCGGTCATCCCCGACAGCTTCTTGTACAAGCGGAAGTAGTTCTGGAAGGTGATGGAGGCGAGCGTCACGTTCTCGGGCTGGACGGCGACGTGCTCCTTGGCTTCCAGCGCCTGGTGCTGCCCTTCCGAGAAGCGGCGGCCGGGCATCATGCGGCCGGTGAACTCGTCGATGATGACGATCTCGCCGTTCCTGACGATGTAGTCCTTGTCGAGCTGGAACAGCTTGTGGGCGCGCAGGGCCTGGTTGACGTGGTGCACCAGGGTGACGTTGTGCGCCTCGTAGAGCGAGCCCTGCAGCACGCCGGTTTCGGCGAGCAGCTCCTCGACGTGCTCGTTGCCGGCCTCGGTGAGGTTCGTGGTGCGCTGCTTCTCGTCGACCTCGTAATCGGCCGGGACCAGACGGGGGATGATGGTGTTGACCGTGTTGTACAGCTCGGACTTGTCGTCGGACGGGCCGGAGATGATGAGCGGCGTGCGCGCCTCGTCGATCAGGATCGAGTCGACCTCGTCGACGATCCCGAAGTTGTGCCCGCGCTGCGTCATCTGGTGCAGCTCGTACTTCATGTTGTCGCGCAGGTAGTCGAAGCCGAACTCGTTGTTGGTGCCGTAGGTGATGTCGGCGCGGTAGGACTCCGCCCGCTCGACATCGTCGAGCCCGTGCACGATGATGCCGGTGGTGAGCCCGAGGAAGCGGTAAACGCGTCCCATCCATTCCGCGTCGCGGCGGGCGAGATAGTCGTTCACGGTGACGACGTGGACGCCCTTGCCTTCCAACCCGTTGAGGTAGGCGGCCAGCGTCGCCACCAGCGTCTTGCCCTCGCCGGTTCTCATCTCGGCGATGCCGCGCTCGTGCAGAACCATGCCGCCGACCAGTTGCACGTCGAAGTGGCGCTGGCCGAGCACGCGCTTGGCCGCCTCGCGCACGGTGGCAAAGGCCGGCACCAGCAGGTCGTCGAGGGTCTTTCCGGCGGCGAGCTGCTCGCGGAAAACCACGGTGCGGTGGGCCAGCTGCTCATCGGTGAGCGCCTGCACCTCCGGCTCAAGCGCGTTGATGGCCGCGATCTTGGGGCGATAAGTCTTCAGCCTGCGATCGTTCGACGAGCCGAAAATCTTCTTCGCGATCGTACCCAGCATAACGGCATCGTTCCTTCCGCGCGGCGACCCTGTTCGCACTCTCACGGGCGACGCGGCCCAAATCATGGCGCCCGGACCAGAAAGCCGACCCCGAACGCCAGGTCCGCGACGGCTTTCCTCGCAAATGGTCGGGACGGCGGTGTTTTCCAAGGTCGCCATCCCGTGCGGACGCGCTGGGATGACCCTTCGGCTGGGGCCGAGCATTAGGATCGGCCGGCAACCCTGTCAATTTCCGGCCCGGTCATCGTCTCGACCGGCGGTCGCGCGGCCGGCTCAGCCGCCCGATCGCTCGTCGCGCTCGCCGCCCCGGGGGCCGAAGCCGTTGTCGCCCCCGTCCCGTTCAAAGCGACGGTGACGAGACCAGCCATCGCCGCGCTCGTCGCGACCGTCTCCCATCCGGTCGGCCATCCGATCGATGAAGCGATCCTCCCTCCGCCCGTCGCGTCCTTCCCGGTGCCGACCGTCGCCAATCGCCCGGCCCATGCCGGAACGCCCGCCGTCGCCTCGCCGCATCGCATCCAGGCCGAAGGCTTCGCCCACCAGGCGGCGCGGACCGACCCCGCGCAGCAGCACCGGAAGGCGGTCCTTCTGCTGCGGGGTGAGCGCGGCCAGGAGCGGCCCGGCGGCATCGGCGAGCTTGCCGACCGCCTGCCCCATCGCCACCAAACGCTCGCCGCGCTGCTTCAAGCGGGCGAGCGGATCCGCGCCCTCGTCGGCGGCGGCGCGCTTCCCCGGCGCATCCATGCCGGGTCCAGACATGCCGGGTCCAGACATGCCGGGTCCGCGCCTGGACAGATCGCGAAGGGCGTCGCGGGCCTGGGCCGTATCGCGCAGGGCTGTCTCGACCGCCGGCCAAAGCGGCTGCTGCGTCGCCGTCAGCTGGAGACCGGCGTGGAGGCCGGCAAGGTGCGCCTCGCGGAAGGCTGTGCGGTCGTCCAGCCGCGCCTTGCGCTCATCAAGCATGGCTTGGCGGCGAGCTTGGCTGTCGCCGTCGCGCGCCTCATCCGTGGTGTTCACCCTGGCATCGCTTTTGACGGCATCCTTGGTCGGATCCGTGGGCTGACCGGCTGCGGGGGGCACGGGCTTGGCCGGCGCGGGCCCGTTCACCGCCGCCGGAGGCTCGGCCCAAGCGGGAAACGCCGGCAGAAGGGCGGCCGAGCCGAGCAGGCCGGCCAGCAGGGCTTGGCGCAGCGACCTCGTGCGCGGAAACGTCCCGCGCGGGAGTCTGGTTG
>CAXTMA010000056.1:0-18617 GCA_964245015.1 uncultured Beijerinckiaceae bacterium | reverse complement strand
TGTCCTGCTTGGCCTTGACGCCGAGCATCACGTTCTCGCGCACGTTGAGGCCGGCCTCCAGCGGCGGCTCCTGGGGCAGATAGCCGACGCGGGCGCCCTCGGCGACGAAGCCCTCGCCCTGGTACTCGGTGTCCATGCCGGCCATGATCTTGAGCAAGGTGGACTTGCCCGACCCGTTGATGCCGAGCACCCCGATCTTGGCGTCGGGGTAGAAGGACAGGTGCACGTTGTCGAGCACCTTCTTGCCGGTCGGGAAGACCTTGGTCAGGCCTTGCATGTGATAGATGAACTGCCGCGCCATGGGGGCTCGCCGTTTCGCTCGGGGAATGAAGGAGTTGGGGTTGTTCTAGCGGGGGACGCGGGTCGGGTCCAGCGGCGTGCGAGAGCTGGCGATGCCTCCTACCATGTCGTCGGCTTGGGGTTGCGCGCGTCGAACCCCTTCTGGTGCCAATAGGGGTAGATCGGCTCCTCGTGGCTCGCCGCATCGAGGAGGGCGATCTGCTCCGGCGTCAGTGTCCAGCCGACCGCGCCGAGGTTGGCACGCAACTGCGCCTCGTCGCGGGCGCCGATCACGATGTTGCACACGGTGGGGCGGGTCAGCAGCCAGTTCAGCGCCACCTGGGGAATGCTCTTGCCGGTTTCCGCCGCCACCCGATCCAGCGCGTCGACGACCTTGTAGAGGTATTCGTCATCGACCGTCGGGCCGCCTTCCGCACCGCCCGCCGCAATGCGGCCGGAGCCGGTCTGCCCCCGACGGATCTTGCCGGTGAGGCGGCCCCAGCCGAGCGGGCTCCACACCATCAGCCCCACGCCCTGGTCGAGGCCGAGCGGCATCAGCTCCCATTCGTAGTGCCGACTGACAAGCGAATAATAGCCCTGGTAGGCGACGTAGCGGGCGAGGCCGAAGCGCTCGGAGGTGGCCAGCGCCTTCATCAGGTGCCAGCCCGAGAAGTTCGAGGCGCCGATGCAGCCGATCTTGCCGCTGCTGACGAGGTCGTCGAGGGCGCGCAGGGTTTCGTCGACGGGGGTGAGCGCGTCGAAGCCGTGCATGAAGTACACGTCGATGTGGTCGGTGGTGAGCCGGCGCAGGCTGGCTTCGCAGGCGCGCACGAGGTGGTATCGCGAGGATCCGACCTCGTTGGGGCCCTCCCCCATCGGGAAGGTCGCCTTGGTGGAGATCAGCACCCGCCCGCGCTTGTTGGCGATGGCATGGCCGAGGATCTCCTCCGCCGCGCCGCCGGAATAGATGTCGGCCGTGTCGAAGAAGTTGACGCCGTGGTCGAGGCACAGGTCGACCATGCGCGTCGCCTCGGCGACGTCCGTCGCGCCCCAGCGACGGAAAAAGGCATCGGTGCCGCCGAAGGTGCCGGTGCCCAGCGAAAGCACGGGAACCTTGAGGCCGGATCGTCCGAACTGCCGATGTTCCATGTCGCCGATCTCCCGATGCGCACCTTCCGCTCGATCGGCAACGCCCGGGACGGCGATCCGATGCAGCGTTCGCCCGCCTATGTCGCCCGCACCACGGACGGCAGGCCGGGCCGGCGCAGCTGCGGCACGATCAGGGGCGGGCCGCGCGCGGGCGGCAGCGGCGCCGGCTCGGCCTCGGCGGTGGTCGCGGCAAGCGCCGCTTCGGCTCGCTGCAGCGCGGTCCAGGCCGACGGCGGCCGGGTCTCGTCGGGGATCTGGAACAGCCCGTGGCGGCGCGCCCATAGCCCGAGATCGCGGCGGCTCGACCAGACGGCGAACGGCACGCCCAGGATCAGGCCCGGCGCGAGAAGAACCGCCGGCAGCGGCGCGGCGGGGGCGATCAACGCCACCGCGGCCAGCGCCCCCGCGAGCGGCGGTCCCATCACCCGCCATGCCTGCCGCCAGTCGAGGTCGCGGTCGCCGCGCCCTTGCGCGTCCCAGCGCACGGCGCGCCCGGCCAGCGCGGCGGCGAGGAACAGCGCGTGAAAGGTGACCAGCACGGGGTAGCAGAGGGCGTCGACCAGCGCGTCCAGCGCCGCGCTGGTGGTCAGCCCGGCCGCGCCGCCGAAGCCCGACGCATCGGTGAGCAGCGCTTCCGCCAGCCCGATCAGCCGGCGCGCGAGCAACAGGCTTCCGACCAGGATGAGGAGCGCGCGGTCGCAGCCCGGCGCGGGGTGGCGGTCGACCGTCGCGTACAGGATCAGCCAGGCAAGGAAGGGAACCGTGTAGAGGTAGTGCAGCAGCCCGCGGGTGAGATGGTAATACGAGGCGAGCCGGAGGCCGGAGGCGCGCAGCACCTGCATGTGCTGCAGGTTGCCCTGGCACCAGCGGCGGTCGCGGCCGAGGTTGTCGACGAGGTTGGTCGGCGTTTCCTCCCAGGAGCCGTGCCCGTTGCCGTCGTGGCACCTGCCGGGGCTGTCCGGCAGCATCCACGCATCGTAGCCGGCGCGCAGCATCAGGGCCGCTTCCACCGTGTCGTGACTCATGATCTCGCCGCCGAAGGGCGGCGGCCCCGGCAGCACCGGCAGGCCGCAGGCGCCCGCGAAGGCGCCCGCGCGCAGGATGGCGTTGTGCCCCCAATAATTGCCTCGCGGCCCCTGCCAGAAGGCGACGCCGCGCTGGAAGGCGGGACCGTGCAGCCGGGCGCCGAACTGCTGCAGGCGGGCGAACAGGGTCGAGCGCCCCAGCGGATAACACATCGCCTGGATCAGCCCGGCACCGGGGTTGGCCTCCATCGCGCCGATCAGGCGGGCGATCGCCTCGCCCGACATCAGGCTGTCGGCGTCGAGCACGACCAGGAAGTCGTAGGACGCGCCCCAGCGGGCGCAGAATTCGGCGATGTTGCCGGCCTTGCGGCCGGTGTTCTCGATCCGGCGACGATAGAACACGGGCGGCCTGCCATCCGCTGCGCCGATGGCGGCGAGGCGGCGGGCGACCCGCTCCTCCTGCGCCGCGCCGGCGATCGAGCGGGTGTCGCTGAGCACGAAGATGTCGACGACGCCGAGGCGCTGACCGACCCGCTCACCGGCCTTCTGCCGCGCGGCGAGCGCGTCGGCGGTCACGGCGGCCAGGGCGAAGACGCGCGTCGCGTCCTCCTCGTGGACCGGCAGCAGCACCGCCGTGCGTGCGCGCCCGGTCGGCGGGCGCAGGATCGGGGCATCCGCGAGCGCCGGCCGGCGTCCCAGGTGTCGGGCGGCCCGATCCCGGCAGGCGACGGCGGCGCCGAGCACGCTGCTCCACGTCGACAGGGCGAGCTGCCAAACGTTGAGGGCGACGGCGAGGGCGTAAAGGACCTGCAGCAGGCCGCTGAGCGACAGCGGCGGCCGAACGGGCAGCGCCAACCCCAGCGCCGCGCCGGCGAGAAGAAGCAGGCCCCCGAAGTGGCAGGCATGGCGCCACCGGGGCGTGGCGGTGGCGGGCGGGCACATCGGCCGAGAAGAAACAGGCCCGTTCATTCATTCCCCGAAACGATCAACGCCCGGTCCCTTACATCATCGGCCGCGATCGCGCGCAGCGGTTTCCGCATCCCGCCGATGCGGCATTGCTGCTTAACTCGTTTCGCGTCGCCCGCGCCCGGGACTCGGGTTTCGCGACCCGTCCATTGGTTGGATCGGGAGGGAGAAGGACGGGATGGCCGCAACCGAATCGCGACACGCGACATTGGTCAGTCGAGAACGAAGGGGCAAACGACGGTGCGGGTCAGTGCCCGATTTGCCCGCAGCCCGCCACGGCCGACGTCCAGGTCGGGGATGCGCCTGCGAAGTGGGATCAGGCTTTCCGCGAAATCAGGCGCGAGGCTTGGAAAAAGGCGCGGGGCTTGGAGCGCGAGCGGACTCCGGGACCGCGCTCAACTCTTTCGCGCCGCCGATCGGCTCCAGGGAGCTGCTGAAGGATCGGCCAGGGATCAACGATGACATCGGCGTTGGGCGGGTCTGCCATCGAGGGCGGCACCCGCGAGATCGAGACCCTCAGGGCCGAAGTCGAGAACCTGCGCGCGCGCCTCGCCGGCGAGCGCCGATCCGGCGAAGCGCTGAAGGAAACGGAAGCGCTGCTGCGGCGCGCGCAGGAGGTCGGCGGCGTCGGCATGTTCCATGTCGACCTCCACGACATGCTGCTCCATGCCACTCCCGAATTCTGCCACCTCTTCGGCCTGCCGGTACGACCCTGCTTCCCCATGCGCGCGATCGAGGATCTCGTTCACCCCGACGACGGCGCCCTGGTCTGGGACGAGGCGGCGTGGCGGCGCCGCGACGGCGCGAATGGAACCGAGCGCGGCACGCTTGACGTCACCTGCCGCATCAAACGCGCCGATACCGGCGACGAACGCTGGATCGCCCGCAAGAGCGGGGTGGAGCGCGATGCGACCGGTCAGCCGGCCCGCGTCGTCGGCACCGCCCACGACATCACCGGGCAGGTGCTGGCGCAACGCCAGCTCGCCCTCGAACGCGAACAGCTCGCGCAGCTGTTCGAGCAGGCGCCGAGCTTCATGGCCTTCCTGGAAGGGCCGGGACACCGCTTCGCCCGCGTCAACCCCGCCTACCTCCGGCTCATCGGCGGCCGCGACGTCGTCGGTCAACCGTTCGCCGAAGCCCTTCCGGAGGCGGTCGAGCAAGGCATCGTCGCCCGGCTCGACGCCGTGTTGCGCAGCGGCGCGCCCTTCGTCGCCTCCGCCGCGCGCTTCGTTGTCGGGGTTCCGCCGATCGAGCACATCATCGATTACGTCGCCCAGCCGATCCGCGGCGCCGACGGCGCCATCTCCGGCATCTTCATGGAAGGCGTGGACGTCACCGCCCGCACCCTGGCCGATGCCGAGCTGCGCGAGGTTGGGCGCCGCCGCCGGGCGCTGCTTCGACTCGCCGACATCATCAACGACGTCGCCGACCCGGCCGAGCTTGCCTTCGCGTCCTCGCGCCTGCTCGGCGAAGCCCTGGGTGTGGCCCGCGTCGGCTACGGCGCCGTGGACCGGGCCATCGAAACAGTCACCATCGCGCGGGAATGGAACGCGCCGGGCAGCCGCGGCCTCGCCGGCACGCTCCGCTTCCGCGATTACGGATCCTACGACGAGGAGCTGAAGCGCGGCGCCACGGTGGCGGTGGGGGATGTCGAGGCCGACGAGCGCACGCGGGGCACCGCCGCCGCCCTGCGGGCGATCGGGGCCGGCGCCTTCCTCAACATGCCGCTGGTGGAGCACGGCCGGGTGGTGGCGATGCTTTACCTGACCCAGGCCGAACCGCGCCGCTGGAGCGAGGGCGACCTGCGTTTCGTTCGCGACGTCGGCGAGCGCGTCCGGGTTGCCAGCGAACGGCTGCGCTCGGAGCAGGCGCTGCGCAACAGCGAGGCGCAGTTCCGCGCCTTCGCCCAGGCCATGCCCAATCACGTCTGGGCCAGCCGGCCCGACGGCTACCTCGATTGGTTCAATCACCAGGTCTACGCCTATGCCGGCAAGGAGCCGGGCTCGATGGACGGCACCGCCGTTTGGGCGGACGTGGTCCACCCCGACGATCTTCCGGCGGCCGGCGAGGCGTGGGCGAAGGCGCTGACGACCGGCACGGTCTACGAGACCGAGTTCCGCATCCGCCGCGCCGACGGGGCCTACCGCTGGTTCCTGGTGCGTGCCGAGCCGGTGCGCGACGGCGAAGGCCGCATCACCCGCTGGGTCGGCAGCAACACCGACATCGACGACCGGCGCCGGCAGGCGGCGGAGCTGGCCGCGCTCAATGCCGACCTCGCCGCCCTCAACGCCGATCTGGAACAGGCCGTGGAAACGCGCACCCGCGAGCGCGACCGGGTGTGGACGGCGACCAGCGACCTGATGGGCGTCGCCGGCCTCGACGGCTTCCTCAAGCAGGTCAACCCCGCCTGGACGCGGATGCTCGGCTGGAGCGAGGCGGAGCTGACCACGAGGCCTTTCCTCGACTTCATCGACCGGGACGATCACGCGGAAACGGCAGAAGTTGTCGGCCGGCTCGCCGCCGGCGAAACCGTGACCGACTTCGTGGACCACGTCGTCCAGGCCGACGGAGGCACCCGCACCATCATGTGGGACGCGACCCCCGACGGCGAACTGTTCCACATCGTCGGGCGCGACATCACCGCCCTGCGCCGCACCGAGGAGCAGCTGCGCCAGTCGCAGAAGATGGAAGCCGTGGGCCAGCTCACCGGCGGCTTGGCGCACGATTTCAACAACCTGCTCACCGGCATCACCGGCAGCCTCGACCTGATGAGCGCGCGCATCGCGCAAGGCCGCAGCAAGGACATCGAGCGCTACGTGGCGGCGGCGCAGGGCGCGGCCAAGCGCGCCGCCTCGCTGACCCACCGCCTGCTCGCCTTTTCGCGCCGGCAAACGCTCGATCCCAGGCCCACCGACGTCAACCGCCTCGTCGCCGGCATGGAGGAGCTGATCCGCCGCACCGTTGGCCCGGGCGTCGCCGTCGAGGTGGTCGCGGCCGGCGGTCTGTGGTCGACCCTCGTCGATCCGCCGCAGCTGGAGAACGCCCTGCTCAACCTGTGCATCAACGCCCGCGACGCGATGCCCGACGGCGGCCGGCTGACGGTGGAAACCGGCAACCGCTGGCTCGACGTCCGCGCCGCCCGCGAGCGCGAGCTGCCGCCGGGCCAGTACGTTTCGCTTTCCGCATCCGACACCGGCATCGGCATGACGTCCGATGTGATCGCCAGGGCCTTCGACCCCTTCTTCACCACCAAGCCGGTGGGCCAGGGCACCGGCCTGGGCCTGAGCATGATCTACGGCTTCGCCCGGCAGTCGGGCGGGCAGGCTCGCATCTATTCCGAGCCGGGCGAAGGGACGATGGTGCGCCTTTACCTGCCCCGCCATTTCGGCGCGGCCGAGCAGGCGGATCCCCCGCCGGAGCCGGGCGGGGTGTCGCGCACCGGCGCGGGCGAGACCGTTCTCGTGGTCGACGACGAGCCAATCGTGCGCATGCTGGTCGGCGAGGTGCTGGAAGACCTCGGCTATGCCGCCATCGAGGCGGCGGATGGCCCGTCCGGCCTCAAGGTGCTGCAATCGGACGCGCGCATCGACCTGCTGGTGAGCGACGTCGGCCTGCCCGGCGGCATGAACGGGCGGCAGATGGTGGACCTCGCCCGCCTCGCCCGGCCCAAACTGCGCGTGCTGTTCATCACCGGCTTCGCCGAGAACGCCGCGATCGGCGCCGGGCGCCTGGAGGCTGGCATGCACGTGATGACGAAGCCTTTCGCGATGGACGAACTGGCCGCGCGCATCCGCGACCTCATCGCCGCACCGCCGCCCTAGAGCATCGAACCCTCAACCGAATCCGGTCCGATGCTCTCACTTGTCGTGTCGCATCGCTGAGACGCAAGGTGCCGGGATCCGCCGCCTGTCTTCCCCTGCGACGGAGCACGGAGCTGTCGCAGTCCTTCGCGAGATCGCCACGGCCTGTCACCCTGTTCCCGCGTCCGGGCTGGCGTGGCCGCAGTCCCCTCCACCCTGCCGTGCAGGATCTTCTGCCCGACGAAGCGAAGGACGGATCCTGCGCCTCCTTCGTCCGCGACGCCGCCGATTGCAGCCGCGCGACCTTGCTTTTTCCGAGCGAAATCAAGGCGGCTCCCAATTGCGGGACGGGTTGCGGACGCCAGCCCGGCCCCGCAACCCGCCGGGTTCAACTGACGCCGGCTTCCGCCGCGGAAACGTCGGGGCAGAACAAATTCCGGCAAGACTTGAGGCGGAGCAGGAGAAGAAGCGCGGCCGACTGCAGGGAATAATAGCTCAACGAAGCGGCGATCCGACATTTCTTCAAGCGCTGGACGCTTGTCTGACGTTCCCCTTGCCCAGACTTTCGCCAGAGGGCCGGAGGTGGGGATGCCCGTCGAGGGTTGGGCTTGCCGCGCCGACTCCTCAACCTGTATACGAGCGGCAGCGGCGGATGCGGATCGGTCCCGATCAGGACGAGGGGGCGCGCGGTCGCTCGCGGGATCGGCCGCGGTGTGGCCGGCCGCGACACAACCCACCGCGGGGCAATGGCGCCCCGCAACCACTGCGAGCTTGAGGAATCACGGTCAGGGCCATGCAGAGCGCTCATGGCGGCCCCCGTCTGCTGCTCCGCCGGCTTCGCGAGGTGATGGCGGAGCCGGTCAGCGCGCAGACGCGCCTCGACCGCATCGTCGTCCACATCGCCGCCAACATGGTCGCCGAGGTGTGCTCGGTCTACGTGCTGCGCGCCGACGCCAAGCTTGAGCTCTACGCCACCGAGGGGCTGAACCGCGAAGCGGTGCACCTCACCGCCATGCACGCCGACGAGGGCCTCGTCGGGCTGATCGCGCAAACGGCGGAAAGCCTGGCGCTGGCCGACGCGCAGCGCCACCCATCCTTCTCCTACCGCCCGGAAACGGGCGAGGAGGCCTACTCCTCCTTCCTCGGCGTGCCCATCCTGCGCGGCGGCAACACCTTGGGCGTGCTGGTCGTGCAGAACAAGGCGCGCCGCCTGTACAACGACGAGGAAGTCGAAGTTCTGCAAACCACGGCGATGCTGCTCGCCGAGATGATCGCGTCGGGCGAGCTGCAATCGCTGGCCGCCTCCGCCGGCGACCTCGCCACCCGCCGTCCCCTGTCGCTGGCGGGTACGCCGATCACGGAAGGGATCGGCCTCGGCTACGCCGTCCTGCACGAGCCGCGCATCGTGGTGCACCGCATCGTCGCCGAGAACGTTGGGGCCGAGATCGCCCGGCTCGATGCGGCGGTGGAGGCGATGCGCCTGTCCATCGACCGGCTGATCGACCGGGGCCAGAGCATCGAAGGCAGCAGCAGCGGCGAAACCCGCGACATCATGGAAACCTTCCGCGCCATCGCCAACGACCGCGGCTGGCTGCGCCGCCTGCGCGAGGCGATCACCGGCGGGCTGACGGCGGAAGCGGCGGTGGAGCGGGTGCAGAACGACGCCCGCGCCAAGATGCAGCGGCAGACCGACCCCTATCTGCGCGAGCGACTGCACGACCTCGACGACCTCGCCAACCGGCTGCTGCACCAGCTCGTCGGGCGCTCCATCGTCGCCGACCACGCCAACCTGCCCGACAACGCCATCCTTGTCGCCCGCTCGATGGGGCCGGCCGCCCTGCTCGACTACGACCGCACCAAGCTGCGCGGCCTGGTGCTGGAAGACGGCGGGGCGCAGAGCCACGTCGCCATCGTCGCCCGCGCGCTGGGCATCCCGGCCGTGGGCAACGTCGCCAACGTCATCAACCTCGCCGAGCAGGGCGACGCGATGATCGTTGACGGATCCACCGGCGACGTCCACGTGCGCCCGACCTCGGACGTCGAGAATTCTTATGGCGAGAAGGCGCGCTTCCGCGCCCGCCGGCAGGAGCAGTACCGGGCCCTGCGCGACGTTCCCTGCCGCACCCGCGACGGCGTCGCCGTGGATCTTCACCTCAACGCCGGCCTGATCGTCGACCTGCAGCATCTGGAGGAGACCGGCGCGGTGTCGGTCGGCCTGTTCCGCACCGAGATCCAGTTCATGGTGGCGCACCGCTTCCCCCGGATGCGCGAGCAGGAGGGGCTGTACCGCTCGATCTTCGCGGCGGCGGGCGAGCGTCCCGTCACCGTTCGCACCCTCGACATCGGCTCGGACAAGATCCTGCCCTACATGGAGAAGGTCGAGGAGGAGAACCCGGCGCTGGGCTGGCGCGCCATCCGCATCGGGCTCGACCGGCCGGCGCTGCTGCGCTCGCAACTGCGCGCCCTGCTGCGCGCCGGCTCCGGGCGGCGGTTGCGCATCATGTTCCCGATGGTCGCGACCGTGGAGGAGTTCCTGCAGGCCAAGGCCGTGGTCGACGGAGAGGTGGCCTACCTCCGCCGCTACGACCATGCCCTGCCGAGCGAGCTGCAGCTCGGCGTGATGCTGGAAGTGCCCTCCATGCTGTGGCAGCTCGACGAGATCTGCCGGGCGGCCGATTTCGTGTCGGTCGGCTCCAACGACCTCGTGCAGTACCTGTTCGCCGCCGACCGCGACAACATCCGTGTCGCCACCCGCTTCGATACGCTGACGCCGCCGGTGCTGCGGGCCTTGAAGATGGTCGCCGACAAGGCGGCCGAGCACGGCACGCCGCTCACGCTCTGCGGCGAGATGGGCGGCAAGCCCTTGGAGGCGATGGTACTCGTCGCGCTGGGCTACCGCGGCCTGTCGATGGCGCCGGCGGCGATCGGGCCGGTCAAGGCGGCGGTGCTCGCCACCGACCTTGCCGCGGTGGGCGAATTCGTGAACGAGCTCGTCACCCGCATCGACGGCGGGCATTCGCTGCGCGAGCCGATCCGCGCCTTCGCCGAAGCGCAGGGGATCCCGCTGGGCTGAGACCCTGGTGGTTGATGGAGCGCTTGAGCGTCGAGCGGCGCCGTGTCCGCGCCGAGAACCGGTGCGGCGGCTATTTCGCGCAGATCCTGGCGCGCGCGTTGGTCCAGCAGGCGCCGTGCTGCCGGACCGTGCCGAGCGGGCTCTGCGCCTTCTTGATCCCGGCATCCTCGTTCCAGAAGGCCTCGGCTGTGCCGTCGTCGTTCTTGTTGACGTAGGCGAAGAAGGGCGTCGCATGCGCTTCGTCGCCGGTGCCGATGGAAAAGCTGCCATCCTTCTCCGGCGAGAAGTTGCAGGGACCGTCGAGGTAGGTCTTGCCCTCGACTTCGATGACGCAGGATACGATCCGGTCGCGCGCCACCGCCGGGCTGGGAAGCAAAGCCGACGTCGACACGAGGACCTGCGAGGCGAACAGGACGAGGAGGGCGGTTTGGCTCAGTCGCATGGCCCACCATGACAGGTCGCGGCGGCGGCGCAACACGTCCGCGACCGTCGGCTGCACCTTCCACACGCTGCCGCACCGTGCCGAACGGCAGTGCTTTCCCGCCGCCGCGCCTGCCCCAACTTGATGAGGGCGTCGCATCGGGCGACAAGCGAAGGATGTCACCTCCTGCGATCCACGGTCCTGGCCCGCGCCGTCGCACTCCTCGCGGCCGGACCGACCTATGCCGGAGACGGGCACCGGCCTTGCCATCGGGCGTGCCGACCGCCGCGGCGCAGGATGGATCGAGCGTGGCCGGTGAGGGCGCCGCCGCTCAGGAGATGAACTCGCACGACGTCAACGTGTCCAAGCAGGACAAGATGGGCGATCCCCACAAGCAGGCGAACTGATCGCCCTGCCGGCCGGAGGCCGAGGCGGCGCAACGTCGACTTGGCGTCCGGTTCGGGCGATCGACGGCTTTGCCGCATCGGCACCGGTCCAAAAATCGCTGGGCGTCGATCGGCCCGAAACGCAATCCGCCAATCCGGAGGCCCCCATGTCGGAAGAGTTCAAGTTCGGCATCGAGGAAGAATACTTCCTCGCCGACGGGCAGACCGGCCATTCGCCGGCCGCCGCCGCGCTCGACGGCTTCCACGAGGCGGCGGCGGCCAAGGTCGAGCCGGCCTCCCACGAGCTGCTGAAAGGGCAGGTCGAGGTGCAGAGCGAGCCGGGCACGAGCCTTGATGCGGCGCACGACGCGCTCGCCCGCATGCGTGCCGACCTGTCGAAGATCGCCGCCGACCACGGCCTGCGGATGTTCGCCGCCGGCAGCCATCCGCTGGGACGCGAAGGCGAGCAGCACACCACGGAAAAGGAGCGGTACCGCCAGCTGGAAGCGGAATTCGGCCTCATCGCCGCCCGCTCGATGGTGTGCGCCATGCACATCCACGTCGAGGTGCCCGATCCCGGCAGGCGCATCGACCTGATGAACCGGGTCACCCCCTTCCTGCCGCTGTTCTATGCTTTATCGACCTCCTCGCCGTTCTGGCAGGGCAGCGACAGCCGGCTGAAGGGCTTCCGCCTCGCCGCCTTCTCGGAATGGCCGCGCATGGGCCTGCCCGAGCTGTTCGCCGACCAGGGGCAGTACGACCGCTTCATCGACCGGCTGGTATCGGCGCAGGTGATGGAGAACGCCAGCTTCGTGTGGTGGCTGATCCGGCCCTCGAACAAGTTCCCGACGCTGGAACTGCGGGTCTGCGACAGCTGCACGCGGCTCGACGATGCGGTGGCGATCGCCGCCCTTTACCGCTCCCTGCTGCGCGCCGTGCACCGGCGCCCCGACCTCAACGCCGGCTTCGGCCCGGTGGAGCGCGGCATCGCGGCCGAGAACATCTGGCAGGCGCAGCAGGGTGGGCTCGACGCCAAGTTCGTCAACGCCGCCGAGGGCGGGGTGATCACCGTGCCGGAGGTGCTCGACGCGGCGATCGCGCTTTGCGCCGAGGATGCCGCCGCGCTCGGCGCCACCGCCTGGGTGGAAAAAACCAGGGACATCCTCAAGCGCGGCACCAGCGCCGACCGCCAGCTTCACTGCTTCCGTGACAAGGGCCAATCCGGGGGCGCGGAAGCGGCGCTGCGCGACGTGGTCCGCTCGCTGGCGGCGGAAACGGTGATCTGACGGGTTTGCGTCCGCAAGCCGCCGTTTCCGCCTTCCACACCCTCGCCATCAGCCGCCTCGCCCACGAGCTGAAGGCGGCCGGGCGCTCGGTCATCCACATGGAGTTCGGCCAGCCCTCCACCGGGGCGCCGCGCCGGGCGATCGAAGCGGCGCAGCGCGTGCTCGGCCGCGACCCGATGGGCTACTGGGACAGTCCCGCGCTGCGCGAAGCCATCGCGGCGCTGTACCGGAGCGACTACGCGCTCGCGATCGAGCCCGAGCGCATCCTGCTGACGGCGGGCGCCTCGCCGGCCCTGCTGCTGGCGCTGGCGACGCAGTTCTCGCCCGGCGACCGCATCGCCTTCGCCCGGCCGGGCTACGTCGCTTACCGCAACGTGGTGCGGGCGCTGCACATGGTGCCGGTGGAGATCGCCTGCGGGCCGGCGACGCGCTTCCAGCTCACGGCCGAAGCGCTGGCCGCGCTCGATCCACCGCCGGCCGGTGCGATCATCGCCAGCCCGGCCAATCCGACCGGCACGATCATCGCGCCGGCCGAGCTGCGGGCCATCGCCGCCCTGGCGCGGGAGCGCGGCATCCGCCTCGTGTCGGACGAGATCTACCACGGCCTGAGCTACGGCGATCCCGCGCGATCCCTGCTGGCGTTCGCGCCCGACGCGCTGGTGGTCAACAGCTTCTCGAAATATTGGAGCATGGCCGGCTGGCGGCTCGGCTGGCTGGTGTGCCCGCCCGATCAGGTCGAGCGCATCCGAGCCTACAGCGCCAACTTCTTCCTCACCCCGCCCTCGCTCGCCCAGCATGCCGCGCTGGCGGCGATGGCGGCCCGCGACGAACTCGACGGCCACGTCGAAACCTACCGGCGCAACCGTTCGCTGCTGCTCGACGCCCTGCCGCGGCTGGGCTTGGGGCAGCCGGGCATGGGCGCGATCGCGCCGCCGGACGGCGCCTTCTACCTCTACGCCGATGTCGGCCACCTCACCGACGACAGCCTCGTTTTCGCACGCCGCATCCTGACCGACACGGGCGTGGCGCTGGCGACGGGGCGCGACTTCGATCCGGTCGCCGGCCACCGGTACCTGCGCTTCTCCTTCGCCGTCACCACGGCGGAGGTGGAAGAGGCCGTGCATCGGCTGCGCGGGGCTTTTGACGGGTAGGTCGCTGGATGCGACGCGCGCGAGGACGTGGGGCCGGACAGGATCCGAGGTGGTCGGAATGCGCTATGGCTCGCTGGAATTTGCCTATGCCGAACCGTTCGCGAACGGGTTGGCAGCGGATTGCGCATTTCGAGCCTGGGTCCTGCGACGGACGAAGTTCGCATGCCATGCGCAGAACGCTTGTCTTCTCGTCGATGAGATGCGCCTGCGCAGAAGCAAGGCTTCCGCGACCTGGTGGCGCTCGCATTTCTCGGAAAAATGCCGTTGCCCCGGCTGCTCGGGACAGGAAACGGATTTGCTCGCCATCTTCGCGACGGCAAGCGGCGAGCGCTTCGCCTTGCATTTCGAAGTGAAGCAACCGACCGATCGTTTTCCTGCCGATAAAGATCAGGCCGGAAACTACGCTCTCCGAGCCAAATGCTGGTCGGTCTCGGCACCGAGGGCAGTCGTCCCGCATTCGGATGCTGCTACAGTCCTCCTTTGCAGCTCGTCGAAGCTTCAGGACTATGCTCCTCAGCTCGCGAAGTTCGGAACCGTCATCACCTTTGAAGAGGTGAGGCAAATGTTTCCAAGCGCGACCATCGCCTGCGACTGATTCCAAAATGAAACGCTCGACTGGGCCCCACGTTGACACATGATTGGCGGCGGACTAGCTGGAACCACAGCCAGACCCGCTGGCCGTAAGCGTTCACGTCAATCAACGCGCAGGATCGAATGGCTCGTCGCCTCGATCTGCGCGGCTCCATGTCCTGCAGATCGACGCTTCGGCTTCCTCGGGGACACCCATGACCTTCGTTCAAGACCAAACGGCCGAACCGCGCATCGAGCGCGTGCGCCATGCGCTGAAGATCCGCTCGCTGCGGGTCGAGAGCACCGTCCAGCTGACGCCCGGCATGCTGCGCCTCACGCTCGGGGGCGACGAGCTGGCCGACTTCACCTCGCTCGGCTTCGACGATCACGTGAAGATCCTCGCGCCGACGCCGTCGGGCGAGACCGAGCGCCGGGACTACACGCCCCGCCGGTACAATCCCGAAGCGCGGACGCTTACGATCGACTTCGCCCTGCATGGGTCTGACTCCGCGGCCGGCCCGGCGACCTCGTGGGCCCGTGACGCCCGGCCGGGCGACAGTGTGCAGGTCGGCGGCCCGAAGGGGTCGGCGGTGATCGCCTCCGACATCCGGCGCTGGCTGCTCGTCGGCGACGAAACGGCGCTGCCCGCCATCGGCCGCCGCATCGAGGAGGCCGGGGCCGGCACGCGGATCACCAGCGTCGTCGCCGTGACCAGGCCGCGGGAACAGCAGGTGTTCGAGACATCAGCGGAGCTGACGGCCCTGTGGGCGCATCGTCCCGCCGCGGCCGCCGACGATCCCACCGCGCTGCTGTCAGCCCTCCGCTTGATCGAGCTGCAACCCGAAACCTTCGTCTGGATCGCCGCCGAGGCGGCGGTCGCGCACGCCATCCGCGCTCACTTCAACGCGTTGAACCATCCGCCGGGCTGGATGAAGGCCGGCGGCTATTGGCGCAAGGGCGAGGCGGACGCCCACGAAAAGATGTCGTAAGGGCGGCTTCGCCCTTCACGCGCCGGCCGGTTCATGCGGACATGGCGGAGGCGCTACGCCCCCGCGCGCGCCTTCATCGCATGGCCGGCCAGAGTCTTGCCGAGGCTCCACACGGCGCCGGGCACCCTGTGGGCGTCGGCCACCACGTCCTCGAAGGCGCTCTCGATCCAATCGCAATCGGTGTCCGTGATGGTGAGTGGCGGCAACAGCTTGATGACGTTGAGCCCGTGGCCGGCGACCTGCACGACGATCTTATGGTCCTTGAAGATCGGGATCACGATGATCTGGGAGAACAGGCCGGCGTTGGCGGTTTCCAAGAGCGACCACGCCGCCTTGAGCTTGAGCGAGCGCGGGCTGCCGAACTCCAGCCCGATCATCAGCCCCTTGCCGCGCACCGTCTTCACGAACTCGTAGCGCTCCGCCATCTCGCGGAACGCCGCCATCAGCCGCTCGCCCCGGCTTGCGGCGTTGGCAACCAGCCCCTCGCTCTCGATCACCTCCAGCGTGGCGAGGCCGGCGGCCATCGCCATGTCGTTCTTGGAAAAGGTGGAGCCGTGCACCACCGCCTTGTCCATGCGCGAGAACACCTTGGCGAACACCTGCTTGCGCGTCAGCACCGCGCCGACCGGCACGTGGCCGCCCGAGAGCGCCTTGGCGATCAGCACCATGTCGGGTTCGACGCCCCAGTGCTCGATCGCGAGGAACTTGCCGGTGCGCCCGAGCCCGGTCTGGATCTCGTCGGCGACGAACAGCGTGCCGTGTTTGCGGCACAGGGCCTGGACGCCGGCGAGGTAGTCGTCATCGGGAATGTTGACGCCCTTGCCCTGGATCGGCTCGACGATGAAGGCGGCGACCTGCTTGGTGCGCAGCTTGGCGTCCAGCGCGGCAAGGTCGTTGAACGGCACTTCGGTGCAGCCCGGCAGCAGCGCGCCGAAGCCGTTGCGGAACTGCGGGTCGCCGGTCAGCGACAGGGCGCCGTAGGACAGGCCGTGGAAGGCGTGGTCGGCGTAGACGATCTCGCCGCGGCCGGTGGCGCAGCGGGCGAACTTGATCGCCGCCTCTACCGCTTCGGCGCCGGAGTTGGAGAAGAACACCTTATCGAGCCAGGGCGTGTAGGCGAGCAGCCGCTCGGCGAGCACGCCCGAGAGCACGCTGACGTCCATCTGGATGAGGTTGGGCAGGTCGGAGCCGAGCACGGCCTTGAGCGCGTCGCGCAGCACGGGATGGTTGCGGCCGATGCCGAACACGCCCCAGCCCGACAGGAGGTCGAGGTAGCGGTCGCCCTTGCGGTCGAACAGGTATTGCCCCTGGCCCGCGCGGAAACCGACGTCGTAGCCGATGGTCTGCAGAACCCGCACCATCTGCTCGTTCATGTGGGCGGTGTGCAGGGCGTAGCGCTCGGGTTCGCGCTCGGCGAGAAGGGTGCCGATGTCGAAGGGCGCTCTCGATCCGGCTTGGGTCGTTTCGGGCTGGCTCATGGAAAAAGGCTAGCGGAGGCCGGCGCGTGAAACAAGCCGAGCCCGATGGCTTGCGATCGGGTGTGTCCTCGCGCCGACGGTCCGCAGGGGCAATGTCAGGAAATTAAGCGGGGTCAGGAAATCAGGCGGGAACGGCGTCCGCCGCCGGGCGCGCCCGGAGTTTGCAGCGACAGGAGGAGCGCGACCAGCGCCGACTGGCGATGCGTTTGCGTTTTCCCGAACACGCTCTTCAGGTGGCTGCGCACGGTCGGCACGGCGATCCCGCGCGCGGCGGCGATTTCGCGCAACGTCTGCCCGGCGGCGATCCCCAGCGCGACGCCGGCCTCGCTCGCCGTCAGCGCGAAGGCGCTCTGCAGGAGGGTGGCATCGGGAAGCACGCACGACCCTGGGTCCAGGAACGTCAGCACGGCGACCACTTGGGGCAAGACGAAGCCGTCGCAAACCCGTCGCCCGCGCACGACCAGCGCCGTCCCGGTCGCCGAAGGCAGGAACGTGAGTTCGTTTCGGCTCGTCGGTTCGCAGCCGAGCAGGCCATCCAGCATCCGGCCCATCCGCCGGCTCACGTCCCGCGTCCGGCCGACCAGCCGCCGGTTCTCGATGTTGAGCGTCAGGGCGAAGATCGGATGCTCGTCCCCGCTCATCTCGATGACCCGTTCGATCGGGCCGGACCGCGCCATCGCTTCCATCTTCGGCCTGCCCTCCAACGCCCCGCTCCTCAAGCTTGACAGGGTGCGGCGCGGCGACGGCATTCCGCTGTCCGACGAACTCGCCTGGTACAACCTCACCGCCGTTCCCGAACTGGCCACCGTCGACACCGACGGGTCGGTCTACGCCTCGCTCAGCCGATTCGGCACACGGCTCACCTCCTGCGAGCAGTCGATCGAGGCGACCATGCCGACGCCCGACGAATGCGCGATCTTCGGCTTCAAGGTTCCCCACCCCTGCCTCCTCATCAAACGCCGATCCTATGACGAGCGTGGGCGGATGATCGAGTACGTGGAAGGGCTGTTTCGCGGCGACAGCTACGCCTATCGCCTGCGCCTGGGAGTGTGAGGGTTCACGGCCCCGCCGCCTCGCGTCCAGGAGTGCGAGCCGGCCGGCGGGCGCGCAAGCCGGCACATCCAAGGGCGGCTCTCGGCCCTCGGGCGAGCGTCGCATCCGTTCTGCCGACATATGGCAAGTTGGCCGATGCGGCCTGGAGATCGCCGCCCTAAAGAACGAGATGTCCGAGATCGCCGATCTGGTGGTCGCCGGGCAGCAGGCCGCGGGCCCGGGCGACGATGGTCGCCGATGCTCCCGCGCCCTCGATGGCGAACAGGTGGTAGCCCGCGCGGTTGCACAGCCGCCCCTTGACCGCGGAAGCAGACGGGACGCCGACGACCGGCACGGGCCTGCGCGGCCCGAGCATGCGGTCGACGAAGAGCTTGTGGTTGTGGCCGTGGATGATCAGTTCGGCGCCGTGCCGGCGGATCGCCTTGGCGAAGCCGAGATGGTCGCTGAGGCCGCGCCCGATATGGCCGCCGGGGTCGGAAATGCGCGGGGGATGGTGCAGCATCACGACCCGCGTGAAACCTTCGCGCCCGCTGTCGGCGAGCATCTGCTCCAACCGCTCGCGCTGCTGGTGGCCGAGCCGGCCCGAGGCGATGAAGGGCGCGCGCGGCACGCCCGAACACAGGCCGATCAGCGCCACGCCGTCGCGCTTCTTGAGATAGGGATAGCCGGGCTGGCCGCTGTCGTCGGAGCGGGTCCAGGGGGCAAAGGTGCGCGCCAGGGTCGGCAGCGAGCCGCGCGTGTAGGCATCGTGGTTGCCGGCGACGAAGCTCACCTGCGCGCCCGGCTCGCCGAGCGTCCGCAGCCACGCCTCAGCCAGCGGGAATTCGCCGGGCAGGCAAAGGTTGAGGATATCGCCGGTCATCGCAACGTGGCTCGGGTTCTGGTCGCGCAGGTCGGTCACCAGGGCGGCCAGAACCTCCATCGAATGGGCCGTCGAGCGGCCGCGGTGCCAGTTGATGTAGCCGGTGATGCGCTTGCCGATGAGGTCGCG
>CAXTMA010000055.1:10659-18673 GCA_964245015.1 uncultured Beijerinckiaceae bacterium | reverse complement strand
AAGGGTCAACGTTGGGCGCCGATCAGGGGTCAGTATTGCAGGCTGATTGACACCATTGCGGCCGGCTGGAGGATTCTCCCGCGCCCTCGCCGCCGAAAAGCCCCACCGAGGAAGCGACGGGCCAGCCAGCTTGCGGATCGGCCGACTGGCTCGGGAAGCCGAGCCCTCCCCGGAAGCGGCCCACCTCCGGCTTGTCGAGAGACCGGCCGCAGCCGTCCCGGTCCTGGTCGACGCCGATCCGCGGTGGGAACATCAGGGGGGCGATGTTGAGATGGGCGTGAACGCATCGGCGGCTCCTTTCGAGTGCCGCGAACAGTTGACGGTCGCCTCCGCCGTTCACGGATGAAGGGTGTCGGACGGTCCGCGGTCGGTTCTGGCGGCCGTGCGCCCGCCGATGCCAGCCGGGACGTCAACGGCGGCGCGGCAGACGCCTACACATCCTGTGACGCCGGCCCGCGGGGAGGGCCGCGGTCAACGGCAGTGGTGGGAGAGCCGGATCGATGGTCGGAGCGAAGATCTGATGGCTGGAACCGTCCCGCTCGGCCGGAGAGATGTGATCCCGCGGACAGATCGCGTCCGCGAACCGCTCACGGCACATGGCTACGCTTCCGCGCTCGGCGCGACGACGCCTGCATCGCCACGGCTCCGCCGTGCGGCACGCGGCGGGACCGATGCCGTCCTCATCATATGGGAAGCTTCATTCGGTCCCTCCGGTGCGCCTGAACGGCGACGGCCAGCGCGCCGATCAGCGGGAGGAATATCGCCGAGTATCCTGCGCCACCCAGCCCCTCCACGCACGCAGCTCCCTCGACGGCTCCGAAAACGAAAAACGCGACCACCTGCAGCAAGACCGATCGCTTCGTGGCCTGATGACCAAGCGTGGCGCCGACGAGCGAAGTTGAGATGCCGGTGATGTAGGTGCTGTGGATCGACACGGATCCGAGCTTCGTCAGGGTCCCGTTCTGCAGTCCGAGGGCGAAGCAGGCCAGCGGCACGAACAGGAACCTGCCGAGTTTCGGCATGGCATCCAGGAAGACGAGCCCGAGCGCGATCAGGACGATTTCGACGACGAGCGGCCATCGAAGCCGCGACGACTGTGTCTCGCCCGCGGGTCGCCATGCGGTTCCCGATGCGGTGCCGCCCAGGAAGGCCGCGACGGCCGTGACGGATGCGCAGGCCAAGCTGGTCCTGCCAGTCACCAGGTAGATCGCCGTCAGCACCGTGTTGCCCGTGACGTGCCCGGTGAAGCCGCCGACGAGCACGTAGCTGCCCGCGTCGGCGAAGCTGCCGACGGCCGCCAGCAGCCAGCTGATACAGCGGTCCCGCCGGTCGCGCGAATCGTCCGCGGACTGGTCGGTCCCACCGATGCGGGAACCGCCGTCACGCGTCCGATCATCCTCCAGACTTTGCACCATGCGCCGCGAAAGCCTCTACGCCCGCCCTCGCGCAGGCCACGTCGGATCCTGCGCTCCCACAAACGCCGATCGAACCCACGCACTCGCCATTCGAAAGGAACGGCAGCCCACCGGGCCGGTTGGACGCTCCGAGACCTTCCAGCGCCGCCGAGGAGGCGGACCCGGCCTGGGTGGCGACCATCTCGCTGGGCCGCCCGGTCCCGGCCGACGAGATCGCACGGCGGATGGCTTCATGCCCGGCGAGCGCGTCGGTCCCGTCCATCTTGAAGAAGGCGACTAATCGGCCGCCGACGTTGCAAACCGCAACGCAGATCGCTTCGCCTTGCGCTTCGGCGAAGTCGATCGCCGCTTGCGCGGCGCATCGCGCCGAATGGAGACTGACGGTCATGGGGGCGCCCTCCGCTCAGGCGCCGGCGACGCCGTCGCCGACCATGCTCTTGGGATCGCAGACCCTGTCGAAGGTGGCTGCGTCGACCTCGCCCGAGGCCAGCGCCGCTTCGCGCAGCGTCGAGCCGTCGGCGTCGGCCTTCTCGGCGATGTGGGCGGACTTCTGGTAGCCGATGACCGGCGACAGTGCCGTCACCAACATCAGGCTGTTCTTCACGTAGGTCTCTATCCTGCCCTCGTCGAGTTCGGTCCCCTCCACCGAGTACCGCCGGAACTTCTCGCAGCCGTCGGCGAGCACGCGCGCCGAATGCAGGACGTTGTTGATGATGATCGGGCGCATCGCGTTCAGCTCGAAGTTGCCCTGGCTGCCGGCGAAGGCCACCGCCGTGTCGTCGCCGATCACCTGGATGGCGATCATCACGATCGCCTCGCACTGCGTCGGGTTGATCTTGCCCGGCATGATGGACGAGCCCGGCTCGTTCTCCGGCAGCAGCAGCTCGCCGATGCCGCAGCGCGGGCCCGAGGCGAGCCAGCGCATGTCGTTGGCGATCTTCATCAGCGCCACCGCGACGCCGCGCAGCGCGGCGTGCGCCGCCACCATCGCGTCGAGCGAGCCCTGCGCCATGAACTTGTTGGGGGCGGTGACGAACGGCTTGCGGGCCAATTCCGCGATCTTCGCAGCCACCTTGACCGAGAAGCCCTTCGGCGCGTTCAGGCCCGTGCCGACCGCCGTGCCGCCCACCGCGAGTTCGTAGAGGCCGGCGCGGCTCGCCCCAACGGCGGCGCTGGCGGCGCGGATCTGCGCGGCGTAGCCCGACCATTCCTGGCCGACGGTGAGGGGCGTGGCATCCTCCAGATGGGTGCGTCCGGTCTTGACCACGCCGATCCAACGATTCGCCTTGGCTTCGATCGCCGTCGCCAGCTTGTCCAACTCCGGCAGGAGGCGGTCGTCGACCAAGGTCAGCGCCGCGACGTGCATCGCGGTCGGGAAGGTATCGTTGCTGCTCTGCCCCATGTTGACGTCATCGTTGGGACCGACCGGCTTCTGGGTCCCGAGTTCGCCGCCGAGCAGCTGGATCGCGCGGTTGGACAGCACCTCGTTGACGTTCATGTTGGACTGTGTGCCCGAGCCGGTCTGCCAGACGAACAACGGGAAGTGCTCGTCGAGCTTGCCGGCGATCGCCTCGTCGGCGGCTTGCACGATGGCTTCCGCCTTCCAGTCCGGCAGGCGCCCTTCGGCTTGGTTGACCAGGGCGCAGGCCTTCTTGACGAGGCCGTAGGCGTGGTACACCGCCTTGGGCATGCGGTCGTCGCCGATCGAGAAGTGCACCAGCGAGCGGGCGGTCTGCGCGCCGTAGTACTTGTCGGCGGGCACCTCGATGTCGCCCATCGAGTCGAACTCGCGCCGGGTGCCGGTCGCGTCGAGGCCGATGGGCACGTCTTTCAGGGTCGGATGGTCCTTCGCTCCCAGACCGAACATGGCATGCTCCTTTCGAGATGGCCGCGGGCCGCTCCACTGGCCTTCATGTGTCTTTCCTGGCGTCGCGACCTGAGGAGGTTCGCGTGAACGTCGGCCGGATCCGTCCGACCGTGATCGCCATGAATCGTCGAGGGACGGGGACCGCGGATCACTGGCGATCGGGGTAGCCGCCCGGAGTCCCGCCCGTCGCCGTCCCACCGCCGGCGGCCGTTCCGTTCGTCGTCGGGCCTCCACCCGTTCCGCCGGTTCCTCCCCGACCGCTCTCGCTATAACCCGGTGATGGCACAGTCCGGCCCGACGCCGGTTCCGCGGGTGACGGGGTCGGAGCCACGCGTGCCAGGCTTGATCGCCTCCTGCGTGAAGCCGTCACCGACGATCGTCATGCCTCCCGCGAGGCACACCGCGATCTTGAGCATTGTCCTCATGTGAACCTCCTGTCCAAACTGCGAAGATGGCGCCGGACTCTTGCGCCCGACGTTTCAAGTATTCCCGGATGTGGAAGTGCACCGACATCGCAGCGACGCAGGCTTGGCCAAGTCATGCGCGACCGAGTCCTGGGATCGGCTCCATGACGGGGCTATGCGGCCATCGTCATCCGGCATCCCTTGTCAGCGGTACTCCGGCTTGTAGGTGAGGCCTTCGATCCAGGCACGGATGTCCCGCGGCCGCTCCACCGAGGCCTCGCCGGCGTCGAAGATGTACTCCGCCAAACGGGTCGCGGTCGTCAGTTCCACCTCCAGTATGTCGGACTGCTTGGGGAACAGCATGCCCTTGTCGCGGTCGGCCTGGCTCACCTGGTCGGCGGACGTCTTCGCCGCGATGATGAACATCTTGTCGGTGATGCGCTTGGGCTTGGTGGCGTAGACGGCGAGGCCGACGGCGGGGAAGATGTAGAAGTTGTTCGCCTGCCCCGGCAGAAAGGTTTTGCCGTTGATGGCGACGTCGGGGAACTGCACGCCGCAGGCGACCAGCGCCTTTCCGTCCGTCCAACCGTAGGCCTGCTCCGGCGTGCACTCGGCCTTGTCGGTCGGGTTGGACAGCGGGAAGATGACCGGCCGCTCGACGTGCTTGGCCATCGTCCTCACCACCTGCTCGGTGAAGGCCCCCCCGGTGGTGCTGACGCCGATCAGGATCGTCGGCTTCTTCGCCTCGATCGCTTCGGCGAGATCCCTCGTCGCCCTGTCGCCCTCGTGCGCGTACCTCTTCTGCGAGGGCGAAAGGTCATGCCGCGACGGCTCGATCAAGCCGTCGACGTCGAACAGCGAGATCCGCTTCTCGGCTTCGGCGCGTTCCAGCCCCTCGTCGACCATCGCCTCGACGATCATGTTGCCGATGCCGATGCCCGCCGAGCCGGCGCCCAGGAAGAACACGCGCTGGTCCTTCAACGCCTCGTTCTTGATCTGCAGCGCGGTGATCAGCCCGGCGAGGGTCACCGACGCCGTGCCCTGGATGTCGTCGTTGTAGACGAGGTGCTTGTCGGCGTAGCGCGACAGCAGGCGAATGGCGTCGGTGCCCTTCCAGTCCTCGAAGTGCACGCACACGCCCGAGAACACCTCGTTGGCGGCGGCGACGAACTCGTCGGCGAGCGCGTCGACCTCCGCCTCGGTCGCGGGAGGTTCTTCGCGCAGGCCGAGGTAGAGCGGGTCGGCGCGCAACGCGGCGTTGGTGGTGCCGATGTCGAACAGCACCGGCAGGCAGCAGTCCGGCGGCACGGCGGCGCAAGCGGTGTAGAGCTGCAGCTTGCCGATCGGGATGCCCATCCCGTTGGCGCCGATGTCGCCCAGCCCGAGGATGCGGCCGCCCGTCGACACGCAGATGAAGCGGATGTCCTGGACCGGCCAGTTGCGCAGCACTTCGGCCATCCGGCCCTTCATCTGCTTGGTGACGTACATGCCTCGCGCCCGGCGATAGATGTGCCCGAACTGCAGGCAGGCGTCGGCGATGGTGGGGTCGTAGACGATCGGCACGAAACGCGCCGGATCGCTCATCAGCGTCTTGTAGAACAGCGTCTCGTTGCGGTCGCAGAGGCCGACGAGGTAGATGTAGCGTTCGAGGTCGTTGGGCTTCTTCTCGAGGTGGCCCACCACCCGTTCGAGCTGCCGCTCGATGGTTTCGACGGCAGGGGGCAGCAGGCCTTCAAGGCCGTTCTCTCTGCGTTCCGCCTCGGTATAAGCTGTGCCCCGGTTGAGGATGGGTTGGTCGAGAAGGTCCAAGCCGTGGCGGGCCTCGGCCGCTTGCGAGCGTGTCATGGGGTTCTCCTTGCGTTCAGGTTCGTTCAGCGGCGGCGCGATGGACGGTCACGCGGTCGGCTCGCCGTGGTTGGGCACGACCACCTCCACCATGGTCACGAAGTCGGCGTCGGCCAACGATGGGGCGCCCCGCGTACGGACCGTCAGGCGCGTTCGTCGCGTCGGCGCCGTCTTGACGCCCGCCAAACGCGGCGTGTCGGGGAGGCGGCAGCTCAGATTGGGTTGCGATGCGAACCGGCGCTCCGCAGCCGCTCGGGTCCACCTGGGCGGCGCGCGGATCGCCCACCCCGCCGGATGTCGCTAATCGGCGACTACCTGCTCCGCCATCGGCGCTGGGAGATCCGAAGACACTTCGATTTGTGAAATTCTCGCCTATCAACATCGGACCACGTCCATCCTCTTCACCTGGGCGACGGCGTCCGTGATTGTTTACTCGCATGGGAAAACGCCAACCAGAAGCATCCCGATCCTAGGATCAGCGATCCTAGGATCGGGATGCTTCCCTAGGACGACATGCTTGCGGGCATTCCCCGGGATGTTGTGGGACACGATCAAGGGGATCGGGGACGCTGCGGCTGCGAGGTCGCCCGCCGCTTCCGACCCCACGCGCATGAGTGGACGCGTTCCCGTTCTCGATCCGCAGCCTGCCGGCGTGCATTGCCGCGATGGAACGGTGCCGACATCATGTTTGTCGCGCCGTAGGTTTCCCCATCGGCACCGCGTGCACCGCACCGGACGACGCTGGGAACGGTCTGGTGCACGTCGGACTCGATGGCCGTTCAGTCTGACATGCCCCGACGGACACCGAGGTGCCATTGCCATCTCGGTGTCGGACCGGCGAAGCCGGTGCCGGCGCATGCCCGTCGATCCGGGAGTAGCCGACACGCGGCGCTTCAGTACGGCGGCGTGACGCGCGCCCGCTGCGCCCTCGCGGCCTCGGCCCACCAGGCGGGGTCGTCGGCGAAGCGTGGGAAGGCGCGTTCGAGCGCGGCGCCGCCCTCGCCGGTGGGTCGGGCCGAAGCGTCGAGCGACTCCCCGATGTTACCGACCGCCAGCGTGCTCGACACCACGACGGTGCCCATCTCCGATAGGATGCCGTGCCAGGCGACCGACGAGCGCACCCCGGCGACGCGTCCCGCCGAGTAGCTGGCGAGCGCCGCCGGGCGCCAGAACCATTCCTCCAGGAAGTGGTCGGTCAGGTTCTTCAAGCCGGGCTGGACGCTCCAATTGTACTCGCCTGCCACGAACACGAAGGCGTCGGCGCTCCTGATCTTGCCCGCCAGCGTCTCCATCGCCGGCGGCGCGGTGCCCGCGGGATGCTCCTTGTACATGCGGTCGAGCATCGGCAGACCGACTGCCTTCGCGTCGACGATCTCGGGGCGGGCGCCGCGGGCGGCGAAGGCGCGCACGAGGTACTCCGCGAGGCGGATGCCCTGCCGGTCGGACCGGTATGAGCCATAGAAAATCAGGACGCTCTCCATCGGACCTTCAACTCGCCATCGACATCGGAATGACATTGGACATGGGAACGGACCATTGCGCCTTGCTCCCGCCGACCGGCAGCCGCGTCGGCAGTGTCGTTCCGTCCTGAACGTCGCGATGAGCGGATGCCGTGGCGATCCGATCGGCGATGGCGTCCATCATTCATCGCCTCCTGACCAATCCCTTCGGGTTCGTGGACGACGACGCAGGTGAGGGCGGGGTTGTTCCGATCGCGCCGGCGACGCCCACAACCACCAGCACGCGCGCGGCGTTCAGGAGCACGGCGACCCAGTCGACGTGCACGGGGACGCCGACGTTTCGACACGGCCACCAGCCGCATCGTAGAGCCCGCAGCCCGTCCCGGAGCAGGCCCATGGTCTCGATCAGGAACATCAGGCGGTCGAGGACGAAGGCCTCTTCGATTGCGAGTCGGTCCGCGACGAGCGCCGCGCAAGCCGCCGCCTGCAGCGCGGGGAGGCGTTTTTCCGGGGACTGCAATCGCAAGGCCTCGCGCGCGAGCGCGACGGCCTCATCCACCATCTCCGAGGGCCGGTCGAGTCGGGCGAGGCCGACGCCGACCGCCTGGATGGCGGAGATCGCTTCGAAGAGGGCCAACAAAGCGCTGCGCCCGCCCGCCGCCCGCGCGCGGCCGTTCGGCTTTTCGGGCGTCGCGAAGGTGATCTCGCCCCGCAACGGCATCAGCCGGGCGCTCAGGTCGACGCAGGTCGAGGCGTCGGGCTGACAGCGACGGTCCAGCGCATCGAGAGCCAGGGCGACCACGTCGGCCGTTGCCACGCGCAGCTTGGCGATCAGCGGGCGCGATGCCTCCGGCGTCCTCAGGACCATGTTGGTGAGCGCGATAGCGGCGATGCCGAGCGCGATGGCGGCCACTCGATTGACCGCCGTGTAGAAGACGTCCGCTGGCGTGTCGATGTTGGCCACCGAGATGATGGCGATCGTGTATCCCGCCAAGATGCAGGCGTAGGAGCGGAAGTCGCGGA
>CAXTMA010000055.1:0-10559 GCA_964245015.1 uncultured Beijerinckiaceae bacterium | reverse complement strand
GGATAGCACCATGCCTTGCTGCGGCTGCGCCAGGATGAGCACGCACACGCCCGCGCTCGACGCGCCATCCAGTTCGAGGAAAAAGGCCGCGTAGTAGGCGAACGCGAGCGCGACCCACGTGCGGAACGCGAACCAGACCGTGCCGGGAGGGATCATGGCTCGCGTCCGGCGTAGGCGCGGCTTCGATCCCGGCCGTCGTCGCCGGATCGCTCGGTTGGGAGGGATGAGTTCTGGAGCGACGCCGGTCATGCGCGGTCGCCAACGACCATTCGCGGCACATCAACGTGAGGCTCTTCGTCGGTTGGACCTTGGGGCATCGGGGCACTCCCCGGCGTCCATAGCCCTGACTTCGAAACCGAGTGAGGCGTGCCGTGATCCTATGTTGCTGGCTACCAGTCGGACCCTGCCGATGAAGTGCTCGATCCTGAGGCGGATCGCGGTGATCTGGACGAAACCGGCGTGATCGCCGTTGAGCTTGTCCGGCGCGTCAGGGTCCAAAGGCGCCCTTCAGGGATCCAGCGGCGCGCTCAATGGATCGCGCAGCGGCCACTTTAAGCGCTTCGCCGCGCGCGGAAGTTCTCACGGTACCGGCCGTCGGTGCTGTCATCCGAACCCCGGCTCAATGGGTGAAGCGCCTGGCTTCCCTCACGTCGGACGGACGGACGGACGACCTGCTTCCGAAGCGTCCTGTCACGTAGTTCGTCACAGAGGCGATCTCCTCGTCGCTGTAGCCCGCGCCGAAGGCCGGCATCATCGCTCGGGATGCGGCGGGAGACTCGACCCGGCCGGACAGGATGGTTTGCACCACGTTCATCCCGCTCGCGTCGTTGACGGCCCGGTCCCCGGTCAGGGCCGCGGCGGGGCGCAGGGCTCCCTTGCCGGTCCAGGCGTGGCAACCGGCGCAGGCGCTCTCGAAGATGCGCTTGCCGGCCCTGTCGTCGGCCGCAACCTCCTCCGGAGGTGTACGCGGCGGCAGCGCCAAGCCGGCGGGCAGGTCGTGGTTGCCTGCGCGCGGCACGCTGCGCAGGTAGACCACCATCGCCCCGATGTCGTCCGGCGCCAAGCCGGCCAGGCTGTAATCGATCGCCTCCCCCATCGGTCCGCCCGCGCCGCCGTGGCCTTCCGAATGGCCGTTGGCGAGGTACTGCGCGAGGCCGGCGTCGCTCCAGTCGCCGAGGCCGCCCGGCTTGTCGGGCGTGATGTCGTAGGCGCGCCAGCCGTCCACGGCGGCGCCGGCGAACTTCCTCCGGTTGTCGACCGCCTGCATCAGGTTGCGCGGCGTGTGGCACTCCCCGCAGTGCTCGGCCGCCTCTACGAGGTAGGCGCCGCGATTCCATTCGCGCCCACGCTCCGGGATCGGTTCGAAGCGCTTGTCCGGGTTGAACATCGTCGACCAGATCGCCATCAGCCAGCGCTGGTTGAACGGGAAGGCGAGGGTGTTCGCCGCGACGTGGTTGCGGACCGGCTTCAGCGAGAACAGGAAGGCCTTGATGGCCAGCACGTCCTCGTCGGCAAGCAGGGTGTAGGAGGTGTAGGGGAATGCGGGGTAGAGGCGCTTGCCGCCCGGCGCGACGCCGTCGTGCACGGCCCGGAGGAAGTCGGCGTCGGAGTAACGGCCGATCCCCGTGCTGACATCGGGCGTGATGTTGGGAGAGTACATCGTGCCGAACGGCAGGGTGAAGGCGCGGCCGCCGGCCCACGGCTTGCCGCCCTTGGCGGTGTGGCAGGCCTCGCAATCGGCCGCCCGGGTCAGGTAGGCGCCCCGCTCGACGAGGCTCGCCGACCGGAGCGCGTCCGGGACGCCCGTGACCGGCGGGCCCTTGTAGTCGGCGAGGACGACGCGGCGGCCGGCGGCGAAGCCGATCGCGCCGGGCGCCGTGAGCAGCCAAGCCATGAAGGCGAGTGCCCCCAGGCCTGCGCAGCCCACCGCGATGGAGAGTAGCCGCCACTTCATGCGAGCCTCCGCAGCCGTAGCCTTTGTTCGTTGACCGGCATGCGGTCGAGCTGCACGCCGGTGGCGGCGAAGATTGCGTTGTTCACGGCGGCCATGACGGACGCGGTGCCCGGTTCGCCGACGCCGCCGGGATCCTCCCCGCTCGGCGTCAGGTGGACGTCGATCTTCGGCATCTCGTCGATGCGCAGCATGCGGTAGTCGTTGAAGTTGCCCTGCTGCACGCGCCCGCGCTCCAGGGTGATGTTGCCGTAGAGCGCCGCGGTGAGGCCGAACACCAGGCCGCCCTGGATCTGCGCCTCGACGGTGTCCGGGTTGATGATCGTCCCGCAGTCGATGGCGGTGGTCATCCGCTCCACGGTGACGTGGCCGTCGTCCGCGACCCGGACCGCGGCGATCGTGGCGACGAAGCTCTTGAACGCTGACTGCAGCGAGATGCCGCGACCCGACCGGGCGGGCAGGGGATCGCCCCAGTCCGCCTTGGCGGCCGCGAGGTCGAGCACGGCCCGGGCGCGCGCGTTGCGGTGGAGCAACGAACGGCGGAACGTCAGGGGATCGACGCCGGCTGCCTTCGCCAGCCTATCCATGAAGCTCTCGATGGAGAAGATGTTGTTGTTGGGTCCGACGCCGCGCCAGAATGCGGTCTGCACGGCCGGAGGCTCGCTGCGGACGTAGCGGAGCGTCCTGTCTGGGATGTCGTAGGCGAGTTCGAGCGCGCCGTCGACGGAATCGGAATCGACGCCATCCTTCAGCGCCGACGCCGCGAAGCGCGCCATTACGGACGAGCCGGCGATCTTGTGCGACCAGGCCGTCGGCCTGCCGTCCGCCAGCCGCGCCGACAGCTTGTTGTGGTACATGGGCCGCATCATGTTGTGGCGGATGTCCTCCTCGCGCGTCCACACCACCTTGACCGGCGCGTCGACGTGCTTGGCGATCCGGGTCGCCGTCGCCACCATGTCGGCCTCCAGCCGGCGGCCGAAGCCGCCGCCGATGTAGTGGTTGTGGATGGTCACGCGCTCGATAGGCAGGCCGCTTTCCTTCGCCGCCGCCGCCTGCGCTCTGCCGACGACCTGGATGCCGACCCACACGTCGCAGCCGTCGGGGCGGACGTGGACCGTGCAGTTCATCGGTTCCAGCGGCGCGTGGGCGAGGAGCGGGAGCTCGTAGGTTGCTTCGAGCGCGACGCTGCCGGGCTCGGGCGCGCCGCCGCCGATCCGCTGCACCAGCAGGCCGTCCGCCTCCGCGTCGGCCCGCAGCTTAGCCCAGAGGGCGTCCGAGTCGACTTGGCCGTTGGCGCCGTCGTCCCACTCGACGTCGAGCGCCTCCAAGCCCTGCTTGGCCGCCCACATGTGATTCCCCGCCACGGCGACGAGGTCGTCGAGGACCACGATGTCGGTGACGCCCCTGATCTTCTCCGCCCGCGAGCGGTCGACGCTGCGGACCTTGCCGCCCAGCACGGGCGAGAACCGCAGGGTCGCGACCCTCACGCCAGGCGGTCGAGCGTCGATGCCATAGACGGTCCGGCCCGTGACCTTGTCGGGCGTATCGAGCCGCTTGACCCTGGTCCCGATCAGCGTCCAAGCGCCCGGCTTCTTCAGTTGGACGTCTTTGGGCTGGAACCGGACGGCATCGTCCACGAGATCGCCGTATGCGACGCGGCCGCCAGGCCCGATCACCTCCCCGTCCTCCGTGCGCAAGGAGGAGGCGGCCACGCCGAGCCGTTCGGCGGCGGCCTGCAGGAGGACGTTGCGCGCGCTCGCGCCGGCCTCGCGCATCACCGGCCAGAAGGCCCTGATGGAGGTCGAGCCTCCGGTGATCTGTTCCTTCAGCACGCCGTTGGAGTACTTCGCCGCATCGACGGGAGCATGCTCGAGGGTCACGCGCGCGAGAGGCAGGTCCATCTCCTCAGCGATCAGTTGGGACAACGACGTGTACGTGCCCTGGCCCATCTCGACCTGGGGTATCGTCAGCGTCGCCGCGCCCTTCCGGTCCAGCCGGAAGAAGGCGTTCGGCACCCATTCGGCGCCGACCGCCATCGCCGCGCCCACCGTCGGAAGGGGCAGGGTGAAGCCGATCACGAGGCTTCCGGCCCCCGCGGCGGACACCCGCAGGAAGAACCGTCGGGAAACGCCGGCGTCGTTCATGCCCTCACCATCGGGGTTGCGCCTTTCAGGCCAGCGACGCGAGCTTGATCGCCTCGCGAATGCGGACGTAGGTCCCGCAGCGGCAGATGTTGCCCGCCATCGCGGAGTCGATCTGGGCATCGGTGGGGCAGGGATGCTCGGCCAGGAGCGCGGCAGCCGACATGATCTGTCCCGGCTGGCAGTAGCCGCACTGCACGACCTCGCGCTCGAGCCAGGCCTTCTGGACCTTCGCTCCCGCGCCGCCTTGGCCGACGGCCTCGACGGTGGTGATCTCGGCCCCGCCGACGGCATCCAACGGCAGTTGGCATGAACGGGCCGCCTGACCGTCGATGTGCACCGTGCACGCGCCGCACTGGGCGATGCCGCAACCGAACTTCGTGCCGGTCAGACCGAGGACGTCCCGAAGCACCCAAAGGAGCGGCATGTCGTCGGGCAGGTCGACTTCATGAATCTGCCCATTCACCTTGACGGTTCTCATGCATGCACCCTGACCGGTTTGGCCTCGTCCGCCTGATCGGCGCGGCGTCCGTCGCGGGGCGCCGGCCGGTCGCCCCGCCTGCGCGCCGTTTGGCTCCCGACCGCACGCTACGACCGCGAACCGCGGCCAGGCAGACGTCTTCCGATCCTATGACGCCGAGTCCCAGCATGCGGATCGCCAGCTCCCGCCACTTCGTGCATCGCCGCGCTGGACTGCCAAAGTCAGCAAACCCATTTGCCAGTAGGCCTGAAGACGCCCCGGGACTGGTGCTTCTCCGCCGCGGCGAGGAGCTTGTCGCCTTCCTCGTTCAGGCTGAGTCTACGGCCGACATGGGCGAGCAGGGCGATGCCCAAGTCCTCCTCCGCCGTCCGATCCGCCGGCTGATGGTCGAATGGTCCATGCCGAGCAGGCGCGAGGCGCCGGCCAGTTGGCCGCACCTGGCGACCAGCCGGAACAATCTTATGTCGCTCCACTCCACCGCAAGCGCCTTCCTCCGCAGTTATGGTTCCACCGTTTCGCGTCACACCCACGGCAACAATCGCGGCCGAGCCATGACGCCAACGTCCACGCGTCGAGGCGGGGCTGTCCGGCGCCGTCGCGACCTCCCCACCGGGCGATCCGGAGCGCGTCCGCGACCACGACAAGATCCACCGCCGATTTGCTTACACGGTGTCGGCGGAGGTCGGGCTACAGTAGGATGATTGCCTGATCGCATCCCTTCGGAGCAGGTTGCCCGAAGGACGACGGAAGGCGACTCATCCATCGGCCAGTGCCGCCGCTGCCTGCCGGATCAGTGTGGGGCCTCCGGTGAGCTCCAGGTCTTCCGCCGAACGGCCGGCACGTGCACCAACTCCGCGATCGTAGCCGCCACGTCTTCCCGACGCAGATCGGTATGGAACTGCGCGGGTTCGAGGTCCACCGTTCCGACGCCCGGATCGTCCTTCAACGAGGACGGGCGCAGGATGAACCCAATCCAGATCCGTCCGCGCGAGCTCAACGTCGGTCCGCTTCTTCACCGCGACGTAATGCTCGAGACCCTCGTCCACGGCTCGTCCGCCTCCCTCCTCGGGGAACACAGATATGAGGATGAAGCGCCGTACGCCGGACAGCTTCGCGGCGGCGATCGACTTGGTCAACCCGTCGCCGTCGATCGCTTCCGTCATCGCGTTATCGTCGGCGCTGCCCGCACCGGCCGTGAAGAGGATGACGTCGCAGCCCGACATCCGCTCGGCTAGGTGGCCGCGGACTGGTCAGGCAGACGTCTTCTGATCCTATGAGGCCGCCTCCCAGCCTCGTCGGCGTGGAAGGCCACGCGCGGTCGTTGTCGGAAATGGACGCCGGCGCCGAAGCGCTTTTCGATGACGTGGTCCCATCGGTTGAGGCGCTCGTCGTTGAGCGACCTCCTGGCGCGGGTCACAGGGGCGAGGCACCGCGCCGTTCCGTTTTTCGATCAGAGACATGGGTTCGGATGCGACCGTCTCGGAAACGCGCCTCAATCGGCTGCGTGCGGCATTGGCAACCGCATGCCGATGGCGGGTTTCATTCGATCCCTGCCCCATCCTGTGAGTGTCCGTCATAGGATGAGTAGATGTCTGCCTGAGCGGCATTGGAGCGTCTAGCTTCCCGGACCGACTTGGCTTTGTGACTCGGCGCCGGAGGGCCGCCTCCGCCATCTCCACGGTGACGGCCATGGCGCGTGGCGCGGAACCAAGGTCGGTCGAACACTAGAACATCGGACCGAAAGGTACGCAGCGGTTTTCGGATAACTCCGATGCGGCACACAGAAATAGAGCATCGGATCCGGTATCGGGTCCGATGCTCTAGCGTCAACACCCACGGAGCAATGATCCAATGAGCACGTCCATGCCGGCAGAGGTCGCCATCAAAATGCATCGCACGCGCAATGCCACTGACGGCAAGGCCAAGCAGTTCGCCCTGCAAACGCTCCAATCCAGGCTCGTCGACGGCCTTGACCTCGCCCTGGTCATCAAGCAGGCGCACTGGGATCTGAAGGGGCCGGAGTTCATCGGCATCCACATGATGCTCGACGGCTTCCGCGATCAGTTGGACGACCTCAATGACAAGGTGGCCGAGCGCATCGTGCAGCTCGGCGGCACCGCGCGCGGCACCACGCAGGCGATCGCGGCTGGGTCGAAGCTGGCCGCCTATCCCATGGACATCTACAAAATCGGCGACCATCTCGCCGCGCTGACGGACCGCTACGCCGTTTACGCGAATGCGGTGCGCGAGGGCATCCACGGCGCCGACGAGGCCGGCGAACCCGACACGGCCGACCTGTTCACGGAGATCTCGCGCGCGGTCGACAAGCAGCTATGGTTCCTCGAGGCCTTCGTGCAAGAGCCGAGGGGCGAGATGCGGGACGGCGACGACAGAGGCAAGCGCTGAGCTGCCAAGCTCCCTTCAAACAAGTCGGGCCACCCACGGACCCGATCCGGATTGGGGCGGCACCGCGGGATTATCTGCGTCGCGGCGTCTGTCAGAAAAACTGCGTCGGATCACGCCAGCCGGCCTGACTTAGCTGTCTGATAGCGGAACGTCGTTGGGACTGTGATCCTCCCTTATTTCGTGGACACGGGGTTTAGCTCGCTATCCGCTCGGCTTGTTCGGGCGTGATACAGCCGTTAGCCGAGTGGATGCGCTGCAGATTATAGTAGCTCTCGACGTAGGCGAACAGGTCGCGTCGAGCCTCGTCCCGGGTGGTCCATCGCCGCTGATGGACGAGCTCGACCTTCAGGGTGTGGACATCCTAATCGCGCCGCACGGGCGACAGGTCGATCCGGCTTGCGGATCGAGGTTCTCACGCAGTCGATCGGCGAGGCTCTTCCGCGCCTTCACAGTCCCTCGTCAACATGGAGCGGCAAGATCGTCGCCGCGTCCGTCCCATCGGCGCCGGCCTTGCCGAACGCGGGGACCGTCAATTTCCGCAGCCGAATGGTGGCAGTGACCAGTGGCTCGGCCAAAGATCTTTGTCATGCGTCACTCTCGCGGTACTTCAGCGGACTTGCATCTCGACAGGTTCGACCGTCGACATTGCTTAGGGAACGGATGACCAGTACGCCGACGAGTTCATCGTGATGGAGTCTGGTCAGGAGAGAGATGGGGAGCAACCGATGGTTTGCCTTCTAAGCGCTCGCGACTGGATGCCCGTGGCAGGTGTCATGGCCCGACTAGGCCCGCGAGGCCGCCCATCGTGATGATGAGCAGCGGATGGACTTCGGTGGTGGCCAGCGCCGCGCAGGCCGCCACCGTGATGAGCCAAGCGGACGCGCCGTGGTCGACCGCACGGGCGAGCACGATGCCGGCGGACCCGATCAGTCCGACGCCAACGGGTTCCAAACCCCTTTCAAGGACCTTGTGCCATGCGGCTGCGCCGGTGCGCTGCCACAGACGGGCGCACGCGAAGGCGAGCGCGCAGGAAGGAAGTATCATCGCGACCGTGGCGACCAGGGCACCCGTAGTACCGCCCGCTTGGTAGCCGAGCAGCGTGACGATCGTGGTGCTCGGGCCGGGTGTCACCTGAGCCAGGGCGTAGGCCTCCGCGAAACCGGTATCCGTCACCCAGGCGTTGTCGACCACCACCTCGCGCCGCAGGTATGGCACGACGGCATTGGTGCCGCCGAACGATAGCAGCGAACTGACGGCGAACACCTGGGCGATGTGCGGCGATCGGCTCATCGGCGGCCGCTCCTCCAAGCCCACCAGCAGCCCGGCACGCCGCACACCGGCAGCGTCGCCCAAAGGGGCACGCGGAAGGCGAGCACCAGCAGCATCGTCGATGCGGCCAGCAGGATCGGGAACGGGCTGGCGAGCAGATGGCGGCCTTGGCGCGCGGCGACGGAGAGCGCCAAGCCCGCGGACGCCGCCGCCATGCCCGCGAGCGCGTGCTTCAGGGGCGCGACGCTCCTCACGATTTCGAGCGCTCCGCCCAGCGAAACGGCGAGGAGCGCCGGGAGGACGACCAGGCCGCAGACAGCGGCGACGGCGCCTGGGGCGCCCTCGCGGCGTGTGCCGACGAACACCGCCATGTTGAGCTGGTTGGCGCCGGGCAGCACTTGGCAGAGCGTGGCGGCGCTCAGGTACTCCTCTTCGCTCAGCCAACGCTTCTCGACCACGACGAGTTGGCGGATCCAGGCGCCGAGTCCTCCGCCGAAGCTTTCGAGCGACACGACGTTGAACGTCCATGCGAGGCGGAGGATTTCACGGATCCGGGTCCCGTGCCGCGGCGCGCCCGGATCGATCGTCCGCCAGCCCCCGACGTCGCCGAGGCGTTCCCGTTCACTCATGGCTGAGTGCAGGATCGTCCCCGCAAGCATCGTCCGGAAGAACGGAGAGGCGCTCCTTCAACGCGGGCCGCAGCGGGTTCGCGGGCTTGTAGTGTTTGGCGTCGCGCCAATCCCGCTTGAACTGCTCGACCAATCGGTCGACGACGACTCTTTCGTCCAAAACGACCCCCAGTTCGCGGCGGCGATCGAAGGCTTGGGTGTCGATGTTCATGGAACCCAGCAGCGCCACCTCGTCGTCCGCGACCAGGAGCTTGGCGTGGCAGCGCAGGTGATGCTGCCTCCGCAGGCGCGCCCCTTCCCGCGCGAGGATGCGTTGGCTGCTCAGATTGGCCATCAGGTCCCACTCCTCGATACCGTGGTGTCCTCCGCAAAGGTACTTGACGCGGACCCCGCGACCGACCGCGGCCAACACGCGGTCGAGGATCGCCGGATCGTTGAACTTGGGATGCTGGATCAGAAGGCGCTTCCGGGCGCCGTCGATGAGGTCGGCCATGCCGCGTCGCGCGTTGAGAACGCTCCACACCAGTGGGCCATAGTCCGCGAACGGCGCGCCGACGGTGGGGAAGGGTGCCCTTGCGCGGTCGGCGTCGAAGCACGCGTTGATTTCGGCAATGGCGGCGGCGTCCTCGACCAGGACGCCGTAGTCCCTCGTCCGGGAGAAGTACTTCTCCGAGAAGTTGAAGGTCGCAATCAGCGCCGTCGCGTCGTCGACGACGACGGACTTCTCATGGGTGACGAGGAAGGCGGGGTTGCTCCAACGCACGTCCACACCCCCCTCGTCGAAGGACTTGAAGGTGGCGTCGTTGAGCCGCAAGCCGTTGACCTTGGCCGGATTGAGGAGAACGGATGTCGAGACCCCGCGCCGGCGCGCCGCGAGCACGGCCTCGACCAGTTGCGGCTGGTCGAAGGTGAACATCTTGACGACGAGCCGCCGCCGTGCCGAAGCGATCAACTGCTCCACCGGCGCCATGCCGTCGTCGGGCATCGTCAGAACGCGCGCCACCCGATGCAGTCGCCGTGGACCGGCACCTTCTCCGCGCGGTCGTGTGTCCGCGGTGCTGCCGGGCTTCAGGTCCGAAGGGGCGCGGCCGTCCGACCAACCGTTGGTCGGATCGGCGCGACGCCCGTCCTCATGGTAGTCCAGCGTGAACACCTGCGGAACGTGTCACTGGCGGCTGGTGATGCCACCTGCGGGGCCACCGGTGGCCGTCTGATGCTTGGATCCGCCGATACCATAGTAGACGTGCTTGTGGCGTTTCTTGGTGTAGCTGGGCATCATCGGCGCCGTGAGCGGCTGATCCAACGCGACCCAGGCGTGGCGGACGGTGGTCGCGCCGGCTGAGGTGATGTTTGCGGCGCACATCGCGGCGCTCAACAAAATGGCTTGGATCTTCACGACGACTCCTGTCTCGCGCAAATGGACCCGTTTCCTGTTCCGACCGCCGTGCAGGCGGTGGACAGTGGAAAGGGCCGAACTGATCGCGCTCTAGCGACTGCGGCAAAGCAACGGCCCTCGTACCGAGTGCCCGCTTGCCGACATCTACGCGACACTTGCCAGCGTTTCGCGACCGTTCGAAGCAGAGCTAGGGCATGTTCCGGTGACGTGGTAGACGACTCGTGATCCTATCACTACTTTGGCAAGTTGATTGGAACCGGTTGGATCCATCGCTGATTCGCGCGTC